>NZ_JAYRYM010000255.1:0-5107 GCF_041917035.1 Devosia sp. | reverse complement strand
CTGGGTGGTTCCGCACACCCCCTCCGACCTGCGCTAGCTCGCTGCGCTCACAAGCTGCGCTTGCCTCCCCCGTCGCGGGGGAGGTGGGGGCCGGTGCTTGTGGCCAGACAGTGAGCACGCTCACCGCTCCTTGGTATACGGCACGCCGCCGGCCTTGGGGCCGACGGCCTTGCCGATGAAGCCGGCGAGCAGCACGACGGTCAGCACGTAGGGCAGCGCCTGGATGGCCTGGACCGGCACCTCGACGCCGAAGATCTCGGCACTCTGCAGGCGGATCTGCAGCGCGTCGAGGAAGCCGAACAGCAGGCAGGTGAGCATCACCGGCACCGGCTTCCACTTGGCGAAGATCAGCGCGGCGAGCGCGATGAAGCCCTTGCCGGCGGTCATGTTGTTGCCGAAGCCCGAGCCCTGGGCGATCGAGAAGAAGGCGCCGGCGAGCCCGCAGAGCAGCCCGGTGATCAGCACCGCCTGGTAGCGCAGGCGAATGACCGAGATGCCGGCGGTGTCGACGGCCTTGGGATTCTCGCCGACGGCGCGCAGGCGCAGGCCGAAGCGGGTGCGGTAAAGCACGAACCAGGTGATCGGCACGGTGAGAAAGGCCAGGTAGACGAGGAGGTTATGGCCGGAAATGAGGTCGTGGTAGATCGGCCCGAGAACCGGGATGCCCTGCAGCTCGTCGGCGAAGGGCAGCGTGATGTCGGTGAAGCGCTGGCCGGCCTTGAGCTGCGGCGTGCGGCCACCCTGGGCGAACCACTGGATGCCCAGAAACGTGGTGAGGCCGGCTGCCAGCATGTTGATGGCGGTACCGGCGATCAGCTGGTTGCCCTTGAGGGTGATGGCGGCCGCCCCCTGCAGCCCCGCCGTCCCCAGCGAGACGAGAATGCCGGCGAGGAGGCCGATCCAGACCGAGTCGAAGACCGAGGCGGCCGCGCCGGCGGCGAAGGCGGCCATCAGCATCTTGCCCTCGAGTCCGATGTCGAACACACCCGAGCGTTCCGAATAGAGGCCGGCAAGGCTGGCAAAGAGCAGGGGCGTCGAGAGCCGCAGCGTGGCATCGAGGGTAGAGAGGACGAGGGCCATGTCCATGGCTCAGGCCTCCCGCTTCGCCGAGGTGCCGAACAGCATGAAGGCCCGCTGCAGGCCGGGGCGGAAGAGGCCCTCCATGGCACCGGTGAAGAGGATCACCAGGGCCTGGATGACGACGACCATTTCCTTGGACAGGCCGGGGATCACGTATTGCAGCTCGTTGCCGCCCTGGTAGAGGGCGCCGAACAGCAGGGCGGCAAAGAGGATGCCGACCGGGTGGTTGCGGCCCATCAGCGCCACCGCGATGCCGACGAAGCCGGCATCGGCGACATAGTCGAGCACCAGCCGGTACTGCACGCCGACGATCTGGTTGACCGCCACCATGCCGGCGAGCGCGCCCGACAGCGTCATGACGATCATGATGGTGCGCGAATTGGAGATGCCGGCATAGCTCGAGGCGGTGGGGTTGTGGCCAAGCGCCCGCATCTGGAAGCCGAAGCGCGTATGCCAGATGAGAATGTAGGCACCGACGAGGCAGGCGAGCGCGAGGATCAGGGTGAAGTTGACGTCGGTGTTCTTGAACCAGGGGATGAAGGTGCCGAGCTTGGGCATGCGGCCCTCGGGCGCGATCATCGCCGATTCCGGGGCCAGCACGCCGGCCGGCTTGAGCACGTTGACCACCATGTAGACCATGATCGCGGCGGCGATGAAGTTGAACATGATGGTGGTGATGACGACGTGGCTGCCGCGCTTCGCCTGCAGCCAGCCCGGCACGAAGGCCCAGAAACCGCCGACGGCGGCGCCGGCGATCACGGCAACCGGGAATGTGATCCACCAGGGCAGGAACTGCAGCGGCAGGGCGACGAGGATGACGCCGAGCCCGGCGATATAGGCCTGGCCGTTGCCGCCGATGTTGAACAGGCCGGCATGCGCGGCGACGGCCACGGCGAGGCCGGTGAAGATGAAGTTGGTCGAATAGTAGAGCGTGTAGCCGATATTGTAGCCGTTGCCGAAGGCGCCGCCGACGATGGCCTCGAGCGCGGCCAGCGGGTTCTGCCCGATGGCGAGCACGACGAGGCCGGAGACGACGAAGGCCAGCGTCAGGTTGATCAGCGGCAGGAGCAGGATATCGGCCCAGCGCGGCAGTGGACGAAGGGCGCTCATCTGTCGGCTCCCTTCCCGGCGGTGACGCCGGCCATCATCAGACCGAGCTCGCCCTCGGTCGCAGTCGCCGGATCGGCCTCGCCGACGATCTGGCCGTCGAACATGACGAGGATGCGGTCGGCGAGCGAGCGAATCTCGTCGAGCTCGACCGAGACGAGCAGGATCGCCTTGCCCGCGTCGCGCATCCGGATGATCTGGTTGTGGATGAACTCGATGGCACCGATATCGACGCCGCGGGTGGGCTGGCCGACGATGAGCACTTCGGGGTTGCTCGACATCTCGCGGGCGAGCACGATCTTCTGCTGGTTGCCGCCGGAGAAGTTGGCGGTCTTCAGGCGTTCGTTGGCCGGCCGGATGTCGAATTCGGCGATGCGCTGGCGAGCCTTGTCGCGGGCCGCCCGGATATCGAGCAGCATGCCCGTGCCATAGGCCGGATCATCCTCGTAGCCGAGGATGGCATTCTCCCACTCCTCGAAGGCGGTGACGAGGCCCATGCGCTGACGATCCTCGGGGACATGGGCAAGCCCGGCCTGGCGGGCCCGATGCGCGCCGTCATCGCCCTCGAGCGAGAGCGGCGTGCCCTTCAGCCGGACCGTGCCGCTCGCCTGGTCGCGCATGCCGGAGACGGATTCGAGCAACTCGGTCTGGCCGTTGCCGGCGACCCCGGCGATGCCGACGATCTCGCCGCCGCGCACGGTGAAGCTCACGTCCTTGACGCGGGTGACCCCGAGGTCGTCCTTGACCACGAGATTGTCGACGGCGAGGAAGACCTCGCCCGGATGTGCCGGCCCCTTCTCGACGCGCAGCAGCACGCGGCGGCCGACCATCAGTTCGGCCAGTTCCTCGGGGTTGGTGGTCCTGGTCTCGAGCGTCGCCACCATCGCGCCCTGGCGCATCACCGAGACATAGTCGGTGATCGCCATGATCTCGCGCAGCTTGTGGGTGATGAGGATGATGGTCTTGCCCTGGTCGCGCAGGACGCGCAGCACACGGAACAGATCGTCCGCCTCGGAAGGGGTCAACACCCCCGTCGGTTCGTCGAGGATGAGGACGTCGGCGCCGCGGTAGAGGGCCTTGAGGATCTCGACGCGCTGCTGGGTGCCGACCGAAACGTCCTCGATGATCGCATCGGGATCGACTTCGAGGTTGTACTCGTGGGCGAGGCGCTGCAGTTCCTTGCGGGCGCGCTCGAGGCTGGGGCCGAGCAGCGCATTGTCCTCGACGCCGAGGATGACGTTTTCGAGGATGGAGAAGTTGTCGACCAGCATGAAGTGCTGGTGCACCATGCCGATGCCGAGGGCCAGGGCGTGGCGGGAATCGGTGATCCTGTGCGGCACGCCGTCGACACGGATTTCGCCGGAATCGGCGGTGTAGAAGCCGTAGAGGATCGACATCAGCGTCGACTTGCCGGCGCCGTTCTCGCCGACGATGCCGTGCACCGAGCCGCGGCGGATCTTGAGGTCGATGTCGCGATTGGCGTGAACCGGGCCGAAGCGCTTGTTGATCTTTTCGAGTTCGATGGCGAACTCGGACGCAACGGCCGAAGACGCAACGGCCCCTTGGGGCCGCTGCGCATGTGTGTCACCCGTCTGGGCGGTGGACGTCACCGACGCCACTCAGATGCCGGGGCAGGTCGAGTCGGCGGTGTAGTCGTGGACGACGATCTCGCCCGACTGGATCTTGGCCGACAGCTCGTCGACCTTGGCCTTCAGCGCGTCATCGATCAGCGAGGCATTGTGCTCGTCGAGCGAGTAGCCGACGCCGTTCTGGGCGAGGCCGAGCACGGTGATGCCCGGCTTGAAGGTGGCGTCGTCGCCGGCTTCCTTGAAGGCGGTGGTGACGGCGACGTCGACGCGCTTCAGCATCGAGGTCAGCACCGAGCCCGGATGCAGGTAGTTCTGGTTGCTGTCGACGCCGATGGCGAGCTTGCCGGCGTCGGCGGCGGCCTGCAGCACGCCGAGGCCCGAACCGCCGGCGGCGGCGAAGACGATATCGGCGCCGGCATCGAACTGCGCCTTGGTGAGCTCACCGGCGGTGACCGGGTCGTTCCAGGCGGCCGGGGTGGTACCGGTATAGTTCTCGATCAGCTTGACCGCCGGGTTGGCGGCCTTGGCGCCCTGGGCGTAGCCGCAGTAGAACTTGTGGATGATCGGCACGTCCATGCCGCCGACGAAACCGACGGTGCCGGTGGTGGACTTCAGCGCGGCGAGCGCGCCGACGAGGAACGAGCCGGTGTGCTCGTCGAAGATGATCGACTGCACGTTCGGCTGATCGACGACGGCGTCGATGACGACGAAGTTGGTATCCGGGAACTCGGCGGCGACGGTGCCGAGGGCGGTGCCCCACGAGAAGCCGGCCATGACGATCGGGTTGGCACCCTGCGAGGCGAAGCGGCGCAGGGCCTGCTCGCGCTGCGCGTCGTTCTGCAGCTCGAGATCGATGTAGGCGCCGCCGGACTCGGCCTTCCAGGCCTCGGCACCGTTGTAGGCCGCCTCGTTGAACGACTTGTCGAACTTGCCGCCCAGGTCATAGATGATCGCCGGATCGGCGAGTGCGGCGCCGGCAGCCAGAGCCGACATGGCGACGCCCGCGGCGAGAACGCCGAGATGCTTGCTGAAATGGTTCATGGATCAGTCTCCCTGTTTCGCGTCCGGCAACGGCAAATGCCGCCCTGACAGCCCGGCGCGTTAACGGCGAATACAATCGTGCAATCGCGCGCTCGGCAAGAGGGATGCGGCGGCTTTTTTGACCAAATGGAAAAAACTGCGTGGCATTCAGCCCTGCAACGGAGTCACGTCCGCGCCCATGGCACGGCCGAAGCGCTCGAAGAAGCCGTCGATGATGCGTTGCGCCGAGTTGCCGATCACCGCCCTGCCCAGTTTCATGATGCCGCCATCGGCCCCGCCGCTGGCACGAA
>NZ_JAYRYM010000254.1:0-5201 GCF_041917035.1 Devosia sp. | reverse complement strand
TAGGCCTCACGGTGATTGATCCGGCCAACGATCCAAGCCTGATGCAGGCGGTCCCAATGGCCGGCTTCATCGGCAAACACGACCGACTTGCGCGACACGACCTGAGCGGCGATATCGACGCCTTCCGCTTCGTTCATGGCAACGAAGGCACGGGTGCGGCCACGACGCTGGCGCAGGGCAACGACAACGCGGCGCTTGCCGGTCTGGTGTTCGGCCAAGTGGCGGTCGATACGATCTTCGGCGAAGTTGGCAGGGCGGATATGGCCGCCGAAATAGGGGCCATCGATCTCGACTTCACCGTCCAGTTCATGGTTCGCGACTTCGGCCGCCAGCGCTTCCCGCAGCTTGTGCGCGAGAACAAACGCCGTCTTGTACTGGCAATCCAGATCGCGGCTGAGCTGCAAGGCGGAAAGGCCCTTCACAGCGTTGACCATGATGCAGATCGCGGCCAGCAGATCAACGAACGCCATTTTGCGACTGGCGAGGATCGTGCCGCTGCGTATCGGCTACGAGAGCGTCGAGCCTTGGCCGCTGACGCGCCTCGATGTGCCGGACCAGCGGGCGCGGGCGCCACGGCCACCGGCCTCCCTTCTCCCCTTGCGGGAGAAGGTGCCCGAAGGGCGGATGAGGGGTATGCCTCCACCAACGCCAACCCCTCATCCGTCTCGGCGCTGCACGCCGATCCACCTTCTCCCTCAAGGGGAGAAGGGAAGGGCGCACCCGTGCCATCTCGGTCATTCTCGCCGACGCCGCGGGGCCGCTCAGTGCCGCAGAGATCGCGGCGCGTTTCCGACAGGGTCGCAGGATCGAGCGCGACGTGGCGCTCACCCTGCGCGCCTTCGTCCGCTACGGCGACGTGGTGTCGCGCGATGGCGGCCGTACCTTCCAGAGCCGCCGCGCCGCCTGAACCGCGCGCCCGACGCGCTCGCGGGCGGCCCGGCGGTAGCCTGCCCGCCCCTCCGCCAACACCCCCTGCTGCCCCCTGCGCCATCCCCACACAGTTTGTCGACTCCTACTGGTAAATCCTTAACTTCCTTAAGCGAATCTATTTCCTGACAACGATGTCTGCGCGGTAGGGGGAAGGCAGAGAACAGGCCGGCAGGCTGCTTGGGGCAGCCTTGTGTCGGCCATTGTCATTCCCATTGCCGTCGGAGTGCCCAACGTCTGGCCGGGACGGGGGATGGACGCCGTGTTGCCCGGCCACAGGGACCCGAAAGTGAAGATCAAGACCAAACTGACTGTCGTTCTCGCCGTGCTGAGCGTGGTGATCGCCGCGCTGCTCGGCGGCGGCTACCTTGCCCTTTCCACGCTCGACACCAAGATCGGCTCGATCGTTGCCGATCGCGTGGTGCCGCTGCAGCAGCTCAAGCGCATCGCCGATGCCTATGCCGTGTCGATCGTCGACAATGCCCACAAGGTGCGCAGCGGCGCCGTGGCCTGGGACGCGGGGCTGGCCGCGCACGATGCGGCGCACCGTCTCATCCACGACGAGTGGGACACCTATGTCGCCAGCCGGCTCACCGAGACCGAGCAGCGCCTCGTCGCCGCCGCCGCGCAGCAGATGGCCGAGGCCGACGCCGGCATGGACCGGCTCCGGGCGCTGTTCGCGGCGCGCAACCAGGCCGGGCTCGATGCCTTCGTCGTCGGCGAGCTCTATCCGCTGATCGATCCGATCAGCGGCGCGGTGAGCGAACTGGTCGATCTGCAGGGCGAGGTGGCGCTGGCCGCCTACACGGAAGAGAACCAGCTGTTCGGCCAGATGGTCGTCGCCATGGCGATCGCCGCGGTGCTGGTGCTCGCCGTGGTGATCTATGCCGGCTTCGTCATCCTGCGCACGGTGTCCGGTCGCCTTGGCGGCATGGAACGGGCGCTGGTCAGGGTTGCCGAGGGCGACTTCACGACCACCATCCCGTCGGCCGGGGATCGTGACGAGATCGGGCGCATCGCCGCCGCCGCCGAGACCTTCCGGCAGAACGGCAGGCGCGTCGCCGAGCTGACCGAGGCCGAGGCGGCGCAGGCGCTGGCCGCGGTCGAGGCGCGTCGCAAGATGATGGGCGAGCTGCGCGAGGCCTTCGGCAGCGTCGTCGACGCCTCGATCGCCGGGGATTTTTCGCGCCGGGTGGCGGCACGCTTCCCCGATGCCGAGCTCAATGCCCTGGCCGAGAGCGTCAACACGCTGGTGGAGACCGTCGAGCGCGGCCTCGGCGAGACCGGCACCGTGCTCTCGGCGCTGGCCGAGACCGACCTCACCCGCCGGGTCGAGGGCCGCTACGAGGGCGCCTTCGCCCGGCTCAAGCACGACGTCAACCAGGTGGCCGACCGGCTGACCGACATTGTCGGGCAGCTGCGCACCACCTCGGGTTCGGTCCGGGTGGCGACCGGCGAGATTCTCGCCGGCGCCAACGATCTCGCCGAGCGCACGACCCGGCAGGCCGCCGCCATCGAACAGACCAGCGCCGCGATGGAGCAGCTGTCGAGCACGGTGGGGCAAAATGCCGAGCGGGCCAATCTCGCCTCCGACCGCTCGCGCCGCGTCGCCGAAGGGGCCGAGGAGGCCGGCACCGTCATGCACGAGGCCAATGCGGCGATGGAGCGCATCGCCGCCTCCTCGGGCAAGATTTCCTCGATCATCGGGATGATCGACGACATCGCCTTCCAGACCAACCTGCTCGCGCTCAATGCCTCGGTCGAGGCGGCGCGGGCCGGCGATGCCGGCAAGGGCTTCGCCGTGGTGGCGGTGGAGGTGCGGCGGCTGGCGCAGTCGGCGGCGCAGGCCTCCGGCGAGGTCAAGGCGCTGATCGAGCAATCCGCCAACGAGGTGGGGGCCGGCACGCGGCTCGTCGCCGATGCGGCCGGGCGGCTCGAGGCGATGCTGGCCGGGGTGCGCGAGAACGTCGCGCTGATCGAGCAGATCGCCGGCGCCAATCGCGAGCAGTCCTCGGCCATCGGCGAGGTCACCACCGCGGTGCGGCAGATGGACGAGATGACGCAGCACAACGCCGCGCTGGTCGAACAGACCAACGCGGCGATCGAGCAGACCGAGTCGCAGGCGAGCGAGCTCGACCGGATCGTCGACACCTTCGTCATCGCCGATGCGTCGCGTGCCGGCCCTGCCCCGGCCCCTGCCCCGCGTCCGGCGCCGAAGGCGGCTGCACTCCGTCCGGCCGTCTCGCACCGGCCGGCGCCGAAGCTGGCGCGCGTCGCCGGCACCTCGGCATTGGCGGACGACTGGAGCGAGTTCTAGGGCTCGGCCCGGCAGGCGGTCGGCGCGGGCACCGATCTGTCCCCGCGCCGCCGCTTCGTGGCATAATTGCGGCGCTCCACACGGCGACGCCCGCACAGCGCCGGTTCGACGCCGAAAAGCGTCGAACCTTTTGTTTTCAACGGGTTAGGCGAAAAGCCGCGGGGATAACCGCGTTCAGGTTCGTTCAGGTGCCGTTCATCGGCGTTCAGCTTTCGCTGCTCGCCAGCAGGTATTTCCAGATGGCCGCGCCGAGGGCGGCGCCGAGCAGGGGGGCGAGGATGAACAGCCAGACCTGCCCCAGCGCGCCGTTCGAGGCGAAGATCGCCGCCGCTACCGAGCGGGCCGGGTTGACCGAGGTATTGGTCACCGGGATGGAGATCAGGTGGATCAGCGTCAGCGCCAGGCCGATGGCGATCGGCGCGAAGCCGGCCGGCGCCGCCTTGCCGGTCGCGCCCAGGATGACGATCAGGAAGAAGGCGGTGAGCACGATCTCGGCCACCAGCGCGGCCAGCATGCCGTAGCCGCCGGGCGAGTTGGCGTCGTAGCCGTTCGAAGCGAAGCCGCCGGGCAGGAAATCCGCCTTGCCCGAGGCAATCAGATAGAGCACCGCCGCCCCGGCGATACCGCCGACCAGCTGGGCGATCCAGTAGCCAAGGAGGTCCTTGTATGCGAACCGGCCTGCCACCGCGAGCCCGAGCGAGACGGCCGGGTTGAAGTGCCCGCCCGAGATGCCGCCCACGGCATAGGCCATGGTCAGCACGGTCAGCCCGAAGGCCAGCGAGACCCCGACGAAACCGATGCCGACTTCCGGAAACCCGGCCGCCAGCAGCGCACTGCCGCAGCCTCCGAAGACCAGCCAGAAGGTGCCGAATGCCTCGGCCGCAAGTTTTCTGAACATTGACACATGCCCTCGCGTGAACGCCCCGGTCACCAGAGATAGGCCCGCAGGCGACAGGGGGATACGTGGTCCCGGCGGTTTTGCACCTCTTCCGGCGCGGCCGGTCGCCCGGCCCGAGCCGGTGGTCGACAGAGTAGCCGCAAGTAATCACGAATGTCCGCTATCGGACATAACAATTCGCCTATCCTGCATAAATGATAGGTTGGCTGCGACGGCGGCTGTGGGCCGACAGTATCAGCATTCCTGCCGTTTCCGAAGGCTGTGTGACAGGAAGTATTGTCATTCCGGGTCGTCGTGTGCTTTAATACTTTGGTGGACGCGAATCGACTGGAGCAGGTGGTCGGCGGGACCCGAAGGGGAGCGACGACGACGCTGCTTCTTGCCAGTGGGAGGGCAGGGTGGACAGGGCGGCGGACACGATACCGTATCGCAATATTCACAACCGGGATCGGCTGGTCTATCTGACCCATTCCGACGGCAGGGTGGCGAAGTCGCTGGGCGACGCGTTCATCGCGCACGGCTTTCAGGTCTCGATTCTCCCCGATTGCGCCGGGCTGGCCCGGCTGATGGCGATCCGGCGCCCGGACCTGGTGCTGCTGCCGCTCTGCGACGACGCCGGCACGATCGAGGGCACGCTCGGCGCGCTCGAGGTGGCGCGCGGGCAGCACCTGGGCATCCACACGTTCCTGCTGGCGCCGGTGGGGGTGCGTGCCGAGCAGGTGGTCACCGCCATGCGGCGCGGCGCCTCCTCGGCCTTCTCGCCGCCCTATGCCGCCGCCGAGATCATCGCGGCGGCTCAGGACCTGTTCCGCGCCGATATCCATGTCGAGGCGGGGCACGACGGGGTCGAGTCGGTGACGGTCAAGGGGTTCGGCACGCTCACCTATCGCGAGCGGCAGGTGCTGCAATATGTCATCGACGGGTCGACCAACAAGGAGATCGCGGCCGACCTGGGGCTCTCCTACCGCACCGTCGAGGTGCACCGTCGGCACATCATGGAAAAGACCGGCGCACGGAACACCGCCGAGCTGGTGCGCCTCGCCATAGCCAGCTGAACGC
>NZ_JAYRYM010000253.1:0-5211 GCF_041917035.1 Devosia sp. | reverse complement strand
ACCCGAGGCAGACCAGCCCGCCGATGCGGCCGGCCTCGAACAGGCCATCGGCGACCATGCTGGCGACGCGGCCGCCCATCGACTTGCCGCCGATCAACAGCGGGCCGTTGGTCGGGCCGAGATCGTCAATGGCCGCGACATATTCCGGCATCACGGTCTCGGCACGCGGCGGCGGCTTGCGCACGCCATTGCGGCGACCGGCCATGTAGCCGAACTCGAAGCGCGCCACACGCAGGCCGGCAGCCGCGAGCGCCCTGGCGGTGGCGTTCATGGAGGCCGAGTCCATTGGCGCCCCGGCGCCGTGGGCGAGGAGGATGGTCACCCGGGCGTCGGTCGGGCCGTCGAAAATGAAGCTGGTTGGCATCTACGCTCTCATTCCGATGCCATCCCCGACCACCGGTTCATCCCCGCGAAGGCGAGAACCTCGGTTTGCGAACGTGCGGTTCCGCACGAAAACAGAGGTTTCCGCTTGCGCGGGACGGACTCCGTGCGGAACGGCAGCAACACCGATGACGGGGAACGACGCGGCCATCACCCTGCCGTCCGCCGCAACTGCGCGTCGGCGTAGGCGATGCCGCGTGTCGCCGTCCTCGCCCATTCCGAGGTCTGGTCGAGCTCGAGGTAGCGGCTCCACCAGCGACGCGCCTCGGCGAGGTTGCCGGCATCGAACTCGAGGCTCGCGAGGTTGTAGACGGCATCGCCGTAGGCGGGGTCGATCTCCACGGCCCGCAGCAGGTGCTGGCGGGCAGCACCGGTGCGACCGGTGTCGCGCAGGAGCCCAGCGTGGTTGAACCAGGCCTCGACGAAGGCCGGATCGAGCTTGATGGCGCGCGCATAGGCGAGACCAGCGGCATCGGCATCGCCCGAGGCGCGCATGCAGTTGGCCTGGTTGAAGGCGGCGACGGAATCGGTCGGATCGATGGCGAGACACTGGCCGTAGAGCACCGCGGCCTCGGCGAACAGGCCCGCCGTCTCGGCGGCCTCGGCGAGCTCGAAGTACTCCTCGTCGGCCTCGTCGCTGGGATCGAGATCGAGCACACGCTGGCCGTCGAGCTCGGACTTGGCCGCGCCGTCGAGGGCGTAGATGGTCGCTTCGTCCTCGGGATGGAGCGAGAGCGCGGTGAGCGAGGACACCGGCCCGGCGCGATGCACGGCGCGTGCAATGGCCCACCAGCCGGCACCGCCGGCGACCAGCCCGGCATACTTGCGCGAGAGGATGAGATCGCGAAACGAGAAGGGCTCGACGCTGTGCTCGAAGGCATCGAACAGGGCCAGCCGATCGAAAACGGCGGCGTCGAGCCGCGACTGCTCGAGCAGCGACTGGCGGGTAAGGCCGGTATGCTGCGGCGCGGTGCGGAGGCCGAGCAGTTCCAGCAGACCGTTTTCGCTGAGCAGCGTGATGTCCGCTGCCGCGATCGGGGCGAGGCGCCGGTCGATCTCGGCTTCGCCCAGGGTCAACAGCCTGCGACCGACCACGACATGCGAGGTCTGCCGGGTGATGCCGCGCCTCAGGCGCTTGCGCTGCCCCGACAGCGCCTTGGCCGCCAGCCGCCGTGGGAACGCGTTGAGCGCTCCGACGATGCCGAAAACGGCGGCGGACTTCTGCATTGCGGGCTCAGGCCTTCTTCTTGCTGCCGGTTGCGGCTTTCGGCGCGGCCTTGGCGGCCGGCTTGGCGACGGCCTTGGATGCCTCGACGGCGGCCTTGAGCGACAGCTTGGCAGCCGATTCGGCGGGCGGCGCAACCTTGGACTTGCTCTTGGCGGCCGGCTTGGACTGTCCAAGGCTCGCCTTGAGCGCATCCATGAGGTTGATGACATTGCCGCGCTCCGGCGCCGCCGCGATGATCGGCTTGTGGCCCTTGAGCTTTTCCTTGATCATCGCCATCAGCGCGATCTCGTAGCGGTCCTCGTAGTTCCTGGGGTCGAACGTGGTGACCTTCTGCTCGATCAGCTTTTCGGCCAGTTCGAGCATCTCCTTGTCAGGCTTGGCGTCCGGGATGCTGCCGAAATACTCGGCGGTGCCGCGGACCTCGTTGGGGTTGCGCAGGGTGCACACGAACATGCCCTTGTCGCGCGCACCGATGGTGACGACGCGCTCGCGGCTGGTCATCACCAGGCGCGCAATGGCAAGCTTGCCCGACTGGCGCATCGCCTCGCGGAGAACGGCGAAGGTTTCTTCCGCCATGGCGCCATCGGGGGCGAGATAGTAGGGCGCATCCTGGTAGATCGGGTCGACGGCGTCCTCGTCGACGAAGGCCTCGATGTTGAGGGTGTGGCTCGACTCGATGCGCACCGCCTCGAGGTCGCTCTCCTCGATGATGACGTATTGCTTGTCCTCGTACTCGTAGCCCTTGACCAGATCGGAGCGCTCGACCAGCCCGAGTTCGGGATCGACCGGCTTCATGTTGATCCGGTTGTGGGTGTCCTTGTGGAGCTGGTTGAAGGTGATGCGCTCGGACGCGCTGGTCGCCGGGAAGAGCTTGACCGGACAGCTCACGAGACTGAGCTTCAAGTACCCCTTCCAGCTGGCCCGTGCCGCCATCTCCGCCTCCTACTCGCGAATACTAGGTCTGTTCAGCCGACGACTGTGCCGGAAGATCCCGCGCCGACTGGTTAATGTCGGCCCATGGATCGCCGGACGTGGTTAACAATGCCGGAAGGCTAGAGTAGTTCAAGTCCTCGGGGGCGTCGATCGTATCGAGGTCCCGCCAGTCCAGCGGAGTCGAGGCCGGCACGCCGGTGCGGGCGCGCAGCGAGTAGGGCGCCGCGGAGGTGGCGCTGCGGGCGTTGCGGTGAAAATCGATAAAGATGCGCCGTTTGCGGTTGGCCGCACCCATGGTCGCGGTAAACGTCTCGGGCGCCGCACCGGCGATGGCACTCGCTATGCGGCCCGTGGCGGCGTGCACCTGCTTCCAGCTGAGCCGGGGCCTGATCGGCACGACGACATGGATGCCCTTGCCGCCGGAGGTCTTGACGAAGGGAACGAGCCCCAGCCGCTCGAGTTCACCCCGGACATGCACCGCGGCCTCGACCATCTCGCGCCAGCCGATGCCCTCGCCCGGATCGAGGTCGAAGACGATGCGGTCGGGCTTTTCGAGGTGCGAGCGGTGCGTGCCCCAGGTGTGGAACTCGACGACGCCGAACTGGGCCAGCGCCAGGTAGCCGCGCGCATCCTCGACACTGAGGTAGGACTTGTCCTCGTCGTCGGAGTTCTTCACCTCGAACACGCCGAGACTCGGCGGCATGCCGGTGAAGGCGTGGCGCTGGAAGAAGCAGTCCTGCGGGCGCCCGCTGGGGCAGCGCACCAGCGAGACCGGCCGGTTGAACAGGTGCGGCAACATGAAGTCGCCGACGGCGGCGTAGTAGACGGCAATCTCGAGCTTGGTCGGCCCGGACTTGCCGAACAGGCGCCGGTTGGGGTTGGTGACAAAGATCGAGGCGAGGTCGGCATCGGTGATCAGGCGCTGTCGCGTACTCGCAACCGGGGTCGAGAGCGCCGCCTCGCGCAGCCCCTTGAAGACGGCGTGGCGGAGGGAATTGTCGGCCGTGCGCGTGGCGTAGTGGATACGGGCCTGGTGCACCGGCCGCACCCAGACCACGTCCTTCGGGCCACGCTCGAGCGGTACGCCACCATCGGCCAGCGGCTCAAGCCGTTCGAGCAGGGCGGCCAGGGTGGCGGTATCGAAGCCGGTGCCGACCTTGCCACGATATTCGAGCTCGCCGTCGACCCATTCGCCCAGGGCCAGCGCGCCGATCCCTCCTGCCGCGGCGGAGCGAGTGAAGCCGGCGATGACGAAATCGCCGACCTGCAGCGCCTTGGTCTTGCTCCAGGTGGTGGTGCGCCCGGACTCGTAGCGGGCGCCGAGTCGCTTGGAGACAATGCCCTCGAGCCCGAGTTCGGAGGCCCGGTCGAAGAGCGCGCCGCCGTCTCCGACCACATGGTCGCTGAACTGGATGGCGGTGCTCGCCTCGACCCGGCCTCCGAGCAACTGGGCCAGCAGGTCCTTCCGCTTCTCGATCGGCACTGCCCTGAGATCCCAGCCGTCGAGATAGAGCAGGTCGAAGGCGTAGTAGACCAGCCGGTTGCCGGCGCCGGACGAGAGCGCCTCCTGAAGCGCCGCGAAGCGGGCGATGCCGCTTTCGTCGGGCACGACGATCTCGCCATCGATCAGCGCCGACTTGCACGGCAGTGCCTCGAAGGCCTTGGGCAGGTTGCCGTAGCGCTTCGTCCAGTCGAGCCCGGCACGCGTGACCAGCGCGACCTTGCCGGCATCGAGATGGGCAAGCGTTCGATAGCCGTCGAACTTGATTTCGTGCAGCCACTGCTCACCCTCGGGCGGATCGGGGACGGCGGTGGCGAGTTGCGGCTCGATCCGGCCCGGCATCGGCGCCTCCACCGCGCCCTTGAACGCTCCGGGGCGCAGCCGTACCGGCCGGCGCGGCCTGGGCGGCGCCACCAGGTCCTCGATGCGGCGGCCGGTCTTGACGCTTTCGGGGCGGTCGACGAGGACGTCGCCCTCGGTACTGGCCGAGGGATCGTGCTCCTTGAACAGCAGCCAGCCGGGCCTGCCGTCGTCGGACTTCTTCCTGAGCCGCGCCAGCATCCAGCCGCCCTTGAGCTTTTCGCCCCACAGGCGGAACTTGAAGTCGCCCTTGCGCAGATGCTCGTCGGGATCGCCCATGGGCGCCCAGGTGCCGGTGTCCCAGACGATCATCGGCCCGCCACCATACTCGCCGGCGGGGATGACGCCCTCGAAGTCGAGGTACTCGATCGGATGGTCCTCGGTCTCGGCGGCAAAGCGCTTGTCCGCCGGGTCGAGGGAGGGGCCCTTGGGAACCGCCCAGCTCTTCAGCACGCCGTTGAGCTCGAGCCGCAGGTCATAGTGGTCGGCGGTGGCGGAGTGCTTGTGCACGACGAAGCGGTTGCCGCCCGATCCGGCATCGGTGCCGGCGGGCTCGCCGGTCCGGCTGAAGTCGCGCTTGGCTCGGTAGGGCTTGAGGTGGTCGGCGGGCATGGGGCGACACTAGAGCAGTTCGGCGTTTCGTTGAAACGCCGAACTTTGTCCGTGCAACCGACGGGGCTGCCCCCGGTCAGATCGAGACGAGCCCTTCGCGCAGGATGATCGACACCGCGTCGGCCCGGTTGCGGGCGCCGAGCTTGTCGAGGATGGCGGTGACGTGGAACTTTGCCGTGTGGACGGAGATGTCGAG
>NZ_JAYRYM010000252.1:0-5288 GCF_041917035.1 Devosia sp. | reverse complement strand
GCTCGTTCAGTCGTTCAGGCCGGACGCAGCCGGTCGCGATCGAGGATCGCCCCCGTGCAGGTCGAAACCCGCAGCAGGTACACCCAGTCGCCGCGCGAGGCCCGCACCTGGATGCGCCGGTCGTTGCGGACATTGAGGTAGACGTCGCGATAGCCCCGTGCCTTGACCGCCTCGCGGATTTGGCGGTCGGTCAGTTCGATGCAGATCAGCGGTCGGCGGAAGCCGAAGCCATCGGTCCCGGGGCCGAACTGGAACTGCAGCGACGCTGCCGCCGCCGGCAGTCCTGCCGAGGCGGAGAGCGCTATCCCGAGGATGGCGGCGCGCAGGATCGAAGACGGCGTCATGGCGTTCTCCCTTGCTGGCCTTTGTCGGCAAAGCCGCCCCGGAACGCGAGGTGCCGGATCGGAGCCGAACAGGAAGCGTGGCGCATGCGACCTTAACCTCCGCTCAACCTCCCGTTCATTCTGCGTTCATGTTGACGCCGCATTGACGGCACCGGCGCGGCTGCCTACCTCAGCCGTTCGCTCACCCGACTGTGCTAGCCTTGCGGCACGATTCGACTGCCCCGACGGAGGTTTCATGGCCATCGACCTGTTCGGCTCCGAGGACGACCGGACGGCGCCGCGCGCGCCCCGTCCAGAGGCCCCGTCCCGTCCGGCGCCCAGCGTCGCCCATGCCGGCTCCTACTCCGCCGCCGACATCGAGGTGCTGGAAGGGCTCGAGCCGGTGCGCCGCCGGCCGGGCATGTATATCGGCGGCACCGACACCAACGCGCTCCATCACCTGTTCGCCGAAGTCATCGACAACTGCATGGACGAGGCGATTGCCGGCCACGCCAACCGCATCGAGGTGCATTTCGGCGCCGACGGCTTCCTCACGGTCACCGACAATGGCCGCGGCATCCCCGTCGAGAACCACCCCAAGTTCCCCGGCGTCTCCACCCTCGAGATCGTCATGACCCGCCTGCATGCCGGCGGCAAGTTCGACGGCAAGGCCTACGAAACCTCGGGCGGCCTGCACGGCGTCGGCGTGTCGGTGGTCAATGCCCTCTCCGACATGCTGGTCACCGAGGTCGCGCGCGACCAGACCCTCTACCGCATGACGTTCTCGCGCGGCCGGCCGCTCGGGCCGATCGAGGTGGTTGGCAAGGTGCAGAACCGCCGGGGCACGTCGCAGCGCTTCCACCCCGACCCCGAGATCTTCGGCGGCAAGGCCGAGTTCTCGGCGCAGCGCCTGTTCAGGATGACGCGCTCCAAGGCCTATCTGTTCGGCGGTGTCGAGATCAGGTGGAGCTGCGACGAGTCGCTCGCCAGTCCCGAGGTCCCGGCCCGGGCCAGCTTCCACTTCCCCGGCGGCCTCAAGGACTTCCTCGCCAGCCGCATCGAGGGTGAACCGCGCATCGTCGACGAGATCTTCTCGGGCACTGTGGGCCGGCCGGGCACGCATGGTGCGGTCGAGTGGGCGATCTCGTGGTGTCTCGCCGATGGCTTCGTCAATTCCTACTGCAACACCATCCCGACCGCCGAAGGCGGCACCCACGAGCAGGGCCTGCGCGTCGCGCTGCTGCGGGGGCTGCGCAACCACGCCGAACTCACCGGCAACAAGCGCGCCGCCCAGCTGACCGCTGAAGATGTGCTGGTGCAGTGCTCGGCAATGCTCTCGGTGTTCGTGCGCGAGCCCGAGTTCGTCGGCCAGACCAAGGACAAGCTCTCGACCCCGGAGGCCACCCGCATCGTCGACACGGCGCTGCGCGACCCCTTCGACCACTGGCTGGCCGCCTCACCCAACCAGGCCGGGCGCCTGCTCGACTGGGCCATCGAGCGCGCCGAGGAACGCCTGCGCCGCAAGAAGGAGAAGGAGGTCGACCGCCAGTCGGCGACCCGCAAGCTCCGTCTGCCGGGCAAGCTGGCCGACTGCACGCAGTCCGCCGCGCAGGGGGCCGAGATCTTCATCGTCGAGGGCGACTCGGCCGGCGGCAGTGCCAAGCAGGCGCGCGACCGGGCCAGCCAGGCCATCCTGCCTCTGCGCGGCAAGGTGCTCAACGTCGCCGGCGCCTCGCGCGACAAGCTCGCCGCCAACCAGCAGATCGCCGACCTGATCCAGGCGCTCGGCTGCGGGACCCGTGATCGCTACCGCGAGGACGACCTGCGCTACGACAAGATCATCCTGATGACCGACGCCGACGTCGACGGCGCCCATATCGCTTCGCTCCTGATGACCTTCTTCTTCCAGGAAATGCCGAAACTGATCGATGGTGGGCACCTCTACCTGGCGCTGCCGCCGCTCTACCGGCTGAGCCATGGCGGCAAGGTCGCCTACGCCATGAACGACGCGCACCGCGACGCCCTGCTCGAGACCGAGTTCAAGGGCAGGAAGCCCGAGATCAACCGCTTCAAGGGCCTGGGTGAAATGCCCTATGTCCACCTGCGCGAAACCACCATGGACAAGAAGACCCGCACGCTGCTGCAGGTCCGCATCCGGCAGGATCGTGACGATACCCGCAATGCCGTCGACCGCCTGATGGGCAACCGGCCGGAATCGCGCTTCGAATTCATCCAGGAGAACGCCGCCTTCGTGACGGATCTGGATATCTAGGGCGGCGGCCGCGAGGCGCCCCGTCAGCAACGGATCGCGCCGACAGTGTCGACGAGCGCTCCGTGGCCGGTGCAGGATCGAATGCGGAGCGTGGTCGAAGCGGAACGGGCAAGGCGACGCGTTTCCCGCGGTTAACCCCGCCCCCGCGAACCCCGTTGACTCGCAAGGGGTTTCCACTATGTTCCGGGCGCCTCCCGCGCACGTCCTGACAGGGCGGAGTCCGGTTTCGTTGCTGCGAGGCAAAGCCAGATTACCGGCTTGTTCCCCGCGCCTCCTGTCGACCTGCACCTTCTCAAGTAGCTGCCCGTCGACCTGCCTCAATACTTGAGCGGACCACTGATTTGGCAAACGACTTCTCGGGGCTCGGCCTCAGCACCAAGGTAATCGACGCGGTGGCGGCCGCCGGCTACACCAAGCCGACCGACATCCAGGCGCAGGCCATCCCGCTCGTCCTCGAAAAGAAGGACATAATCGGCATCGCCCAGACCGGCACCGGCAAGACCGCCTCGTTCGTCCTGCCGATGCTCACGCTGCTTGAATCGGGCCGCGCCCGCGCCCGCATGCCGCGTACGCTGATCCTCGAGCCGACGCGCGAACTCGCCGCCCAGGTGCACGAGAACTTCGAGAAATACGGCAAGAACCACCGGCTCAGCGTCGCGCTGCTGATCGGCGGCGTTTCCTTCGAGGACCAGAACAAGGTGCTCGATCGTGGCGCCGACGTGCTGATCGCCACGCCGGGTCGCATGCTCGACCAGTTCGAGCGCGGCCGCATCCTGCTGACCGGCGTCGACATCCTCGTCATCGACGAGGCCGACCGCATGCTCGACATGGGCTTCATCCCCGATATCGAGCGCATCTGCGGCCTTCTGCCGCCACGGCGGCAGACGCTGTTCTTCTCTGCGACCATGCCCCCCGAGATCCAGCGGCTCACCAGCCGCTTCCTGCGCGATCCGGTCAAGATCGAAGTCGCCCGGCAGAACTCCACCGCCGAGACGATCGAGCAGCGCCTGGTGCGGGTACCCGGCAAGCCGGAGGAGAAGCGCGCCGCGCTGCGGCAGCTGATCCGCGGTGAGGTCGGCCTCAAGAACGCGATCATCTTCTGCAACCGCAAGCGCGATGTTGCGACGCTCGCCCGCTCGCTCGAGCGCCACGGCTTTTCCGCCGCGGGCCTGCACGGCGACATGGACCAGAAGAGCCGGATGGAGACGCTCGACAGCTTCAAGACCGACAAGCTGATGCTGCTCGTTGCCTCCGACGTCGCCGCCCGCGGGCTCGACATCCCGGCGGTGAGCCACGTCTTCAACTTCGACGTGCCCACGCATGCGGAGGACTATGTGCACCGGATCGGCCGAACCGGTCGCGCCGGTCGCTCGGGGGTCGCCGTCACGCTCGCCGCACCGGCGGAAGGCAAGTACATCGATGCGATCACCAAGCTGATCCACAAGGACATTCCCGAGGTGAAGCAGAACGGCGTGCTGGCGCCGGTCGACGACGCCGAGGAGCCCCGCCGCGCCGAGCGCCCGTCCCGCGGCCGCCGCCGCGGCGGCGTTGCGCCGGAGGCGCCGGCGAAGCGCGAGGAGCGGCCCTCGCCGCGCCATCATGTCGCACCCGCTCGGCCATCGGCCGAGCCCTTGGCATCGCCGCTCGTCGAAGGCATCGACGCCAACTCGCCGTTCGGCTCGGACGGGCCGATTCCGGCCTTCCTGCTGCGCCCCGGCAAGGTCGTCTGACCCTGCGTCTGGCGTGCGGCAGCGGAAAAGTGATCGAGGATCCGCGTTCATGCGTAACGATGGCCGCTCACCTTTACGTGCCATTAACTCCACAACATAGACAATAGCGAACTAGGGAAGCAGTCGGTTGCGGGGCATCTGTGTCAGAGCAGGAATTTAGGCGCGCCCTTGGCTATGCCAATTCGGCGATCGATTTGCTGAAGCGCTCGGCGATCCCCCCGTATCCGCAGTTCTATGAGCTCCTCTACACCTATGCCACCGGTGTGAATCCCGAGCTCAACGCCCGCATCAACGCCATCTTCCGCGAGAGCACGCCGGACACCGAGACGGCCGAGCGCATCTACAACGAGTTCCTCAAGGCCCAGGATGCCAATGAGCGCATCTCGAGTGTCTCGGAGCGGATGTCGAACCGCATCAGCACGATGCACGAGGCCATCGATTCGGCGATGACCACCGCCAACGCCTACTCGGCGACCCTGCAGACCGCCGGAGGCGATCTCGACGCCGACCTGCCGCCCGCCGAACTGGCGCGGCTGGCGGCGAACCTGCTCGCCGAGACGCGGCGGATGCAGGACTCGAACCACGAGCTCGAGCGCAATCTCGAGGCCTCGCGCGCCGATATCGCCGCGCTGCAGCGCGATCTCGAGGACGTCCGCCGCGAAGCCCTGCTCGATCCCCTGACCAAGGTCTTCAACCGCAAGGCCTTCGACGACGGCCTGCTGCGTTCGTTCATCGCCGCCGGCGAGAACGGCCGTCCGCTTTGCCTCGTTCTGCTCGACATCGACCACTTCAAGCGCTTCAACGACACCTGGGGCCACCAGACCGGCGACCAGGTGCTGCGCCTCGTGGCGATGACGCTCAAGTCCAACATCAAGGGCCGCAATATCGCGGCACGCTATGGCGGCGAGGAATTCGCCGCGATCCTGCCCGAGACCGATATCGACGGCGCCGTCATCGTGGCCG
>NZ_JAYRYM010000251.1:0-5329 GCF_041917035.1 Devosia sp. | reverse complement strand
CTCCGGTATCGACGGGCCGGGATGGAGTTCCGTCGCGTCGGCCGGCTCGGGCAGAGACGCCGGCTCTACCGCCGCCGCGGCGTCGATGTCCTTGATCTCGATGGCTGGCCGCCCGTCCGTCGGCTCGGTGGCCGGAGCGTCGTCCGGCGGCACGGCGGCAGGCAGCTCGGCGACCGCCTCCGCTTCGCCCGTCTCGACGGCAAGCGGTACTGCCGGGCCGGCAGCCGGCACCGGTTCGGCCCCCGGCGGCTCGCCCGGCGCCGCGCCGGAGCGGGGCGCTCCGCTGGTGAATAGAGGATAACGGGGGGCGACGAGGCGACGTGTCTCGGCCTGCTCGGCCGCCTCGCTCAACTCGGTGGGTGTGCCTTCCTCGATGATGCGCCCTGCGTCCAGCACGACGAGTCGATCGCACACTGCCCCGAGCACCTCGATGTCGCGGCTCGCGGCCAGCACGGTCAGCGCATTGTCGGCCCTCACCCGGTGCACCAGCGCCAGGAACTCGGTCCGCTCTGCTGCGTCGAGACAGCTCGTCGGCTCATCGAGCAGGAGCAATCGAGGGCGCGACGCCAGGGCCCGCGCCAGCGCCAGCCGCTGCAGCTCCATGGCGCCGAAGGCCCCCGGGCGACGCCCGAGAACCGAGGGGTCGACGCCCACGGCGCGCACGACTTCGACCAGTTGGTCGGCCTGTTCGTCGACGAGCAACTGCTGTTCCACCCTGAGCGGCTCGGTCAGCGACAGGCCGACGGGCAGCGCCGGATTGAAGGCCCGGTGCGGATCGCTGAAGACCATGGCGATGGCGGAGCGCCGCTCGGCCGGCAGGTCGTCGCCATGGTACGCGTCCCCGTCGAAGCGCAAGGCGCCGCCGCTGCACCGGCCGAGCCCGGCCGCCAGGCGCAGCAGCACGGATTTGCCGCTGCCGGCGCCGCCCAGCAGGCCCACGGCCTCGCCGCGCCGGACCGACAGGGTGGTGGGCGTCAGTACCAGTCGGCCCGGCGGACGTCGCAGCAGCGGCCAGCCGCCCCCTCCGATCCGCTGTTCCACCGCATCGAGCTCGAGCAGGGGTTCGCCGACCTGCGGACGCATCGCCGCCCGCGGCCGGGGTCGGTAGGCGCCGAGCAGTTCACGCGTCCGCCCGTGCCGCGAGCGCTCGATGCTCTCCGCCGTCCCGGTCTCGATCGGCCGCGTGCCGTCGAACACGATGATCGTCGCGGCCATGGCCAGCGCGAGGCGCATGTCGCCGGTCAGCAGCAGCAGGCCGAAGCCGTTCTCGGCCTGGGCATCGAGGATGGCCTGCGAAAGCTCGCGGTGGTCGGCGCCGACAAGCCCGTGCATGGGGTCGTCGCAGATCAGCAGGTTCGGCGAGCGCTCGATGAGCGAGGCCAGTCCGGCCGCCCCGTCGCCGGCACGAAGCAGCCCGATGCGGCCGCGCAGCCTGGCCAGTTCGGCCTCGGACGTCGGAAACGCCGCGCCGTCTAGCTTCAGCGTGCCGGTGCGCTCGACATGCCCGTCGCCGAGGCCCGCCAGTTCGAGCGCCAGCGTCCGCATCGCTTCGTGCGATGCCCCGACGATCGCCGTCCGGCCCCCGGCGAGGCTGAGGCTCAGCCCTTCGACCAGCGGCCGCCGCTGGCGCGACAGCCCGAGCGTCTCGATCTCAAGCCGGGCTGCCATCGATACCCTGCCTCAGTCCGCGAGCCGCCAGTTGCAGCGCGACGATGAGCGTCACGATCGTCACACCCGGCGCGATGGCGAGCAGCGGACGGATCTGCATGAATCCCTGTGCTTCGCGCAGCATCACCCCGAGGCCGGTCCCCCCCGTGCCGGCGGCAAGGCCGAGAAAGCCCAGGCTCGCCTCGATCAGGATGGCTGCCGCGAACAGTTCGAGCCCGAGGGCCGCCACCAGCGGCAGGAGGGCCGGCAGGACATGGCGCTGCATGGCCGGGAGCGCGGTCAGTCCCGCGATGCGCGCCGCCGCCACATAGTCGCGGCCCAGCAGTGCGTCGACCGGTCCCCACACCGAGAACGCCGAGGCGACGGCGCCGGGCATCGCTACCGCCAGGATGGCGATTCCCGGCCCGGCGCTGCCCAGCGCGGCAAGCAGCATGGCGACGACCAGGGCCGGCGCCAGCATCAGCGCGGAGACCCGCGCAGGCTGCGGGCAGGCACCGAGCCGGGCGGCCGCCAATGCGCCCGCCGGCAGGCCCACGAGCAGCGCGATCAGCGTGCCGAACCCGGCCACGGCAAGGCTCGAGAGGGCCGCGCTCATCAGCAGCGAGACCATGTCGCGCCCGGCCTGGTCGGTTCCGAGCAGGTGCGGTCCGCCCGGTTCCGACAGCGGCGAGAGGGGTGGGCCGGCCAGCGGGAAGGGCACCCAGACCAGTGAAACGAGCGCCAGCGCCCCCAGCAGCAGGCCGGCCCCGCCCCCGGCGACGAGGCCCCAGCGGATATTGCGCAGGCCGGTCAGGGCGTTCATGCCGGACCCCACGCGTCGAGCGCCAGCCGGGTCAGCCGCAGCAGCACATCGCCCAGGATCGCGAGGCAGACAAGAACATACAGTCCAAGTGCAAACAGCGGCAGGTCGTGCTGCAGCGCCGCGCCCAGCGTCAGTCGACCGAGGCCGGGGAGGTAGAACAGCGCCTCGACCAGCACGGTACCGATCCATATCGCGACGAACAGCCGGGCGAGGATCGCCGGCAAGCTGGAGCGCAGCCGCGCGATCGCCAGTCTGCGCCGTGCCTGGCCGGTGGTCATCCCCCTGCTGCGCAACAGCTGGACTGCCTCGGCGGCGACCGCGTCCCGCTCGCTGAGCAACAGGCGCGCGAACTGGCCGGCGCCCGGCACGCCCATCGCCAGCGCCGGCAGGAGCAGCGAGCCGAGGGCTGCCCCCGCATTGCTGTGCCAGGGCACGAAGCCGCTGGCGGGAAGCAGCTTGAGGCCACCGGCCACGCCGAGGATCAGCAGCAGGCCGGCCCAGAAGGCGGGCGTCGCCGCCAGAAGCGCCGCCGGCACCCGCATCGGCACGATCGAGTCGGCCGACGCCAGGCCGAGCCCTCCCGCAACGGCGATGAGAAAGGCCAGCAGCGCCAGCGGCACCGTCACCGCGAGGCGTTCCAGCACCATCGGACCGAGCGCCGCCCCGCCCCCTGTCGGCGCGCCGCCCAGCAGCCCGCCGATGAACCCCGGTGCGGCTGCGCCCGCCAGCACGTCGATCAGCAGCCAGAGCAGCAGCAATGCCGCCAGCAGGCCGCCCAGCAGCCTTGCCGCCAGCCTCGTCAGCAGGGCTCTCACGAGCGGCGAGCCGCTTCTAGCCGATGGGGTGCTGGCCTGCGGCATGCCAACGCTCGAGCCTGGGTCGATCGAAAGGGTGGAACAACCGCTAAAGCATAGTCAAGGAATGGTTAATTTGAAATGTAGATCAGCCGATCCGCCGGTCGCTGAAGCGCGTGGCGAGGATCACCGGCAGCACCCCGACCAGCACGATGCCGAGCGCCGGCAGGGCGGCCTCGGTGAACAGGCTGACATTGGCCCGCGCATAGACCATCGTGGCGAGCGTCTCGACCCCGAGCGGGCGTAGCAGCAGGGTCGCCGGCAACTCCTTGACGATTTCGACGAAGACCAGCGTTGCCGCCGACAGCAGTGCCGGCGAAAGGCTGGGCAGGTCGACGCTGAGCAGCAGCCGCCACCCGGTGACCCCGAGCACCCGGCCCGCGTCCAGCATCTGTTCGCCGCGTCGCCGCATCGCCGCGTCGAGCGTGCTGTGCGACACGGCGAGGAAGCGGATGGCGTAGACGTAGAGGAGCGCCGCCACCGATCCCGACAGCACCAGGCCGGGCCGCCAGTCGAACAGCGCCATGCTGGCGCGGTTGATCCACAGATCGGCCTGTCCGAGCGGCTGCAGCAGTCCCAGGGCCAGAACCGTGCCCGGAATCGCATAGCCGAGCGTCGCCACCCGGATCGCCGCGTGCGCCCCGCGCGATCCCCTGGCGCCGCCGATCCTGGCGGCGAAGAGCCCGATGCCGACGGTCAGCAGTGCGCCCGCACCGGCGAGCAGGACCGTCGTCAGCCCGGCCCCGAGCGCAGCCTCTAGCGCGTTCGGCCCGAGATTGCGCACCGCCAGCACCACCAGTTCCCCGACCGGCACGCCGAAGCCACCGACCAGCAGTACGCCGCAGAACAGGCTGGCCCCTGCCGCGTGCCGGCCGGCCAGGGTTTCGCGCGGCGGTGCCACCCGGCTGTCGCGATGCAGCTGATAGACCCGATCGCGGCGCGCCCGCTGCTCGACGAGGATCAGCGCGGCAACGATCAGCACGATGGTGACCGCCAGCTGTGCCGCGCCACCGAAATTGCTGCGGTTGATCCAGGTCGAGTAGATCACCGCCGTCAGGCTGTTGACGCCGAAATACTGCACCGCGCCCAGGTCGTTCAGCACTTCCATCATGGCGAGCGAAATGCCCGCGACCAGGGCCGGGCGGCTGAGCGGCAGGATGATGGTGAAGAAGGTCCGCAGGCCGCTGGCGCCCAGGGTGCGCGACGCGGCGCCGACCGACCCCGACTGCATCAGGAAGAAGGTCCGGCAGGCGACATAGACATAGGGGTAGAGCACCAGCGACAGCACCAGCGCCGCGCCAGTCGGGCTCTTGATCTGCGGGAACCAGTAGTCGCGGATCGTCTCGGCGCCGGTCAGCGCCCGGAGCGCCTGCTGCACCGGGCCGGTGAAATCGAGGAATTCCACGTAGCTGTAGGCCGCGAGGTAGGTCGGCACCGCCAGCGGCAGGATCAGCGCCCAGTCGAACAGCCGTCGCCCGGGAAAATCGAAATGCGTCGTCAGCCACGCCGCGACCAGTCCGAGCCCGCCCGCGGCCAGTCCGACCCAGCCCATCAGCGTCGCCGTCTCGCGCAGGGCGGTCGGCAGCATGGCGGCGCCGAGCCCGCCGCCGGCTCCGGTGGCGCCGAGGGCGCTGAGCGAAAGCCACAGGATCGGCAGCCCCATCACGAGGACGAGCACAATGGCCGAAACCGGCGGGAGGCGGTGCCCGCCGGCTCGATCGGATTGCCTCGCTGAACCGGCGCTGCTGATGGGCAGGCACTCCTCGTGGCGTCTAGTTCTGCGCCCCTTCGTTGAACCGCAGTTCGTCGACCAGGGCGGCGGCCTCGCCGCGATGCGCCGCCACATCGGTCAGCGGGACCTTGGACGGGTTGAGCTGTCCCCAGCTCAGCACCAGGTCCGCCGGCTGCACCCCGGCCACAGCCGGATACTCGTAGTTGCCGTTGGCGTAAAGCTGCTGCGCCTCGTCGGAGAGGAGGAAGGCGATCAGCGCATTGGCGTTCTCGG
>NZ_JAYRYM010000250.1:0-5376 GCF_041917035.1 Devosia sp. | reverse complement strand
CGACCCAGACACCGGGCAGCCCCATGGTCTGGCTGAGGATCAGCGCTGCCGGGATCTCGACCGCGACGATGGCGGCGATCGACAGCAGCATGGGCAGCAGCACCACGCCGGAGGCCCGCATCACGGCGGAGAACACCGTGCCGTAGCCATAGACGACGCAGCTCCACAGCACGATGTGCAGCAGGCTCTCGGTCAGTTCGATCACCTCGGGATCGGTGATGAACAGGCGCACCAGATGCTCGGAGAACAGGTAGGCGACCACCACCAGCAGCCCGGTGACCACCGTGTTCATCAGCAGCCCGGTGCGCGTGACCCGTTCGACCTCGTCGAAGCGGCGCGCCCCGATCGCCTGGGCGGCGAAGATCGAGGCGGCGATGGAAATCGACATGGCCGGGAACTGGATGTAGCTCAGCACCTGGTTGACCGCGCCGTAGGCGGCCGTGGCATCGGAACCGAAGCGGTTGACGATGCCGACGATGACGATGCCCGAGATCGAGGCGACCACCATGCCGAGCCCCGCCGGCAGGCCGAGCTTGAGGATCAGCTTGAGCAGGACGAAATCCACCTTGAAGTGGTGGGCAAGGCCGGCGTCGAGCGCCATCGGGCTCCGGCGCCAGTTGAGGTAGAAGAACAGGAACACCAGCACCAGGGTGAACCCGGCGATGAAGGCGACGGCCGCGGCCATGACGCCGAGCTGCGGCAGCCCGAACCAGCCCTGGATCAGCGCCGGCGTGACCACCAGCCCGACCCCGATCGACAGGATCAGCGCCAGCAGCGGCGTCATCGTATCGCCGACCCCGCGCAGCATCGAGGTGATGATCAAGAACACGAAGAAGCCCGGCATGCCGATCAGCATCACCCGTCCGTAGTCGGTGGCGAGGGCGAACACGTCGGGCGGCGCGCCGAGCACCAGCATCAGTTCGGGCGCGAAGGCGCCGCCGATCGCCGCGACCACCAGCCCCATCAGGAACGAGACGGTGAGCGTCGTGCCGGTGACCTGCTTGATCTTTTCGAGGTTCTTCGCCCCCCAGGCCTGTCCGATCAGGATGGCGCCGCCCGAGGCGAGCCCGACCATGAACGAGATCAGGAAGATCATGATGGGAAAGAACATGGCAACGGCGGCCAGTGCCTCCACCCCGATCATCTGCCCGATATAGATGGAGTTGATGGTGCCCGACAGCGCCTGCAGGATATTGCTCAGCGTCAGGGGCAGAAGGAACAGCGCGAACCGCTGCCAGAGCGGCCTGATCGGTTTGTCCATCTGTAGTCTCCGAATCCCGAATGCGAGGCGGCGTCACGTCCAGACGGCCGGCCGCGGTCGAGCGACCGCTGAACCGGTTCGGGCCACTTCACGTCCCGAAGGGGACGCAGGCGGGTCGGAGCACTAGCGGGGTGAACGCACGGGGCCTGATGTATCGCGCCGGTGCGACCGCGGTCAATCGGACAATGCCGATGCGAGGGATCAGCGTCCGTGATGTGGCCAGCAGCGAAAGTCATCGCCACCTGCCGATCCGCCGGGATAGTCTGGCCGCATGCGAATCTCCACCGCTCCCGCCCCGTTCTGGCTCGGCATGCGCCTGTTCGTGCCCGTCGCCATCTCCATCGCCGCCTATGGCGTAGTCTGGGGCGTGCTCGCCGGGCAGGCCGGCATGAGCGTCATCGAAGTGGCGCTGATGAGCGGGCTGGTCTATGCCGGCGCGAGCCAGTTCGTCGTGCTGGAGATGTGGACGCCGGGACAGCTGCCGATCGTCTCGATCGTCGTTGCCGCGGCCATCGTCAACCTCAGGATGCTGCTGATGACGGCGACGCTCAGGCCGCTCGCCGGCCACCTGCCGCTGCCGCGCGCCCTCGCCGTGATGTTCCTCGTCTCCGACGAGCCTTGGGCCCTCACCATGGGCGAGGTCCGCAAGGGGCGCGGCAGCCTTGCCTTCCTCCTCGGCGCCGGGGTGCTGTGCTGGACCAGCTGGATGGTCTCGACGCTGTTCGGCCGGGTGCTCGGCGCCGTCATCGACGATCCGACGCGATACGGGCTGGACTTCGCCTTCACCGCCACCTTCCTCGCGCTGCTGCTCGGCATGTGGAAGGGGCGCGGCGACCTCGTCCCCTGGATCGCCGGGGCACTCATCGCGATGGTCACCGCCCGGCTCGTCGAGGGCAACTGGTACATCATTGCCGGCGGCCTCGGCGGCAGCTTCGCCGGTGCCGTGTTCGACCACTTCGCCGGCCGCCGGGAGGCCCGCGATGTCCGCTGAATCCCTGCTGGCCATCCTCGGCATGGCCGCGGTGACCTACGCCATCCGCGCCGGCGGCTACCTGCTGGCGACACGCCTGCCCGAGAGCGGCTTCATCGCCAGCTGGATGAAGCACCTGCCCGGCGCCGTGCTGGCCGCCCTGGTCGCCAACGCGATCATCGCCGGCGGTGCCGCCGAAGCGCTGGCGGCGGCGGCGGTGGCGGCGCTTTACCTCGTGACCCGCAACCTGTTCGCCGCCATGGCCGGCGGCGTCCTCGCCGTCTACCTGGCCCGCCTCGCGCTCGGCGGCTGAGAGGGGCTGGAACAAGCGGCGCGGGCGGTCCATGTAGGAGGAGGCGCGGGTTCCACGCGCCGGCGGAGGCGTGCCATGCAGACCATCACCGGGCTCTTCGACACTTACGAACATGCCGCCGGCGCCGTGCGCGCCCTCGGCGAGGCCGGCATACGCGACACCGACATCAGCGTCGTCTTCCGCCACGACCTGCCCGAAGTACCGCCCGAGGGGCCGGAACCGGAGGCGGTGCTCGGGGCTGCCGACGCGGCGGCGGGCGAGGCCGGCGAACCCGAGGCCGACGCGGTCGAGGGCGACGCGACGCTCGGCGGCGAGATCGGAGCGGGCCTCGGTGCCGCCGGCGGCCTCCTCGCCGGGCTGGGCATCATCGCCATTCCCGGTTTCGGACCGGTCGTCGCCGGCGGCTGGCTGGTCGCCACCGCGCTCGGGGCCATTGCCGGGGCCGGGCTCGGCGCGGCGACCGGCAGCCTCGTCGGCGCCCTCACCTCGGCGGGCGTTCCCGAGGACCATGCGCATGTGGTGACCGAGGGGCTGCGCCGCGGCGGCGCCATCGTCACGGCGCGGGTCGACGCGCGCCACGCCGAGGCCGCCCTCGCCATCCTGCAGCACGCTCCGGGCATCGACCTCGAGCAACGCCGCCGGGCCTACGAACAGGAAGGTTGGACGCCGGCCGGCTGAGCGGGGCTCAAAACGCGCCGTCGATCTTAACGCCGTCGTCATCGTCGGCTGCCAGTCTGGCCGCACCGAGTGCAACAGGGCGGTCATGACCAGCATCGAAATGGCCGGCAACGACGTCGTCGCGCTGCGCTCGCGGTACCTGCTGCCCGTTCTGGTCCTCGCCTATGGGCTTGCGGCCGCGCTGGCGGCCCCGGACATCTACCTCGAGATGCTGGCCGACTATGCCCTGCAGTTCGCGGTGCTGCCGCCGCTGATCCTGCTCGGGCTGCTGGCCGTCGCGATGCTGCGCCACCGCCACGGCCCGCTGGCCTATCTGCGGCGGACCGCGGCCACCCGCCTGCTGCCGCTGGCCGGCATCGCCTGCCTCGTCTGTGTCGGGCTTGCCGCCTTCACCACATTCAAGATCCTGATCCCGCAGCTCGTTCCGTTCTGGGCCGATCCGCATTTCGCCCGCATCGACCTCCTGCTGCACGGCACCGACCCCGGGCTGCTTGCCCACGCGCTGCTGCCCGACTGGGCCGGCTATGCGATCGGCGTGCTCTACGGACCGGTCTGGTTTCTCGCCTGGTTCGGCACCATGGGGGCGATGGCGCTGCACCCGGGGGATGCGCTGCGCCGGCGCTACTTCTGGGCGATGGCGCTGACCATCCTGCTGCTCGGCACCGTGCTCGCCACGCTGCTCGCCTCCTACGGTCCGGTCTTCTTCGACGACTTCGCCGAAACGGACCGCTTCGACGCCCTGCTGCAGCAGATCGCGGAAAGCCCGGTGGGCGCCTACATGGCCGAGGCCAGCGGCTACCTGCTGGCCAGCTACGGTGCCGAGCGCCCCTCGCTCGGCACCGGCATCTCGGCCATGCCGAGCATGCACCTCGCCATCGCCACGCTGCACGCCCTGCTGCTCGGCCGCCTCAACCGCTGGGCCGGCCTGTTCGGCTGGGGCTATGTTGCGCTGATCCTCGTCGGATCGGTGTACCTGGGCTGGCACTATGCGATCGACGGCTATGTCTCCATCGCCGCCGTTTCGCTCATCTGGTGGGCGACGGGCCGCCTCGAGCGGCGACCCGCCGGGATGTCCGGGACCTACTGATCGAGGTCGCGCACGGCGCCGCGGGCGGCGCTGGTGGCGAAGGCCGCATAGGCCTTGAGCGCCGTCGAGACATTACGCTTGCGTGGCTTCGCCGGCGTCCAGCCCAGCCGGTCCTGCTCGGCGCGCCGCGTCGCCAGTTCCGCCTCGGACAGCGCCAGATGGATGGTGCGGCCGGGAATGTCGATCTCGATCACGTCGCCGTCGCGCACCAGACCGATGGCCCCGCCTTCCGCCGCCTCCGGCGAGACGTGGCCGATCGACAGCCCCGACGTGCCGCCCGAAAAGCGCCCGTCGGTGATCAGCGCGCAGGCCTTGCCCAGGCCCTTCGACTTCAGGTAGCTCGTCGGATAGAGCATCTCCTGCATGCCCGGACCGCCGCGCGGTCCCTCGTAGCGGATCACCAGCACGTCGCCGGCCTTGATCTCGTTGCTGAGGATGCCCTTGACCGCCGCGTCCTGACTCTCGAACACCCTGGCCGGCCCGGTGAAGCGGAGGATCGACTCGTCGACGCCCGCCGTCTTCACGATGCAGCCGTCGAGCGCGATATTGCCCTTGAGCACGGCGAGCCCGCCATCCCTCGAGAAGGCATGCTCGGTGCTGCGGATGACGCCCTTGGCGCGGTCGAGGTCGAGCTCCTTCCAGCGCGCGCTCTGGCTGAACGCCTCGGTGGTGCGCACGCCGCCCGGCGCGGCCATGTAGAAGTTGCGCACGCCGTCCGAGTTGGTGCGGCTGATGTCCCAGCGATCGAGCGCATCGCCGAGCGTGGCGGCATGCACCGTCGGCTCGCCCCGGTTGATCAGCCCGCCCCGGTCGAGTTGGCCGAGGATCGACATGATGCCGCCGGCCCGGTGCACGTCCTCGATATGCACGTCCGACTTGGCCGGCGCCACCTTGCACAGCACCGGCACCTTGCGGGAGAGCGCATCGATGTCGTCCATGCAGAAATCCACCTCGGCCTCGTGCGCGGCGGCAAGGATGTGCAGCACCGTGTTGGTCGAGCCGCCCATGGCGATGTCGAGCGCCATGGCGTTCTCAAAGGCCGCCTTGGTGGCGATCGAACGCGGCAG
>NZ_JAYRYM010000249.1:0-5412 GCF_041917035.1 Devosia sp. | reverse complement strand
ATCCGTTCGGCCACCTGCCGCTGCGCGCTCGGGGTGGCGCCCGGCGGCTCGGTCGGCCAGTTGTCCGGATCGGTGGGGTCGGTCACATCCCGGATCGGCGGCCACAGCGTCACCGTGCCGCCGCCCTCGGCCCGCGCCGTCTCGTGCAGCAACCCCTCCTCCTCGAGCGCTCCGGCCTTGAGGTCGGGGCGCTTGAACACTTCGTCCACCGCCTTGAGCACCCCGGGCAGCGTGCGGAAGCTGTGGCGCAGCGGCACGTGCCGGATCTCGAAATCCACCGCCCTGGCGCTGAACGCGTAGCGCCGCCCGGCATCGACGAAGACCTCCGGCTCCGCGCCCTGGAACGAGAAGATCGATTGCTTCTGGTCGCCCACCGCAAAGATGGTGCGCGGCCGATCCGCCGCGGCGCTGTCGCCGAAAAAGAAGTCGTCGACCAGCGCTCCCACCACCTCCCATTGCTGCGGGTTGGTGTCCTGTCCCTCGTCGACCAGGATGTGACTGAGCCCGGCGTCCAACTTGTAGCGCACCCAGGCGCCCTGCGCCTCGTTCCGCAGCAACGCCGCCAGCCGCTCGATCAGGTCGTCGAAATCGAGCAGCGAGCGGGCCCGCTTGGCCTCCTCGTAGTGCCGCGCGATGGCGGCGACGAGGTCGAGCATCGCCTCGGAGCGCGCGACCAGTTCGGCCCTGATGAGGTCCTGGCGCAGCTGCTCGAGCCGGCTCGCCTCGTCGGCGGCGCGCACCATGGCGTCGCCGATCAGCAGTGCCGTCGCCTTCTTGAGCAGGGTCTTGCGCGCCGTTCCCTCCTGGGTGAGGAATGCATCCATCAGGGCGTCGGGGTCGGGCCGGTCCGGGTCGATACGGTCCAGCCGGTCGGCAAAGTCGGTGCCGTCGGGCCGCGGCGGCACCACGGCGAAGATCGCTGCGTGGTCGCCGCGGTCGAGCAGGTAGCCCTCGCGCATCTCCGCCAGCACCTCGTCGATCGAGGCGACCCGCCCCAACTGTCGGCGCAGCCCGCGCTTGGCGGCGGCAACATCGGCCAGCACCCGCCGCAACGTCCGCTGTTGGTTCAGCGCCTCGACGATCGCCGTCTCGATCTGGAAGTCGCTCAGCAGCCCGAACAGCGTCTCCACCGCCTGCGCCTCGCCGCTGCCGCGCAGCCCGGCCGCGATCACCGTCTCGCGCGCTTCGAGCAGCATGCTGTCGCGCTCGTGCTCCTCGATCACCGAGAAGTCGAACGGCACCCCGGCTTCGCTGGGAAAGCGATGCAGCACGCTCTCGCAGAAGGCGTGGATGGTCTGGATCCTGATTCCGCCCGGCGCCTCCAGCGCATGCGCGAACAGCGACCGGGCCCTGACCCGCATCCCGGCCGTCGGCGGCGCGCCGGTGAGGTCCTCGAGGTCCTTCAGCAGCTCGGGTTCGCTCGCCAGCGCCCATGTGCCCAGCCGTTCGGCGACGCGGCTCCGCATCTCGGCCGCCGCCGCCTTGGTGTAGGTAAGGCAGAGGATTTCCTCGGGCCGCGCGCCGCTGAGCAGCAGCCGCAGTACCCGGGCGGTGAGCACATAGGTCTTGCCCGACCCGGCATTGGCCCGCACCCACACCGATTGGCTCGGGTCCGAGGCGTTGCGCTGGTTGGCGACGATTGCCGCCGGCATCGGGGAAACGAGGCGGCGCGTCATGGGTCATCGACCCCCGCGGTCAGCGTCCATTCGTCGGTGCGCGCCAGGTGGTCGTAGTCCCCGGGGTAGGATCTGCGGCCGCTCTCCACCCTGGGTCGTATGCGTGCCGCCATCGGCAGCCCGTCATGCAACAGGAATGCCTCCACATGCCCCTGCATCCGGCGGACGATCTCGTCCACCGCCTGCATCAGCGCCATGCCCTTGCGCACCGAGAATGGCTTGACCTGGAACGCCGCCGGCCCCAGCCCGATCTTGATGTAGATGAGCGCTGAACTGTCGCGGCCAGCCAGCCCCGGGAACATCCCGGCCCGCGCCATCGCCGCCTCCAGCAGCAGTTGCGGCGCGTCGAACGCCGTCATGTCCTTGGGCTGCGGCACCCCGCCGGTCTTGAAGTCGATGATCTCCAGCGTGCCGTCGCGCCGCACGTCGATCCGGTCGGCCTTGCCCACCAGCACGAAGCCGTCGAGCGCCGGGAACACCCATTCGCCCTTCAGTTCGGCATGCCGCTCGGCGATCTCGCTGTCGCGCCGTCGCTCGTAGTCGAGGAAAAGCCGGCCGGCCCGCTCGAAGCGCTTGAGCCAGATGTCGCGTCGCTCCTTGATCGCATCGAGCCCGGCAAAGGCCTGCTGCGCCATCCCCATCATCTCGCCCAGCGCCTCGGGCGACTCGAAGTCCAGCCCGGCCTTGACGAAGCTCTCGAACACTCCGTGGATCATCGTGCCGCGCTCACGTGCGCTTGGTTCGGTGCCCAGCGGCTCGAGCCGTCTGAGGCCCAGCACGTGCCTGGCGTAGATGTCGTAGGGCGAGCGCATCAGCGGCTCGATCTCGGTGATCGACAGCCGTCGCGGCCTGAGACCCGCCTTCGGAAAGGGCACCGGTCGTGGCGCGGGCCGGGGCAGGCCGGCATGGTCGATGGCCTCGGCTTCGGCCAGCCAGCGCGCTCCCCGTGCCCGGAGCGCCCTGGCTTCCGACTCGCCGACAAAGGCGTCGAGCCGCTGCAGCAGCGGCGAGGGCAGGGCAGGCGAGGTGCCGATCCGCTCGGCATAGGCGATCAGCACCTGGGCATTGCCGATCGCCATGGCGAAGTCGTGCGCCGCCTGACCCTGCTGCCGCTCCGGCGGTTCCAGCCCGACGCCGATGCGCATGCCCCGGCTCAGCCACGGCCCCGGATCGGCCACCGGCGGCCAGATGTCTTCGTTCATTGCGGCGAGGATCATCAGGTCCGGGCTCATCAGCCGCGCCTCGAGCTCGCCCCAGATAGCGATATCGTCGCGCCCCGGCCGCTGCGATGCCACCTTGCTGCCGGCCAGCAGCGCCGACAGCACCGCATCGAGGAACCGCGGCGGAAAGCTCGCGCCGGCGCCCCCCAGCATTTCCACTTCCTCGGCCCAGCGGCGGAACTCCGCCAGGCCGGGCAGGTCCTCTACGGTGCCCAGCGCCGCGATCGCCGCCAGCAGCGCCGCCGCCAGCTCGCCCGCCGTCAGCCGCTCCGCCACGGCCAGCGCCAGCACCGGCTGCAGCGCTGCCCCCAGCCGGTTCAGCAACTCGTGCAGCTCTTCCCCGTCGGCAAGGCCGTGCAGCCCCGCTAGCCCTGCCAGCGGTCGCTCTTTTCTCAGCCGAAGGTCAAGCCGGTCGGCCAGCCGCCGCACCTGGGCGCGCTCCAGCCCGAGCGACACGGCGGCGTTGCGCAGCAGCGCGATGGTGTCGACCGGCGCGAAATTGCCCGCCGCCACCGCCAGCACCTGCCGTGCGAGCCGCCCGGCACTCGACTGGAACAATGGCGTGCCCGCCGCGTCGTCGACCTCGACGCCGTGGCGCTTCAGTTCCGCTGCGATCCGCCGCGCCAGCGTCTGGTCGCGCGCCACGATGCCCACGCTGCGGCCCGTCGCAAGCGCGGATCGCGCCGCCAGCGCGATGGCGCGCGCCTCCTGATCGGCAGTGCGGGCCGCGACAATGCCGACCCCGGCCAGCGCCTCGCCGACCGGCAGCGCGGCGCGCCACGCCGGCCACGCCGGCGTCTCGGCGGCCGGCGCCAGCGCGGCACGCACCAGCGCGGTGCGCGGGTTGTCCCCGGCCAGTTCGCGCACGTCGCCAATCCCGGCGCCCAGTCGCCGCAGCAGCTTCATCAGCCCATACTGCGGATGGCTCTCCATCGCCTCGCTCTCCAGCATCCGCTGGTGCTGGTCGGGGGTGAACGAACTGTCGAGGCCGGGCAGCACCACCACGCCGCGCTCCAGCGCGGTGATCGCCTTCAGCAGCGCCGCTGTCGCCGGAATCGAGCCGGTCGAGCCGGCGGCGATCACCGGACGGTCGCCATGGAGCCGTTGCGCTGCAGACGCCTGCCGCAGCAGCCGCTCGTTGCGCGCCGCCGCCGCGTCGACCTTGCCGCGCTCCTCCAGCAGGGCCGGCCAGGCGGCGAGCACGATGTCGAGGAACTTGAGGATCTGCTGCCAGTTCTCGGCCACTTCCGCCGGCACAAGCTCCCCGAAGGCCGTCGGATGGATCCCCTCGATGCTGATGTCGTCGATCAGTGTCCCGAGCGAATCGGCGAGCCAGAACACCTCCGCCGCATTGGGCGGGCTGGCAAAACTCCCCGAACTCTCAGCAAAGGCCCGCACCAGCTGCGACAGCGCCAGCCGCCGTTCGAGCGCCGAAGCCACCGGACGTGTCGACGGCGCATCGAACGGGGGCAGGAACGGTTCCTCTTCGCCCGCCTCGCTGCCGAGGGTCCGGATGTCGGGCAACAGCACGGCCCCGCCGCGTTGCTGCGCGAAGGCCTCGGCGAGCTTCAGCCGCGCCCGGCGCGTCGGCACGAAGATGGTGACGTCACTCAGCCAGAACGGGCCTTCGCGTTGCCAGCCGCTCAGCAGGGTACCATCCAGCACGCGCGCCGCGAGCGTGGGGAGAAAGGGCACATCTGGGCCGATGGTGAACAATGAGTCGCGCCGCATGACCGGATTTGACCGGCTGCCGCCGGCGATGTCCAGCGCGCCTACCGCGTGCGGTCGGAACGGAAGGCGATCCTTGCGCGGCGTCCGGCGCCGTCGGCGGGAATGGCGAGCGTCACCACGGCATCGGCACGGGTCGCCAGTTCCGGCGCGCGCTCCGCCCATTCGACGAGGACGATCGCTTCGGGGTCGTCGTTGAGCCCCAGTTCGTCGATCTCCCTTGGGTCCGCGATGCGGTAGAGGTCGGCGTGCAGGATGCGCCGGCCATTGCCGGCATAGGGCTGCAGCAGCGCGAAGGTCGGGGAGGGGACCTCGAGCTCGGCCTCGTTGATCAGGGTGCGGATGATGGCGCGCGCCAGTGTGGTCTTGCCGGCCCCCAGGTCGCCCTCGAGCAGTACCAGGTCGCCCGGTGCGAGTTGCGCGGCGAGGCGCGCGCCGAGCGCCTCTGTCGCGGCGTCGTCGGCCAGCAGCAGTTCTTCGGCCAAGCCCGTCCTCCGCTATTCGGCGGCGCCCGCCATCTCGACATCGCTCGGCAGGCTGACGATAACCCGGCTGCCGCGCGGTTCACGCTTCTCGATACTGATCGTCCCGCCATGCAGGCTGACGAAAGCCCTGACGATGGCCAGCCCCAGCCCGGCGCCGCGCTGCCGCGCCATGCCGCCTGCCGGTTCGTTGCGATCCTGCATGGCGGCGCGCATTTCCTCGCTCATCGCCGTGCCTTCGTCCTCGACGGTGAACTGCATGCGCCCGGTCCGGCCCGACACGGTGAGCCGGATCTCGCCGCCGGG
>NZ_JAYRYM010000248.1:0-5427 GCF_041917035.1 Devosia sp. | reverse complement strand
CGAGGCCGTCGAAGCGCTCCGCCACCCAGGACGGAATCGAGGCTCCGCAGCGCGCCGCAAAGCCGGAAATCTGCCGGAAGGAGTGGATCGGCTGAATGCCGGGAACGATCGGCGCGGTGATCCCGGCTGCTGCCGCCCGATCGACGAGACGGAAATAGTCGCCGTTGTCGAAGAACATCTGGGTGATCGCCCTTGTGGCTCCGGCATCGAGCTTGGCCTTGAGGTTGTCGATGTCGGCCCGCCAGTCGGAACTCTGCGGGTGCTTCTCCGGATAGGCGGCGACCGAGATGTCGAAAGCCCCGATGCGCCGAATGCCGGCGACGAGATCGGCGGCATTTCGATAGCCGGCCGGGTGTGGCGTGAACGGCTGGCCGATTCCTTCCGCCGGATCGCCCCGCAACGCCACGATGCGATTGATCCCCGCCGCCTGGTAGCCGCGAACGACCGCATCCACCTCGTCGCGCGATGCGCCGACGCAGGTCAGGTGCGCCGCCGCATCGATGCCGGTATCCGACTTGATGCGGCTCACCATCCTCAGCGTTCTCTCGCGCGTCGAGCCACCCGCCCCGTACGTCACCGAGACGAAGCGCGGATGCAGGGGAGCCAGCTTGGCGATGGATTCCCAGAAGCGCTCTTCCATCGCGTCCGTCTTGGGCGGGAAGAACTCGAACGACACGAGGAACTTCGGCCGCTCGGCCGCACTGAGGCGGCTCGTCCGGTCGGGGCGATCGATGCTCATCAGTGGTGGTCCCCGGGATCGTCGGTGAGCTGCCACACGCAGACCGTCAGGCCTTCGGCGGCGTCGCTGGGTGGGAAGGAGGAGGCGGCGGAGACCCTGAGGCCGGCCGCCCGGGCCCAGGCGGCCATCTGTGGGTCGGACAGGCCGAGGCGCCGGTGTGCGTGGTGGATGCGGAGGAACTCGAGCTCGTGCGGAGCAAAGTCGACGATCAGCATTTCGCCGCCGGGCCTCAGGGCCTGCCGCGCCTGGATCAGCAGGCGCCCCGGATCGTCGAAATAGTGCAGTACCTGGTGAATGACGATGAGGTCGGCCCGGCCGGCCGCCGGCTCGAGATCGGCGATGTCGCCCAGCCGCACCTGTGCATGGTTGATCCCCGCGGCGGCCAGCTTCGAGCGGGCGACGGCAATCATCTCGCGGCTCGAATCGACCCCTATGCCGCGCCGGTAGTGCCCGGCGAGCAGTTCCAGCATGCGGCCGGTCCCGGTGCCGAGGTCGAGCAGCGTATCGACCGAGCGATCCGCCACCGCGGCGAGGATCGCCGCCTCGACCGCTTCCTCGGCGACATGCAGCGAACGCAGGAGGTCCCAGCTGTCGGCGACCTTGGCGAAGTAGGCGGCCGCCTGCGCCTGCTGCGCCGCCCGCACCGAGACCAGGCGCTGCCGGTCGCGCTGTCGTTCGGGATCGGCCTCGGCGAGTCGTCCGACCAGCCAGCGGGCGAGATCGCCCCCGATGCCGTCATCTGCCAGCCCGTAATAGGCCCAGGCGCCCTCGGCGTTGCGGCGGACGAGGCCGGCATCGGCGAGAAGCTTGAGGTGGCGGGAGACCCGCGGCTGGCTTTGCCCGAGGATCTCGGTGAGGTCCTTGACGGATTGTTCTCCGTCGGCGAGCAGGGCAAGAAGGCGCAGCCGCGTGGTCTCGCCCGCCGCGCGCAATACACCCACCAGGTCCGTCGCTTCGCTCATGCCGCCTCGTCACACATAAAGATATCTTTATGTCTGATGACGAGCGAGGTCCAGTGCCCGCGACATTCGAAGCGCGGTTCCGATCCTCAGCCGCCCTGCGATCAGCCACGGACAAACTGACGCAGCACCCGGCCCCGGCCGGTAGGCTATCACTGCACCCGAGGGGACCGGGCTTGAACGCGCTGCGCACGGCGCTGCACCAGGGCAATATCGGCTGGTGGAACACGCTGCTGAACCTGGCGTTCTGCCTCGCCGTCGTGCTGATCTGCATCTCCGGCGTGACCATGTGGTGGGCCCGTCGCCCGCAGGGACAGGTGGGCGTGCCGCGCTACGCCCGCACCTTCCGTGCCCCTGTCGCCATCCTCCTGATCGGCCTCGTGGTGTGCCTGGCGTTTCCCTTGACGGGGATCGCCGTGCTCGCATTCGCCGTCGTCGAACTGCTGCTGCCGAAGAGCCTCAAGGAGGCCGGCGCCTAGGTCGAGCGCCGACGCACCAAGGCGGCGGCCTCCGGGCCGCCGCGTTCGTTTCAGGGCTGCCGCCGCGTCGTCAGGCCGCGCCGGCCGCTTCCTCGTTGGGCTGCCGCCGACGGAAGGCGTGGGTGCGCCACAGCTCGAAGATGCCGACGGCCTCGTCCTTGCTGAGCGCCTCGTAGCGGCGGCGGACGTTGGCGAGGTCGGCCGCCGTCGGCAGGTCGCGCCAGGGCATCGACGCGATCATCGCCTCGAAGAGGTCAGGCTGGATGCCGAGCGCCCTGAGTGCGACGGTGATCGCGACGTAATCCTGCATGGCGAGCCACTTGACGAACACTTCCGGCCCGACATGGAGCAGCATGGTGAGTGCCGCGGCGGTGTGATGGCCATAGCCGAAGCGGGCGAAGCGGACCAGCGCCCGCTCGTCCAGTTGCCGGCGATCCGCCAGCGCCTTGACCTGGTTGTAGGCGACCTTCCAGTCCTGGCTCGAAAAGCCGGCCCGGTTGCGCATCCGGTTGTAGACCACAGCCGAGACCTTGCCGACGGTGACCGGGTCGATCTTGGGGTCGATCGCGGCGATGGTTTCCATCACCTTGTCGCCGACGAGGTTGATCTGCCCGCCCAGGCTCTTCCAGTCGATGTCGCCGCGACCGCGCAGATCGGCGGCCATTTCGGCGTCGCTGGCGGCGCGTTCGACCAGGCGCCCGATGGCGTTCTGTCCGAGCTCGGCGTTGGCGTTCCTGACCAGGCGGTGCACCGATGGGGCCTCGCCGTGCTCGACGATGGCATCGCCGACCCGCTCCGGTACCAGCGGCCTTCCCGCGATGGCCACGCGGTGAGCCTCGCTCTGGTTGGCGATGATCTCGATCAGGTCGTCGTCGCTGAGGACGTTGGAGAACTCCAGCAGCGGCTGAGCGACCTCGATAGTGTCGTTGGCCAGCTTGACCACGACGTTGCCCGGGGCACGGTCGAGAGGGGCCAGGAGCTTGGCGACATGCGCCCTGGCTTCCGACTCCACCAGCTCGGCCAATTGGCACAGCACTTCGTCATACTGCGCAACCTGCTCGTCGTCGCAGCGATCCGACACATAGGAGTACAGCTGGGCCATGTTGCGGAACAGCTGATCACGTTCCACGATGTTCGAGTCTCCGTTGAGAACCCTGAACGTCGAGAAGGCTCTCGTGGTGCCCTCTTCCATTTCAGACATATCACTTCCCTCCGGCTTCTGCCGACTGGCTGCACCATGGAGGGCGAGGTGCGTTCATGGCCTGAAGCGCGGCGGCGCAGTTTGCCTCAAATTGATTCCAAAGTGCCGAGGGCCCGACAAAAGCAGGCGGGCGCCCTCGCGAGCGCCCGCCACAAGACCATGGAAAATCCGGCGACCTCAGGCGAGATCGAACCGGTCCGCGTTCATCACCTTGTTCCAGGCCGAGACGAAATCGGAGAGGAACTTGTCGGTCGAGTCGGCCTGGGCATAGACCTCCGCCAGGGCACGCAGCTGCGAGTGCGACCCGAAGATCAGGTCGACTCGCGTCGCCGTCCACTTCACTTCGCCCGACTTGCGGTCGCGCCCCTCGTAGACGCTGTGGTCGGCCGATGCGGGCTTCCACTGCGTGCCCATGTCGAGCAGGTTGACGAAGAAGTCCGCGCTGAGAACGCCCGGACGGCCGGTCAGAACCCCGTGCGCCGGCTCCCCGGCGCCCAACACGCGCAGCCCGCCCAGCAGCACCGTCATCTCCGGTGCCGTCAGGTTGAGCAGTTGCGCCTTGTCGACCAGCGCCTCCTCGGGCGCCACCCTCAGCTTGCCGCGCGTGTAGTTGCGGAAACCGTCGGCGGCGGGCTCCAGCGGGGCGAAGGAAGCGACATCGGTCTGTGCCTGCGAGGCATCCATGCGGCCGGGCGTGAACGGCACCCGGACCGGCGTGCCGGCATCGGCCGCCGCCTTCTCGATGGCGGCCGCACCGGCGAGCACGATCAGATCGGCGAGCGAGACCTTCTTGCCACCGCTCTGGGCCGCGTTGAACTCGCCCTGGATGGTCTCGAGCGCCGCGATCACCCTCGCGAGGTCGGCCGGCCGATTGGCGTCCCAGTCCTTCTGCGGCGCGAGCCGCACCCGGGCCCCGTTGGCGCCGCCGCGCTTGTCCGAACCGCGGAAGGTCGAAGCGGAGGCCCAGGCCGCGGAAACCAGTTGCGACACCGTGAGCCCGGTGGCAAGGATCCTCGCCTTGAGCGCCGCCACGTCCAGCTCGTCGACGAGCACATGGTCGAGGGCCGGGATGGGGTCCTGCCAGGGCAGCACCTCGGCCGGCACTTCCGGACCGAGATAGCGGGACACCGGTCCCATGTCGCGATGGGTCAGCTTGTACCAGGCGCGGGCGAAGGCGTCGGCGAACTGGTCGGGATTCTCGTAGAAGCGACGCGATATCTTTTCGTAGGCCGGGTCGAAGCGGAGGGCGAGGTCGGTGGTGAGCATCGCCGGAGCCGTGCGCTTCTGGGCGTCGTGCGCATCGGGCACGGTGCCGGCACCCATGCCGTGCCTGGGCGTCCACTGCTGGGCGCCGGCCGGGCTGCGGGTCAGTTCCCACTCATAGCCGAACAGGTTCCAGAAGAAGTTGTTGCTCCACCGGGTCGGCGTCGTGGTCCAGGTGACCTCAAGGCCGCTGGTAATGGTATCGCCGCCCTTGCCGGCCCCGTGGCTGGAGATCCAGCCGAGCCCCTGCGCCTCGATGGCGGCCGCCTCGGGTTCCGCCCCGACCAGCGCCGCATCGCCGGCACCGTGCGTCTTGCCGAAGGTGTGGCCGCCGGCGATCAGCGCCACGGTCTCCTCGTCGTTCATCGCCATGCGCGCGAACGTCTCGCGGATGTCTCGGGCCGCAGCGACCGGGTCGGGGTTGCCGTTCGGTCCCTCGGGGTTGACGTAGATCAGCCCCATCTGCACGGCGGCCAGCGGATTCTCGAGGTCCCGCTCGCCGCTGTAGCGCTCGTCGGCCAGCCACTTGCCCTCGGCGCCCCAGTAGATGCTCTGCTCGGGCTCCCAGGTGTCGGCCCGTCCGCCGGCAAAGCCGAACGTCTTGAAGCCCATCGTCTCGAGCGCCACGTTGCCGGCGAGAATCATCAGGTCGGCCCAGGAGATGCGTCGGCCGTATTTCTGCTTGATCGGCCACAGCAGGCGCCGCGCCTTGTCGAGGTTGCCGTTGTCCGGCCAGGAGTTGAGCGGCGCGAAGCGTTGCTGGCCGGCGCCCCCGCCGCCGCGACC
>NZ_JAYRYM010000247.1:0-5438 GCF_041917035.1 Devosia sp. | reverse complement strand
TCGAGCGTGATCTTGTCGTTGCGGAACACCACCGGGTCGGCGCCGAGTTCGCCGAGGAAATGCACCAGGTTGTAGGTGAAGCTGTCGTAGTTATCGATGACGAGGAGTTTCATTCCGGCCACTTGCTCCCTGTAGCCCTTCTATCACCGGGACGCTGCTGGTCTAGCACCTATCCCGACCAACCACCGGGTCATTCCCGCCACGGCAGGAACCTCCGTTTCGGTGTCAGCCTCGCCATCGCCTCGTCATGCTCATTGCCCGATCCTCGCCTCGCCGGCATAGCGCAGCGCTTCCTCGGCGGCGCTGAACAGCGCACGGGCCTTGTTCTCGCACTCGAGCTGCTCGAGTTCTGGCCGGCTGTCGGCAACGATGCCGGCGCCCGCCTGCACGTAGATTCTGCCGTTCGCGACAATCGCGGTGCGCAGCACGATGCAGGTGTCCATGCTGCCGTCGGCGCCGAAATAGCCCACGCAGCCGCCATAGATGCCGCGCCGGTCCTTTTCGAGTTCGTCGATGATCTCCATCGCCCGCACCTTCGGGGCCCCCGACACGGTTCCCGCCGGAAAGCCGGCGGCCAGCGCATCGACGAAGTCGTGCTTCGGATCGAGTTCGCCCACCACGTTTGAGACGATGTGCATCACATGCGAGTAGTACTCGAGGAAGAACTTGTCCGTAACCTTGACGCTACCGATCTTGGCCACGCGGCCAACGTCGTTCCGCCCGAGATCGAGCAGCATCAGGTGCTCGGCCAGTTCCTTGGGGTCGGACAGCAGTTCTTCGGCCAGTTCCTTGTCCCGTGTCGGGGTCGAGCCGCGCTTGCGGGTGCCGGCGATCGGCCGGATGGTCACCTGGCCCTTCTCGAGCTTCACCAGGATTTCCGGGCTGGAGCCGGCGACGGCAAACTCGCCGAAGTCGAGGAAGTACATGTAGGGGGAGGGGTTGGTGCGGCGCAGCGCGCGGTAGAGCGCCGTCGGCGGCAGCGTGAACGGCGCCTCGAAGCGCTGGCTCAGCACCACCTGGAAGATGTCGCCGGCCCGGATGTACTCCTTGGCATCCCCGACCATGCGGGCATACTCGGCAGGCGTCGTGTTGGAGGTGACCGCCACGGAGTCGACCTCGGGCGCGCTGGCCACATAGGGCAGGGTGCGTCCCAGCCTGGCGACGGCGTCGTCGATGCGCGACTGGGCGCTCTCCCAGGCCTGGCCGGCCTCGACGCCGGGCCGCACGTAGACCGGGGCCGTCACGTAGAGTTCGTCCTTGAGCGTATCGAAGACGGCCAGCACGGTCGGACGCATCAGGATGGCGTCGGGAAACCCCAGTCCGGGCCCGTGCCGATCCGGCAGGACCTCCATCAGGCGAACCATTTCGTAGCCGAGATACCCGTAGATCCCCGCCGCGGTCGAGGGCAGGCCGGCCGGCACGTCGGCCTGGCTCTCCGCCACGAGGGCGCGCAGCGCATCGAGCGGCGACTCGGCGATCGGCGTAAACGCCTCTGGCTCGAGGCCGGCATTGCGATTGATGCTGGCCTTGCCGTTGACGACCTTGAGAATGACGTCCGGATCGAAACCGATCATCGAGTAGCGGCCGCGCGTCGCCCCATCCTGCACGCTCTCGAGCAGGAAGGTGTTCCGCCGCCCTTCGGCGAGCTTCAGATACGCCCCGATCGGCGTCTCGAGGTCGGCCACCACGCGCCGGAAGACGATCTGCGCCCGTCCCGACCGGTAGGCGCTGGCAAACTGGCCAAACGGGTCGCTTGCCATCACTGACCCGTCGTGTCGAGCGCCAGCAACTGGGTCAGCGCCTGCTGGTTGAGCTGCAGCCCGGCCTTGTCGCGTAGGCCCGCGACGAAGTCGGCATAGAGGGCGTCGCGCGTCGAGTCCTCGATGAGCTTGACCGAGTCCGGCGTCGCTTCCGCACTTGTCGCGGCCGTCACGTCGACCACCTGGAAGATCACGTGGTCGCCGTCGCCGTTGACCGCCGATCCGAAATGGATGGGTCCACCGTTGAAGATCTGCTGCGCCACGGCCTGGTTCAGCACGCTGGTGCCGTCACCGTCGCGGGTCAGCGGCTGGCTGAGGATCGGGAACTGGTTGAGTGCCACCGCGATATCCGCGAACGGTGTGCCGTCCCTGAGTTGCTGCATGATCGTGTCGACCTCGGCGGTGATGGCCTCGTCGGTCTTCTTCTGGGTCCATGCGGCGGTCACTGCGTCGCGTACCTCGTCGAGCGTCTGGTCGCGCGCGGCCTCGATCGACTTGAGGTCGAACCACACGTTGCTGTTCGATCCCAGGGTCACGGTCGGCGCGAGGTCTCCCTGCTCGGCGGCAAAGATCGCGCTCGCCACCTTGGCCCGGTCCGCTTCCGCCACGTCGGCGAGTTCGCCACCGCCGGCGGTCACCGCAACCGTCTGCACGGGCAGGCCGAAGCGTTCGGCAATGTCCGCCAGCGGCCGGAACGCGGCCCGCAGTTCCTCGATCTGGTCGAGGACATCGGTGAACGCGTTGCGGGCTTCGGTCAGCGCAAGCTGCTGGGCGATCTGGTCGCGCGAGTCCTCAAGGCTGATCTGACCGCCGGCCTCGATCGCCGAAACGGTGATCACACGCTTGCCGCCGATCCCCTCGATGACGGCGTAGTCGTCCACCGCCAGGCCGAAAGCGGTGTCGGCCAGCGACGCGTCGCTGATCTCGGCCTTCGACAGCGTGCCCAGGTCGCTGAACGCCAGGCCCGTCTCGACCAGCAGTTCGCCGATGGTCTTGCCCGAGGCCTTGCCCAGCTCGAACCACTTCTCCTGCTGGGGCGTCTTCAGGGCGATCTGCTTGATGGTCCGCTTCTCGACCTTGATCCGGCTCTGCTTGGTGCGCTCGTACTCGGCCGCGATCTGTTCGTCCGGGATGGTCTTGGTCGCGGCGATCACCTGCGGGGTCAGCACCAGCAGGTCGACCGTGCGGCTCTCCTGCGTGCGATACCGCGTCTGGTTCTCGGCGAGATAGGACGCCAGTTCCTCTTCGGTCGGGGCGGCGATCTCGGGCAGCCCCTGCGCGTTGAGCACGAAGTAGTCGACCGTGCGCTTGTCGCCCTGGTAGCGGGTGATCAGGTTGACCGCGGCCTGCGGCGTGGGCGAGCCGCCGAAAAGTCCGCTGGCCAATTGCTGGCGGCGGGCGGCGTTGCTCTGCAGGTCGATATATTCCTTTTCGGTGAAGCCGTTTTGCTGCAGCACCCGGGCGAAATTGGCCGGGTCGAAGGCGCCCAGCGTGCCTGCAAAGCTCGGGTCCTCGCGCACCAGCTTGCCCAGGCGCTGCTCGGACACCCCGATGCCGAGGTCCTTGCCGAGCTTGTTGATCGCCGCTTCCGAGCCGAGGCGGTTGAGCACCACGGAGGGCAGGCCGAAGGCGAGCGCCTCCTCGTTGGTCGGCAGGCGGCCGATCTGCTGCGCCAGCGTGTTCATCTGCAAGTCGTATGCGCGCTGGAAGTCGCGCACCGTGACGTCCTCGCCCGCCACCGTCGCAACCGTGTTGGCGCCAAACTGGAAGATCACGTCGTAGATGCCAAATCCGGCAAGCCCGACGATGAGGACGGCACCGAGCACCTTGCCGAACCAGGTTTGGGCGATCTTGCGGAGGGCATTGAGCATCGGGACACATCCAAAATGGCCGCCTGACCGGACGGGAGGCGGATACTAGACAGGGTCGTCAATGTGCTGCAAGGCACATGCGAGCGGGGTTATGGCAAAGCTCCGGTTTAGGCAAGTAGCAGCAGGAGAAGACGGTGGCAGACAAGATCACCCCGCTCATCGCGGGCAACTGGAAGATGAACGGCACCAGCGCCTCGCTTGCCGAGATCGCAAGGCTCGCCGGGCTGCTCGCCGCGGGCCCGCCTCCGCGCTGCACGGTGCTGATCTGCCCGCCGGCCACCCTTCTGGCCCCGTTGACGGCCATCGCCGCGCCCGCCGGCATCCTCACGGGGGGGCAGGATTGCCATCCCCGGCCGAGCGGCGCGCACACCGGCGATATCGGGGCACCGATGCTGGCCGATGCCGGGGCGCGATACGTCATCCTCGGGCACTCCGAACGCCGCGCCGATCACGCCGAGGGCAGCGAACTGGTGTGCAGCAAGGCCGCGGCGGCCATCGGCGCCGGGCTGACGCCCATCATCTGCGTCGGCGAAACCGAGGCGGAGCGGCGGTCGGGCGACGCCGAAAGGGTCGTTGCCACGCAACTCGCCGCCTCCGTTCCGGGCGATTGGGGCGGCTGCGGCATCGCGGTCGCCTACGAGCCGGTCTGGGCGATTGGGACGGGGTTGACACCCACCGCCGCCGACATCGCCCGGATGCATGCAACCATCCGGCAATTGCTCGAGGCCCGCTTCGGCGCGGCCGGCGCGGGCGTGCCCATCCTCTACGGTGGCTCGCTCAAGCCCGGCAACGCCCGCGACATTCTGGCCATCGAAAACGTCAATGGCGGTCTGGTTGGTGGCGCGAGCCTCTTGGCAAACGACTTCCATGCGATTATCTCGGCCGTGTAGCAGCGGACCGTCGCCGAACAGCGGCGGCGGTTGTTGCTGGCTTTTCGTATGGCGCGCGTGTAGAAGGCGCGCCCAACAGACATCCGAAGCCCACGGGTTCCCATGGCAAACGTCCTGCTTGTCGCCTATCTGCTGATCGTGCTCGCGCTGATTGCGGTCATCCTGCTGCAGCGGTCCGAAGGCGGCGGACTGGGCATGGGAACGGCCAACTCCAACGGCCTGATCAGCGTACGCGGCACCGCCAACCTGCTGACCCGCACGACGGCCGTACTCGCCGCGCTGTTCTTCGCGACCGCCATCGGCCTGACCATCCTGGCCGAACTCGACCGCCCCGCCGAGACCATTCTCGACCAGGCCGCCGAGGGAGCCGAGCAGCCGGCCACGGTGCTGGACGCCATCAACCAGCTGCAGCAGCAGACTGGCGGCGACCTGCCGGTCCCGGCGGACTCCACCGCTCCCGCGACCGAGACGGCTCCGGCTGCGTCTGCCGACCCGGGCCTGCCCGTGCCGCAGGAGGCAGCGCCGGCCGCCGAGACTCCGGCGGCCACGGAGCAGCCCGCGGCGCCCGCCAACTGAGGCAGGCCCGCCAGTGTACCGGCAAAGGGGATGGCGACATCCCCTTCTTCTTTTGTGTGGGGGCGTTCCCGCGTTGCGAGCCGCGCCCTTCCGAATCACTGTTTCGACCTCATAAGGTGAAGGCCCATGGCTCGGTACGTTTTCATCACCGGTGGCGTGGTTTCCTCGTTGGGCAAGGGGCTGGCCTCCGCCGCGCTTGGGGCGGTGCTGCAGGCGCGCGGCTACAAGGTCCGGCTGCGGAAGCTCGACCCGTACCTGAACGTCGATCCCGGCACCATGTCGCCGACCCAGCATGGCGAGGTGTTCGTCACTGACGATGGCGCCGAGACCGACCTCGACCT
>NZ_JAYRYM010000246.1:0-5536 GCF_041917035.1 Devosia sp. | reverse complement strand
TCGCCAGGTATGGCTCGACCGCCGGGTAGTCCTGCGCCAGCTTGCGGAACAGCTCACGGATGTCGCGCGCCTCGATGCGGACGCTGCCGTTGCCGCCGATCGAAGCGCTGAGGGCCCCCCAGAGCTTCACCTCGACCATCAGTCGGACCCCTGCGCTTCGAGCGCCGCCAGAATCCGCGGCGGCGACATCGGGACATGGGTCATGCGCGCGCCGACCGCGTTCGACACCGCATTGCCGACGGCGGCGAGCGGCGGCACGATCGAGGTCTCGCCGACGCCGCGCACGCCGTAGGGGTGGTTGGGATTGGGAATCTCGAGAATCTGCGTATCGATCATCGGCAGATCCGAACACACCGGAATGCGGTAATCGAGGAAGCCCGGGTTCTGCAGCCGGCCGTCCTCGCCATAGATGTACTCCTCGTTGAGCGCCCAGCCGATGCCCTGCACGGCGCCGCCCTGGTACTGGCCTTCGACATAGGTCGGGTGCACGGCCTTGCCCGCATCCTGGATGACGGTGTAGCGCAGCACCCGGGTGGCGCCGGTCTCGGGGTCGACTTCCACATCGCAGATATGGGTCGAGAACGAGACTCCGGCCCCGTCGGCGACGATCTCGCTGTGGCCGGCGACCGGACCGCCGGTCTTGGAGGCCGCCGCGGCGATCTCGCGGAGCGACAGCGGCGGCAGGTTGCCGTGGCCGCTGCCGACAGCGCGCGCGGCGCCGGCCTCCCAGACGACGTCGTCGACCGGGATGTCCCACATCGCGGCCGCCCGTTCGCGTAGCACGCGCTTGGCGTCGCGGGCCGCCCGGATGATGGCCATGGACGAGGAGAAGGTGCCCCGGCTGCCCTCGGTCGTGTCATTGAAGCCCAGCGTCGCCGTATCGGCGACGACGGCCTTGACCTGATCATAGGCGATGCCGAGTTCCTCGGCCGCGACCAGCGACAGCGAGGCGCGCGACCCCCCGACATCGACTGTCCCGACGGCCAGCGCCACCGTGCCATCCGCGCCGATATTGAGGTCGACGCAGGTCTGCCCGCCGAAATTGAACCAGAAGCCGCAGGCGACGCCACGACCCTGGTTCTTGCCGAGCGGCGCGCTCATGTGCGGATGCGCCTTGGCCGCGGCCAGCGTCGGCCCGATGCCGATCGGTCCGAAGACCGGGCCATAGGACGACCGGGTGCCCTGCCGGGCCGCATTCTTGATGCGCAGCTCCAGCGGGTCCATGCCGATCCTCGCGGCCAGCTCGTCGATGGCGCTTTCGACGGCGAAGGCCGCCATCGGCGCCGACGGTGCGCGGTAGGCCGCCGATTTCGGCCGATTGACGATCACGTCGTAGCTGACGGTCTTGACGTGCTTGAGATCATAGCAGGCAAACGCCGTCTGCGCCCCCAGGTCGCCCCAGGCGGCGGCATAGGCGCCGTTGGAATAGCGCAGCGTCGCCGTCGCGGCGGTGATCGTGCCGTCCGTCCTGGCGCCGATCTTGACGTCGATCGAGGTGGCGCTGGTCGGACCGGAGCCGCGGAACACCTCGTCGCGCGACATCACCAGCTTCACCGGCCGGCCGGCCTTGCGCGACAGGGCCAGCGCCACCGGCTCGCCCCAGACATGGGTCTTGCCGCCGAAGCCGCCGCCGATCTCGGAGGAGGTGACGCGCAGCTTCGAGATGTCCATGCCGAGCAGCTGCGCACAGAAGCGGCGGAAGGCGAAGTGCCCCTGCGTGCAGACCCACAGTTCGCCGGTCCCGTCCGGGTTGACGCTGGCCACGCAGGCATGCGGCTCGATGTAGCCCTGGTGCGTCTGCTCGGTGCGATAGCGGCGCTCGACGACGACATCGGCCTCGGCAAAGCCGGCCTCGGGATCGCCATGGCCGTATTCGCCGCGCTGCGCGACGTTCGAGGGCCGGTCGGGTCGGGGATGGACGCCCCGGGTGAACACCGACGGCTGGATCAGCGGCGCGCTCGCCAGCATCGCCTCGTCGACATCGGTGACATGGGGCAGGATCTCGTAGTCGACGGCGATGAGCCTGAGGGCCTCCCGCGCCGTGCGGGCATCGACCGCGGCCACGGCGGCGACCGCATGGCCGTCATAGCGCGCCGTGCCGCGCGCCATGCAATTGTCGAGGATGTCGTGGAGGTCGGCATCGCCATTGGTCAGGTCGGGCAGGTCGGCCGCCGTGATCACCGCCTTGACGCCGGGCAGCGCCTCGGCCCGGCCGGTGTCGATCCTCCTGATCCGGGCGTGGGCGTGGGGGCTCCTGAGGACGCGCCCCACCAGCTGCCCGGGCATGTTGAAGTCCGCGCCATAGCGCGCCCTTCCCGTCACCTTGTCGACCCCGTCCGGCCGGACGGGGCGCGTCCCCACCGATTTGAACTCCTGGGCCGTGTAGCGCAGTTCGGTCGTCATGGCTCAGGCTCCTCTCAGTACGCGTGCGGCGTCCTCGACGGCACGGACGATCTTGTCGTAGCCGGTGCATCGGCAGAGATTGCCCGCCAGCCCGAGGCGGATTTCCGCCTCGGTCGGGTCCGGGTTCCGGGCCAGGAGGTCCTTGGCCGCCATCAGCAGGCCGGGCGTGCAGATGCCGCATTGCAGGGCGGCATGCTCGAGGAACTTCTGCTGCAGCGGGTGCAGCCGGCCGCCCTGTGCCAGGCCCTCGACGGTCTCGACGCGGCGGCCCTCGAGCTCGGCGCCGAGCACCAGGCAGGCGCAGACGAGGCGCCCGTCGAGGATGACGCTGCAGGCGCCGCAATCTCCGGTGCCGCAGCCTTCCTTGGCCCCGGTCAGCCCCAGCCGGTCGCGCAGCACGTCGAGCAGCGTCTCCTCGGGCTGGCAGAGAAACTCGACGCGATCGCCGTTGACGATGGTTGAAACAGCTATGCCCGACATTACCTTGCCTCCGCCCGGCCATATGCGATCACGGCGGCACGCCGTGCCAGCACGCCCGCGATCTTCGTTCTGAATGCGATCGTGCCCCGCTTGTCGTCGATCGGACGGCAGGCGGCGGAACACGCTGCGGCCAGATCGGCGAGCGCGGCCTCGTCCAGCCGGGTGCCGACGATGGCCCGGGCGGCCTCGGCGACGAGGAGGACGGTCGGCGCCACGGCGCCCATCGCGACGCGCGCCGCCGCGACCCGGCCGTCCGCATCGAGCGTCAGGCTGATCCCGATGCCGACCACGGCGATGTCCATCTCGGTGCGCGGGGTGAACCTCAGATAGGCGTCGGCCGAGCGCGGTGCCGGCTTCGCCAGCCGGATCGCCGCGATGATCTCGCCGCGGCCGAGCGTCGTCCTGCCGGGGGCGGCGGGAATGTCCTCGACACGCGCCTCCCGCCGGCCGCCCGGACCGACGATCATCGCCCGCGCTCCGGCGGCGACCAGCGCTGGCACGCTGTCGGCCGCCGGCGAGGCGTTGCACAGATTGCCCGCGATGGTGCAGCGGCCCTGGATCTGCTTGGAGCCGATCAGGCCGGCCGCCTCCACCACCCCCGGCCAGGCGGCCCGCAGCGCCGCCGACTCGCCGAGCGCCGCACAGGGAACCGCCGCGCCGATCTCGAACCCGTCGCGCGTCTCGACAATGCCGCCGAGTTCCGCGATCGCCTTGAGATCGACGACCACCTCGGGCTCGACGAACCCTCCCTTCATCCGGACCAAGAGATCGGTGCCACCCGCCATCGGCGCGGCGTTGCCGCCCGCCGCGGCCAGGATGTCCATCGCTTCGGCCACTGAGCCTGGTCGCATGTAGTGCATCGCGTCTCGGATTCCCCCCTGTGTCGCGTGCGCCCGGGCCCGCCTCGCCCGGCCCCCCGGCCGAACGCCGGCCGGACCGCGGACCGAGGCCGGCGCGCCGGCACACCTCTCCCAGGTGGAACACTATCCACGCCACAGCGATCTGTCGACGCCGCTGCGGCAAAGTATGCCTGCCGGCGGATGAGCGCGTCCCGGCGCCCCGGGCCGGGATCGGCGCTTCGGCAATAGCGGTCGGCCATCGGGCGGCTGCTCCCGCCATCGGGGCGGCGCAGGTGCTGTTGCTAGACGACCTGGCCGAACAGGAAGCCGATTGCCGAAGTCGCGGCCATTGCTATCGCCCCCCACAGGACGACACGGATGGCCGGTTTCAGCGCCCCCGAGCCGCCGGTCCATCCGCCGAGGGCGCCAAGCGCTGCAAGCGCCAGCATGGTGACGGCCACCGTGACCCAGACGAGCAGGCCGGTGGGCGTGAGCGCCGCCGCGGCCAGCGGCAGAGCGGCGCCCACGGCGAAGGTCAGCGCGGAGGTCACCGCCGCCTGCAGGGGATTAGCGGCCAGGTGGCCGGACATGCCGAGTTCCTCGCGGGCATGCGTTCCCAGCGCATCGCGGGCGGTGAGTTCCTCGGCCACCCTGCGGGCCAGCTCGGGGCTGAGCCCGCGGGCCTCGTAGATGCCCGCCAGTTCGTCGCGTTCGGCCTCGGGTTGCTCGGCAAGCTCGCGTCGCTCCCTGTCGAGGTCGGCGGCTTCGGTATCGGCCTGCGAGCTGACCGAGACGTACTCGCCGGCCGCCATCGACAACGCGCCGGCGGCGAGACCGGCGACCCCGGCCGAGAGAATGGCGCCATGGTCGGCAGCACTCGCCGCGATTCCCACGATCAGGCTCGCCGTGGAGACGATCCCGTCATTGGCGCCCAGCACTGCCGCCCTGAGCCAGCCGATCTTTTCCATCGCATGTCGTTCGGTATGGATGTGCAGCCGGCTCAAGGCAGCCTCCGTTCAATGCAGCGGCGAAGGACTGTGGCGTCGGTTCCCCTCGGCCGGGCAGGTCTCAATCGTCATCATGGTCCTCGAATGCCTCGTCGTCATCATCATCGTCGTCGTGATGATGGTGACGGCCGCCCGCCACATTGACTGGTGCCGTCATGTCGTCGGCCGAGCACAGGATCGGACCTCTGAGGCGCTCGCCCGACCCCAGCATGAAGGTGCCCTCGACATGGCTGCCGACGCCATTGGCGATGCAGTGCTGGGCGATCAGCTCCGGCGTGAGCCGGGAGCGAATATCACCCGCCGCCGGCTGTTCGGCCCGGGAGGCCCCAAGGGCCAGCAATCCGGCCGCGAGGGCCAGTGAGCCTGCCACCAGGGCGTGTCGTCGCATGCGTGTCATCTCGGTCTCCTGTTCCGATCCCTCCGGCCTAGAGTCCCGACCTGACAGCCCGCTGAAGCGGGCGGAATCCCGCTTCTGGCGGCATGAAAAACCCCGACCTCGCGAGAGGCCGGGGTTGATTGGTCGGAGTAGAGTGATTCGAACACTCGACCCCCTGCTCCCGAAGCAGACCACGGGGTAGCGGACCCCGCATTTCTGGGCTTTTTGGGGCACTATCGATGACGAAAGTCTCGTTTTGTTCCGCTAACCCTGTCGGTGGCCTGTCGGTGGAGGGTCAGCCCGGTTAGTGGATGATCAGGGAGCGGCTGTTGTCCCAGTAGCCGCTGTTTAGGAGTGCCGGACCACCTTGGGCCGCTTCTTGTGCGCGCCGTTGTATCCAATAATGCTCTCGAACCGCCCGATCAACCAAT
>NZ_JAYRYM010000245.1:0-5551 GCF_041917035.1 Devosia sp. | reverse complement strand
TCCGGAGGGACGACCGAGACACCGATCGCGGCGACGAGCAGAAGCGCTGCGACAATGCCTACCGCCAGATCGGCCCTTGCCCGCTGGTTACCCACGTGGTGCTCCGCAACGCAACACGGTCAGCCTAGCCGGGTCGGCAGCCCGATTCAACAGAAGCCCGACTCTGCGCGACTGTTACTCGCGATTGACCTGTGTCAAAGCCAGGTCCGGCACACCGGGCGATAAGATCGTGACTGCATCGCATTACCGCCAAAATAAGGAACCTGGCAGATGCCTACCGAGGGACTAGTCTTCATCACCGTTGTCATTCTGGCTTTCGTCGCGCTGATGGCGGCGCTGGCCTATGCGCAGCGCGTGACGGTCGGCAAGCCGAAGGATGATTGAGGAAAAAGCATGATCAGGGACATTGCCGTCCACCTGACCGGATCCGAGGAGGATGCGGTTCGCCTGGCCTTTGCGGGGACCATGGCCAGACTCTTCGATGCCCACCTGAAGGGCCTGCAGGTCAACGTTGTCCCCGAGATCATTTCCATGACCGATCCCTCCGGGTCGGCCTTCCTGCAGGCGCTGATCGCCGAGGGCACGGCGCGCGCCGATGCCGCCGCGGCCAGGCTGCGCGAACAGCTCGCGCAGTTCGGCCCGTCGACCGAACTCAGGCGACTGGACGTCTATCCGGGTGAGGTCGGCAAGGCGCTGGCCGCCGAGGCCCGGACCAGCGACCTGTTCGTCGGCACACGCCCCTACGGCGATCCGGCGGGCAGCTCCAGCATCGAGGAAACCGTACTGTTCCGATCCGGCCGGCCCTGTATCTTCCTGCCGCCCAAGCAGGTTTCGGAGGCGAAGCTGGAGACGGTGTTCGTGGCGTGGAAGAACGCACCCGAGGCGGCGCGTGCGCTTGCCGGCGCCCTGCCCCTGCTCGAGAAGGCCGCCGCCGTGATCATCGGCATCGTCGAGGAGAGCGGGGCCGGCGAGCAGTATGGCGAGGAACCCGGCACCGATGTCGGCCGCTATCTGAGCCGGCACGGCATCCGCTCCGAGATCCGCATGATCAACGGCTGGAACGATACCGGGGCGGCACTGCTGAACGAATCGCGGCGCGCGGCTGCGGATCTGATCGTGATGGGCGGCTACGGCCATTCCCGCTTCCGCGAGTGGGCGCTGGGCGGGGCCACCCGACATCTGCTCGAGCATGCCGAAGTACCGGTTCTGATGGCCCACTAGGGCCAGGCGCGGGGTTCAGTTTGCGGTGAGCAGCGGCCCGCCCGGTGCACGGGACAGGCCGCTGCCGAGGCGCCGCTCCAGGTGGCCGGCGATCAGCGACAGCGGCCAGCACAGCGCGAAGTAGATCAGCGACACGGTGCCGAAGACCAGCACGGGCTGGAAGGTGATGGTGTTGACCTGGGTGGCGGAACGGGCGAGCTCGGCGAGGCCGATCAGCGAGGCCACCGAGGTGGTCTTGACGATCTGAACCATGAACCCGACCGTCGGGGGCAGCATGAGGCGCAGCGCCTGCGGCAGGATCACCAGCCGGAGGGTCCGTACGAAGCGCAGGCCGAGAGCCGTCGAGGCTTCCCACTGGCCGCGCGGAATGGCCTCGATCGAGCCACGGAAGATCTCCCCGAAGAAGGCCCCGCCATTGAGCGAAAAGGTCAGCGCGGCGGCGAACCAGGGATCCGGCCGGGCACCGAGGAACGACGCACCGTAATAGGCCATGAACAGCTGGATGAGGATGGGCGTCCCCATGAAGAACTGGGTGTAGCCCGCGGCGAGCCAGCGCAACGGCGCGACGGGTGCGACACGCAGCGCGGCGATCAGCAGCCCGATCGCCCCCCCGCCGGCAAAGCCGATCAGGGCGAGCAGGATGGTCCAGCGCGTTGCCATCAGCAGGAAGACCAGTTCGTTGGGTCCGAAATCGCGCAGGCTCATGCGGTCAGGCCTTCCAGCGGAACAGCAGCCGCCCGAGGGCGGCAAGGACGAGGCTCGCGGCCTGAACGAGGACGAAGTAGATGACGGCCAGAAGGATGTAGATCTCGAAGCTGCGGAAGGTCTGCATCACAAGGTTGTTGGCGATCGCCGTCAGTTCCTCGGCGGCTATCGCCCCGACGATCGATGTTCCCATCAGCTGCAGGATGAACTGCGCCGACAGGGCGGGATAGACGGCCTTCAGGGCCGGCACGAGCACGATGTGCCGGATGATGCGATAGGGCTTCAGGCCGAGCGCCTTGGCGGCCTCGATCTGGCCGCGCGGCACCGACTCGACGCCGGCCCGCAGGATCTCGGTGGCATAGGCGCCGAGGTGGATCGACAGCGCCAGGATGGCGGCCGCATTGCTGTCGAGCCTCAGCCCGAACAGGGGCAGAGAGAAGAAGACGAAGTAGAGCTGAATGAGCAGCGGGGTGTTGCGGATCAGCTCGACATAGGCGGCCACCGGCCACGAAATCCAGCGCGGCCCGAAGCTGCGGCCGATGGCGCCGAAGACGCCAATCACCGTGCCGCAGACGATCGAGAGGACGGCCAGCTGAACGGTCTTCCAGACTCCCGCGAGCAGATCGTCGAGATGGATGAGGACCGGTCCGAACTGCAGGGCGGTTTGCATGGGCCCCCTATCGCGGGTGGAGATGGGCGGAGCCGGCACGGCCCCGCCCGTCAGCGGACAATGGTCAGAATACCGGCAGTTCGGGCAAGGGCTGATTGCGGTACTTCTGCGACAGCGCCTCGAGGACGCCGTCATTCTTCAGCGTGAACAGCCAGGTGTTGATCCACTGCCGCAGGTTGTCGTTGCCCTTGGCCACGCCGATGCCGAAGTAGAAGGTCTTGAGCTTGTACTTCTGCTCGAAGTCGTCGCCGTTGGCGCTCTTCTTGAGGTAGATCTCGCCGTAGTCGCCCCCCCCCATGACGTCGATCTGACCGGAGACCATGGCCTGCAGCAACGATGCATAGTCATCGAAGCGCAGCATCTCGATGCCCGGGTTGGCTTCGGCGGCGGCCGTCAGAATGCCGTCCTCGGCGGTGCCGCGGGTCACCCCGACCTTCTTGCCGACGAGATCGGCGTGGCTGCTGACAGCGGTTCCCTTGGGGGCGATGACCACCGCGGACTGCCCCGCATACGGGATCGAGTAATCGATCTGGATGGCGCGGGCCGCGGTGATCGAGAAGATCGACACGACCGCGTCGACCTGCTTGGTCAGCAGGGCCGGGATGCGGCCCGGCGAGGTGACGGTGACGAACTCGACGGGGACTCCGAGGGCCTCGCCCATCTTGGTCGCGACCTCGATGTCGAAGCCCGTCGGCTTCAGTTCCGCATCGAGAAAGCCGTAGGGCGGCGTGGTGGTGTCCACTGCCACGATCAGCTTGCCGCGGGCAACGATCTCGTCGACCGTCTGGGCCGCCGCGATCCCCGGAAACACCAGCGATGCCAGCACTGCTCCAACGACAACGACAGATTTGAATAGCTTCATGAGAATATTCCTCCCTCCATGACGCGCATCGGCTTGCTCCGTCGGGCGCGCAGACCGACGGACCGTAGGTGGCGGGCGAAGAATGCTGCCCTGCCGCCGATCGGCCTCTCCCAGACCACCGGCATCTTCTTATAATGGTATGCTATTATAATCTTTTGACATCGTCACGGGGAATCTGCGGGGTGCTCGCGCGAGGCCGCGGCGCCAGGGTAGTGAACGACCGGTAAAGACGCGCCCGGCATTTGCGTCCGGTTTGGAACCGAAAGGTGATCCTTGGGAGCTAGAAACGAGCAAGCTCCGGACCACCCGCGCAGTAGAGCCGCTGCCCGGCGTTCGACAACGAGGATTGCAGGTTGCTCCGACGTGCACAAAGCCGACCGGTCGAAGACGAGACCGACGCCCCCGGGCGCGGTGCGGAATCCCCCGTGCGCGTCGAGCGACGCGGCCGAGACACGGCACGGCCTGATGCCGACTGGACCGAAGCGCCGGTCGTCGATCGGCGCAATCTCGATGCCTGGCGGGCCGAGGTCCTGCAATCGGTCGTGACCGACGACGATGACTCCCCGGTGCAGAGCGGCCGTCCCAGCGGCCTCAAGTCGCTGTTCCAGCCCGCGCGCATCGCCCTTCTGCTCGTGGCCCTCGCCGCAGGCGGCGTCGCGGCCTACCTGACGATGTACGAAGCCGAACCGGTCGACCAGGCGGCCGCGACCGATGTCGCGGCGGAACCGGTCGCGGCCCCGGCGCCGGTCACCGAGGTGATCCAGCCGGTCACGGCGCGGATTCTGGTGGCAGCCCACCAGATCGCCGTCGGAGAGATTCTGGAGCCCGGCTCGGTGGAGTGGGTGGAGTGGCCGGAGACCGCCATCCGGCCCGACTACATCACGTTCTCCGCTCTGCCCGACGCCGAGACGGAACTGGCAGAATCGATGGCGCGTGCGGAGTTCTTCTCCGGCGAGCCCATCCGCCAGGAGAAACTGGCGGAGGCGGGCGACGGCCTGCTGTCGGCGATGCTGTCGGAGGGAACCCGCGGCGTCTCGGTGTCGGTTGCGGCGGAGTCGGCGTCCGGAGGCTTCATCGTGCCGAACGATCGCGTCGACGTGGTGCTGACCCATGCCACGGCGGCCGGTCAGCAGTCCGAGACGGTGCTCACCAACGTGCGTGTGCTGGCGATCAATGCCTGGCTGGGCGGCACGCGGCGGGACGCCGAGGCCGAGGAGGACCAGAAGGACTCCGAGGTGTTCTCAGACGTGGCAATCGCCACCCTCGAACTGCGGCCCGAGCAGGCCGAGGTGGTGATCAACGCCACGTCGGTGGGACGGCTTGCACTGGTCCTGCGGCCCAAGATGGAAGTCGCCAAGGCGGGGGACTCCGCCTCGCAGGCCCTCAATCAGGCGATCCGCATCTCGAGCCCGTTCTGGACCAACGCCGGCAATGCCCAATGAGACCCCCGTTAAGTCGGCGTTGACCGTAACGGGGCTAGTGTCCTGCCAAGCCCGCTATTGCCGTGAAGTAGAGCAATTGACGACCAGCGACCCGAGCCGTTCCGCCATGATCGCCCGACGCGACCTCCGCCCCATCGTGGGCCTCGTGTTCGCGGCAGCGCGCGCGGCCCTTGCCGCCGCGGTGATCGGGCTTGGCCTGGCGGCAGCGCTGCCGGGTGCAGCGGTGGCGCAGACCGTAACCTATGATCTCAGCACGACTTCGGTGATGCGCATCAAGCTGCCGGTCAGCCAGGCGGTGACCGTGGTCATTTCCAGTCCCGTCGGCAAGATCGTCTCCGCCGACCCGACCATCGCCGATGCGCAGCCGATTACCGACAAGTCGCTGTATCTGGTGGGCAAGAGCTTCGGCACAACGACGGTGAACCTGTTCTCGGCGGAGGGTGCCCCGGTCGGACTGCTGGCCGTGGAAGTCGGCGCCGACACGGCGGATATCTCCCGCTCGATCCAGGCAGCCGTCCCCTCGTCCAAGGTCAAGGTCGGCACCGTCAACGGTCGAATCCGGCTCTCGGGAACGGTGACCGACCAGGTATCGATGGACAAGGTGCTGGAGGTGGTGGCGCAATACGGCAGTCCGGCCGTCATCAACACCCT
>NZ_JAYRYM010000244.1:0-5587 GCF_041917035.1 Devosia sp. | reverse complement strand
CCGATCGTCTATCCGATGATGACGGCCCTCGATTTCGGCCTCGCGCCGGACGATTTCGGCATCTGGTTCGGCATCCTGGTGCTGATCGTGGTGGAGGTGGGGCTGATCACCCCGCCGGTCGGCATGAACCTGTTCATCATCAATTCCATGTCTCCGGAAACCAGGCTCTCGGAGACCTATCGCGGCGTGCTGCCCTTCGTGGCGAGCGACATCGTCCGCACCGTATTCCTGGTGGCATTCCCGCCGGTCAGCCTCTGGCTGGTCTGGATGCTCTACTAGGAGACTGCCCGCGCCGCCGGCCCGAAGGAGGAAGGGTCCGGAAGCGCCTATGCCAACGCACTCGGCCAGATCGGCCATGACAAGGGAGGGAACACCCGATGAAGACCAAGCTGTTCGTTCTGGGGGCCCTGGCCGCATTGGCCATGACCACCTCAGCCCTGGCGCAGGAAGTCACCCTGCGCCTCCACCAGATGCTGCCGGCGCAGGCGACCATTCCGGCCAAGGCGCTCACCCCCTGGGCCGAGAAGGTGCAGGCGGACTCGGGCGGCCGCATCAAGGTCGAGCTCTACCCGGCCATGCAGCTGGGCGGCGCCCCGCCGGACCTCTATGACCAGGCCAAGGACGGCGTGGTCGACCTGATCTGGACCGTGCTGGGCTATACGCCGGGTCGCTTCCCCAAGTCGGAAGTGTTCGAGCTGCCCTTCCTGATCACCACGGGCGAGGCCTCCTCGGCGGCCTTCTACAACTACGTGATGGCCAATTCGGCCGACGAGTTCGCCGGGGTCAAGGTCATCGCGCTCCATACGCACGGCCCCGGCCTGTTCCACACCAAGAACCCGATCAACAAGCTCGAAGACCTCAAGGGCATGAAGATCCGCGGCGGCTCGCGCATCATCTCCTCGATGCTGGCCCAGCTGGGGGCCGAGCCGGTGGGCATGCCGGTGCCGCAGGTGACCGAGGCGCTGTCCAAGGGCGTGATCGACGGCACCACCATTCCGTGGGAAGTCACGCCGTCGCTGAAGGTAGCCGAGCTGGTGAAGAACCATACCGGCTTTTCCGGCACGCATGGCCTCTACAGCCAGACCTTCGGCTTCACCATGAACCTCGACAGCTACAACCGGCTGCCGGATGACCTCAAGGCGGTCATCGATGCCAATTCCGGGCTCGAGACATCGCGTGAGTTCGGTCGCGTCATGGACCAGGGCGACGCCGTCGGCCTCAAGATCGCCACCGAGGCCGGCAACACCATCGTGCAGCTCGACGAGGCCGAGACGGCACGCTGGCGGGCGGCGGCGCAGCCGACGATCGACCAGTGGTTCGCCGACATGAAGGCGATCGGCGTCGATGGTCCGGCGCTCTATGCGGCGGCCCAGGCTGCCGTGGCGGCCGAAGGCAACTGAGGCCCGATGCCGTCATGTGGCCCCGCGGCGCGCGCCGCGGGGTCGCTGCGGCCCACCGGCGGCGGCTCAGTGCGGCAGACCCGTGTAGTTTTCCGCAAGGCTCTGCCGCGCCACCCGCGAGCCGGCGAGGTAGTCGAACTCGGCCCGCTGCATGCGCCGGCCGAAGGGACCGTTCTCGGGGAAGGCATGCAGCAGATTGGTCATCCACCAGCTGAAGCGCTCGGCCTTCCAGATGCGCGACAGCGCACGCGCAGAGTAGCCGTCGAGACCGGCGGTCGAGCCGTCCCGATAGAAGCCGATCAGCGCCTCAGCCAGCATGTCGACATCGCTCATCGCCAGGTTCAGCCCCTTGGCGCCGGTCGGCGGAACGATGTGCGCGGCGTCGCCGGCGAGGAACAGCCGACCGAAGCGCAGCGGCTCGGCCACGAAGCTGCGCAGCTGGGCGATCGACTTCTCGATCGAGGGGCCCGTCTCGACGGCCTCGGCGGTCGTCGGCTCGAGCCGGTGCCGCAGCTCGTCCCAGAAGCGCTGGTCGCTCCAGTCCTCCACCGTATCGGTGGTGCCCACCTGCACGTAATAGCGGCTGCGGCTCAGGGAGCGCTGCGAGCACAGGGCGAAGCCCCGCTCGTGATTGGCATAGATCAGTTCGCGCGAGACCGGCGGGCGGTCGACCAGGACGCCCAGCCAGCCGAACGGGTAGACGCGCTCGAAGGTCCGGATGGCGGAGGCCGGGACGCTGGCGCGGCTGACGCCGTGAAAGCCGTCGCACCCGGCGATGTAGTCGCAGTCGATCCGGCGGGCGACACCCTCCTGCACCCAGCTGACAGAGGCGGCGCCGTCGATATCGTGCAGCGCGACGTCCTCCGCCTCGTAGATCACCCGGTCCGGCCGGGCGGCCATCAGGTCGCGCGTCACCTCGGTCTGCCCGTAGACCGTCACCTGCCGCCCGACGAGCGCGGTGAAGTCGATGCGCAGATCCTCGCCGTCGAAGCTGAGGACCGTCCCCTCGTGCACAAGGCCCTCGGCATGCAGGCGCTGCCCCACCCGGGCGCGATCCATCAGGTCGACGGCGCCCTGCTCCAGCACGCCGGCCCGGATGCGGCCGAGGACGTAGTCGGCGCTCCGGCGCTCGAGGATCAGGTTGTCGACGCCCGCCAGGTCGAGCAGCCGGCCCAGCATCAGGCCGGCCGGCCCGGCACCGATGATCGCCACCTGTGTGCGCATGTGTCAGCTCCTCCAGTTCCGGCACCAGCATGCGTTGCGGAAGGGACGAGGTGAATGGACGGGCTGGGCACGAAGTTGCACTATTCGAACATGGGCAGAATTCCGACCTATGCGCTCTACGGCGAGGCCGGCAGCGAACGACATCACGACTGGTTGCACTGGGAGACCATCCAGGCGCGCAGCAGCCTGCACGGCTACCGCATCGCGCCGCACCGGCACGAGCACCTGTTCCAGGTGCTGCACCTCGCGGGCGGCGCCGGCCGCGCCAGTGTCGACGGCGCCACGTTCGAACTGGGTCCGGGCAGCGTCGTCGTGGTGCCGGCGCTGACCGTGCACGGCTTCACCTTCTCGCCGGATGTCGCGGGCGTGGTGGTCACGCTGCTCGAGCGCGATCTGGGCACCACCGGGGTGATGCCGCCCGGGGCCGGAGTCGTGCAGGAGGACACGGCGGGCATCGCCGACGCGCTGGCCCGCCTGATCGGCGAGGCCGACGATCCCGGCTCGCGCCATGATCTGGCCATGCGGGCGCACGTCACCCTGCTGCTCCTCGCGCTGCAGCGGGCGAGCGGACGGCCCGCGGCCGACACGATCGGGCCGGACCGTTCGCGCCGGCACGCCGAGGCGTTCCGCCGCCTGGTCGAGGGGCAGTTCCGGCAGACGCGCCGGGTGGCCGACTACGCCCAGCAGATCGGCATCAGCCATACCCATCTCAACCGCGTCAGCCGCCAGGTGCTCGGCGCCTCGGCGCTGGCGGTGATCGAGCGGCGGGTGGCGCTCGAGGCGCGGCGGCAATTGCAGTTCTCGACGCTGTCGATCAAGCAGATCGGCGCCGAACTGGGCTACGAGGATCCGGCCTACTTCACCCGCTTCGCCACCCGCCTGCTCGGCATGGCGCCGAGCGCCTTCCGCCGCAAGATGCGGGGCTGACGGAACCTCCGGTCAGGCCGCGCTCGCGCGGAGGCGCGACGCGACGTCGCGAACCGCCTGCATCAGGCCGAGGCCGGCGAAGGTCGGGGTCGTGTCGGTGCGGGTGGTGAAGCCTACCGGCCCGAGCGTTTCGCTGGTATCGACCGGCAGCAAAGCCAGCTGCCCTTCGGCCACGTCGTTGGCGACCACCCCTTCGGAGATGATCCAGATCGCATCGGTCTGCCGCACGTAAGAGCGCCCGAAGGCGTTCGATACGGTTTCGAGGTCGCTGCGCAGCCCGGTGACGCCATGGGCCAGCAGCACCCGCTCGACGACCGGACGGATCACCGAATCCGGGGTCGGCATCAGGGTCTGGTAGGGCTCGATCATGCCCAGGACGAAGTCGGGCTCGTCGAGCAGCGGATGGCCGGGACGGACCGCCAGCACCACCCGCTCGGAGTAGAGGTGCTCGAAGGAAAACCCCACCATCGCCTCGGGCTCGGCCATCCGGCCGATCACGAGGTCGACATCGCCGGTGCGCAGCAGGGATAGAAGATAGCCGTTCGGGCCGGTGACGATGCGCGTGGTGACGCCCGCCCCGTCCGCGCCGAAGCGACGGACGGCATCGGGAAGGATGCGCGCCGAAACCGTCGGCAGCGCCCCGACGCGGAGGACGACCGCGCCCTGGGCGCCGCGCGCGGCATCGATCCCCTGGCGCAGAGCGGCGAGGCTGGTCGCGGCATGGCGGAAGAACACCTCGCCGAAAGGCGTCAGGGCCAGCCGGCGCCGGCTGCGATCGAACAGCTGCCCGCCGAGCAGGAGTTCCAGTTCCTGCACCGTCTTGGTCGCCGCCGGCTGGCTGATGTTCAGGGCCTCGGCGGCGCCGGCCATGCTCCGCAGCCGCGCCACCTCGAGAAAGCAGGCAATGTGCCTGAGGCGGATTCTGGGATCGATGATGCGCTGCGCCATCTTGCCTGTCCGGTTATCGGAGCCGTGGGCCTGGGCCCGAATGGGACGCTTCCACCCGCAAAACATAATCCATTGGTTATGCCTTGGCCGAGACTTATCATTTTACAGCCGCGGCTCCAGCCCCTTAAATCGTCGAGCGAGGAAACCATGGCGTTCGTCCGCATCAATGGCGTGCTGCTGCACTACCGCCTGTCCGGCAGGCCGGGTGGACCGGCGCTGGCATTGGCCAATTCCCTTGGCACCGACCTGCGCATCTGGGACGCGGTGGTCGAGCGCCTGGCGCCGCACTACCGGATTCTCGGCTACGACAAGCGCGGCCACGGCCTCAGCGATGCGCCGCGGGCCGAGTATCGGCTGGACGACCATCTCGACGACCTCGCGGGTCTGCTCGACCACGTCGGCTGGGGCCGCACGGCACTGGCCGGAGTGTCCATCGGCGGGCTGATCGCGCAGGGCATGGCGCTGCGCGCACCCGGGCGCATCGCGGCCCTCGTGCTCTGCGACACGGCTCCCCGGGTCGGCGACGCGGCGATGTGGAACGGGCGCATCGCGGCGGTGCTGTCGGGCGGAACGGCCGCCATTGCCGATGCGGTGATGGAGCGGTGGTTCAGCCCGGCGTTCCGCCGCGAGCGCGCCGACGAGCTCGCCGGCTGGCGCAACCTGTTCCTGCGCAGCGACGCGGTCGGCTATGCCTCGACCTGCGCGACCCTACGCGATACCGACCTGACCGAGGCGATCGGCGGCATCGCGACGCCGACCCTGGTGGTTGCCGGCGAACATGACGGCGCGACACCGGTCGCGATGGTGCGGGCCGGCGCCGAGCGGATCCCCGGAGCCCGCTTCACCGTTCTGCCGGGGGCCGGGCATATTCCCTCCATCGAGCAGCCGGCCGCGCTGGCCACGCTGATCGACGGTTTTCTCAAGGAGGTCGGGGGTGCCTGACACGACGCTTTTCGAACAAGGCATGGTCACGCGGCGCTCGGTGCTGGGCGACCAGCACGTGGACAGTGCCACCGCCGGCATGTCCGATTTCGACAGGGACTTTCAGTCGTTCATCGTCGAAGGGGCCTGGGGCTCGGTCTGGTCGC
>NZ_JAYRYM010000243.1:0-5635 GCF_041917035.1 Devosia sp. | reverse complement strand
AGCCGCTCGCGGACCTGCAGCCAGCGCCCGTCCGAGAGGTGCTGCGTGCTGGTGCGGCCCGGGCGCCGGTGCTGGCGCAGGCGGTTCTCGATCCAGGCCTCCGGCTCCCGCAACTGGTCCCTGCCCAGCACGTACTGGCCCTGTGCGACCCCTTCACGCAGCAGCGTCTCGAAGCTGGTGCCGGTGGCGATCAGGTCGGCGATCTCCGGATAGGCGCGCCGGTATGCCGAGTTGAACACCAGCAGCCGGTCCTCGGCATCGAAGGCGGCGATACCGTCGGGCACCGTCTCGATGACGTCGCGGAGCAGCGTCTCGGCGTCGCGGCGCAGCTGGTTCTCGGCGTGCAGGTCGCTCTCGGCGCGCTTGCGTTCGGAGATGTCGAAGCGGATCGAGACATAGCCGGCGATGACGCCATCGGCGTCCCGCCGCGGCGCGATGGTGGTATCGACCCAGTACAGCGAGCCGTCCTTGGCGCGGTTGCAGATTTCCCCGCGCCAGTGGCCGCCCTTGCCGATGGTCCGCCACATCTCGACGAAGAAGCTGCGCGGGTGGTGGCCCGAGTTCAGCACGGCATGCGTGTTGCCGATCAGGTCCTCGGGCCGGTACTGGCTGATCGCGCAGAAGGCGTGGTTGACATAGGTGATCCGCCCGGCCCGGTCGGTGGCGCCGACGATGGCGTGCTGGTCGAGCGCCACCTTGTAGGCGTCGAGTTCGGCCCGCGCCTCGGCGGCCCACCGCTCCGCCGGCGGAGATGACGCCTCCGTCGCGGCGGCGACCCGCGTGAGCCCGACGATCCAGGCGACGCCGTCGCACTGGCTGCGTCGGGGCTCGAGCCGCAGCGACAGCGCGCCGAGGGAGAGGGTCCCGGCAAGGCCGGCCGCGGCCTGGGTGGCGATTCGCGCCAGGCCGGCATCCGCCGACCCGGCCTCGGACAGCAGCTGCCGCGCCGCGCCATTGGCGTGGCAGGCGCCATCGTCACCGATGACGACGAGGGGGGTGGGAATCTGCTCGATCAGGCCGCCGAGCTCGAGTGGGAGCGCGCCGCCGGACCCCAGAATATGCATGGGCAGACCCCCAACTGGACGCCGCACCGCGACCGCTCGGCCGAAGGGGCGCTAAAGAAATTGGAACCAATAAGCCGTAATCTGCGTTGTTGACGCGCTAGCGGTCGACATTGAGCAACATAGAAGTACGAAACCGTACATAGTAGCTGGTTAAGGACGCATTAAGGCGACGGCGCGTGTTGAGTTTCCCATATTGAGCTGCCGAAAAAGATGACAACAAACAGCAAACCAGTACTGCGCAACCATGTCCTGATGTCGACGCGTCCGGACGCACAGAGCTTCATCACCGAGCGCTTGCAGACCCGCGCCGTGACTGCCGGGGAGACCCTTTTCGACCACGGCGATCCGATCCATCATGCGATTTTTCCGCAATCGGGCGTCATTTCGATGCTGTCGCAGAGCGAAGGCGGCAAGTCGGTGGAGCAGGCATCCATCGGCAACGAGGGGTTTCTCGGCTTCACCTACCTGATGGGCGGCGGCTCCGTGCCGGCCAGGGCCATGGTGCAGATTTCCGGCGAGGCCTCGTGGCTGACGATCGCCGACCTCGAGGAGGCGATGACCCGCTTCGTATGCGTGCGGGCGGCCCTGCTGCGCTACTCGCAGGCTCTGATCATCCAGCTGATGGAGACGATCGCGTGCAACGGCCTGCATTCGGCCGAGCAGCGCATCGCGAGCTGGCTGCTGCTGGCCGATCGCCGCATGCAGGGGCGTACCTTCGCCCTCACCCAGGACGGCCTCGGCCGGGCCCTCGGCCTGCGTCGCGCCACCGTCTCCAACATCTGCTCGGACCTGCAGAGGGCCGGCGCCATCACCTATTCGCGGGGGCATCTCGCCGTCGTCGACCGTGCCGGACTGAGGAATCACGCCTGCAGCTGCCACGACCGCATCGAGGCCGGAATGATCGTTCCGGGGGTACGGGACACCCTTCCGATATAGCGTGGTATAACGCATTATCATGCCAACCGGATAGCCGCGGCTGGCGCTGGTCGCGCGTTTCGGCTGATAACGCTGAAAAACCAGGCCCTTCGGCGGAGCTCGGCATTGCGCCGGACGGCTCGTTGCGCCACTCTCGCCGGATCGGGGGGAGTGGCAGCGATGACGGGCAGCACCATCTACACCTATGCCTGGGACCTGGCGGAGACCGGCGTTGCGACGGCGACGGCGCAATTCCGCGGGCTTGGCCTCGAGGGGGTGACCCTCGCCACCGCCTATCACGCCGGCAAGTTCCTGAGGCCGCACGGCACGGGCGGCAAGGTCTACTTCCCGGAAGACGGCACCATCTACTTCCGTCCCGAGATGGCGCGCTACGGCGCGATCAGGCCGCAGGTCAGCCGCGTCACCGCCGAGCGCGACGTGCTTGCCGAACTGGTCGGGTCGGGTCTGCCGACCACGGCCTGGACGGTGCTCAACCACAATAGCCGCATCGGCATGGCGCACCCCGAGCACGCCGTCGCCAATGCCTTCGGCGACCGCTACATCTACAGCCTGTGCCCGGCCAATCCCGTGGTGCGCGAGTACGGCGTGGCGCTCTGCCGCGACCTCACCGATCACTATGCCGTCGCCACCCTGTCGCTCGAGACCCCCGGCTTCCTGCCCTATGCCCACGGCTATCACCACGAGTTCGCGCTGGTGAAGTCCAACCCCTGGCTCGAGAACCTGCTCGGCCTGTGCTTCTGCGAGCACTGCATGGCCGGGGCAAGCGCTGCCGGCATCGATGCGGCCGGCCTGAAGCAGCGGGTGGCGCGCGACATCCACGCCGGCCTCGATGCCGAGTTCGACATGCCCGCCGACATGGCATCGGCCTTCTGGCTCGCCGACGTCGCCGGCGACCCCGAGCTTTCGGCCTTCCTGCGCTGGCGCGGCGAGGTCACCACCTCGCTGGTCGCCGAAATCCGCGACGGTATCCGGCCCGATGTCGAGCTGGCGGTGATTCCGTCGGTGGCGCGCCCCACCGGCGGTGCGTTCTACGAAGGCACCGACCTCGGAGCGCTGGCCGCCGCCGGCATCATTATCGAGGCGTGCTTCTACGAGCCCAGTGCCGAGCGCGTGCGCGCCGATCTGTTCGACGTGCACCGCCGCATCGGCGGGGCGCGGCTGCGCGGCATCGTCCGCCCGGCCCATCCCGACCTGGCGAGCCGCGCCGAACTGATCGCGGCCGTTGCCGCCCTCCGGGCCGGCGGGGTCGAGACCATCAGCTTTTACAACTGGGGCCACGTGAAACGGCAGAGCCTCGAGTGGATCGGCGCGGCGTTGAGAGGACAGTGAGCCAATGAGTGGACAATTTTCCGGCAAGGTGGTGGCGATCACCGGTGCCGCCGGGGGGATCGGGCGCGAACTCTGCCTGGGGTTCGGGCGCGAGGGGGCGGCGATCGCCGCCATCGATCGCAGCGACCGGCTCGATGCACTGGTCGCCGATCTCGAGGCGGCCGGCATCCGGGTCGCCGCCGCCAAGGTCGAGATCGGCGATGCGGACCGCGTCGCCCAGGCTTTTACCCGGCTGGTCGCGGCGCTGGGCCCGGTCGACATCCTCGTCAACAATGCCGGAGTGTCGAACTACCCCAATTTCCGCGTCACCACGCCCGCCGGCTGGGCCTCCGACATCAACGACAACCTCAACGGCGCCTATAACTGCGCCCATGCCGTGCTCGGCGCCATGCAGGAGCGCCGGGCCGGTGCCATCGTCAACGTCTCGTCGGTGAACGGCATCAGCGCCCTGGGCGATCCCGCCTACAGCGCCGCCAAGGCAGGCATGCTGGCGCTGACCCGCTCGATCGCCGTCGACTACGGCAAATACGGCATCCGCGCCAACACCGTGCTCCCCGGCACCGTGCGCACCCCGATCTGGGATCACCGCATCGCCAAGAACCCCGAAGTGCTGAAGATCCTGGCGCGCTGGTATCCGCTGGGGCGGATCGTCGAGCCGGCGGAAATCGCCCGGGTGGTGCTCTTCCTCGCCTCGGACGCGGCCAGCGCCGTGAGCGGCGTCGCGCTCCCCGTCGATTGCGGCCTCTCGGCCGGCAATGGGGTGATGGCCTCCGAGCTGACGGTCGAGGGCTTCTAGCCCTCCGCCGACCCGGCGAGGCCGGCGCCCTCGAGCATGTGCCGGACGATCAGGTCCGGCGCGGTGATCGCCGAGCCGCTCACCACCGCATGCGCGCCGGCCGCCAGTGAGGCCCGGACGTGCTCGGGCGTCCACACCCCGCCCTCGACGATCGCCGGCACGCCCAGCGCCACCAGCTGCCGCGTCAGCTCGAGCGGCGGCCGCGCCATGCCCTTCGAGGCCGGCGTGAACCCCACCATCGTCGTCGCGACGAGATCGGCGCCGGCCGCGATCGCCGCCTCGGCCTCGGCGAGCGTCGCGATGTCCGCCATCGCCGCCAGCCCCAGCCGATGCGCTTCGCCGATCAGCTCCGCCACTGCCGGTCCCGGCCGCGATCCCGCCGTCGCCTGGATGGCGACGATGTCGGCGCCCGCCTCCGCCAGCGCCGTGATGTCGGGGATCGTCGTCGTGATGTAGTTGTCGAACCCCTCGCGCCGATCCTTGACGATGCCGATGATCGGCAGCGCCGTCTCCGCCCGCAGCAGCCGCACCACCTCCGCCCCGTCGACGCGGAAGCCGCCCGCCCCGCCCAGTTCCGCCGCAAGGGCGAGCAGTACCAGGGTCTCCGGGCGCTTCAGCGGGCTGCGCGGGTCCATTGCCTGCGCGGAGACGATCAGCCTGTGCCTCAATCGCGCGATCGTCGCCTGCATGCCCTGCCTCCGCCCCCGTGGTGCCTTGCACCCCATAGCAGTTTTCGGCCATGATTCCGCTGGCTTTTCGGGGGCGGGGCGTGCAGGCACTGGCGATCGACATCGGCGGCACCAAGATCCTCGCCGGCCTCGTCGCGGGCGACGGGGCGGTGACCGTGCTTGTCGAGGTCCCGACGCCGGCCCGCGAGGGGGCCGACGCCATCGTCGAGGCCGTCATCGCCGCGGCCGGGCAGGTGCACGCGGCGGCACCCGCGCCGCCCGTGCGCTGCGGCGTCGGGACGGCCGGGGTCGTTGCCCCCGACGGCAGCATCGCCAGTGCCACCGACCTGCTGCGCGGCTGGGCCGGCACGCCGCTCGGCGCGCGACTTGCGGCGGCCCTCGGGCTCGAGGTCCGCGTTCTCAACGACGTGCACGCCACCGGTCTCTGCGAGGCCTTGCTCGGGGCGGCGCGCGGCCGCGCCTCGGCTCTCGTCGTCGCCGTCGGGACCGGCATCGGCGGCGCCATCGTTCGGCACGGCAGCGTGGAGCAGGGGGCGCATGGCATTGCCGGTTCCATCGGCCATCTGCCGGCGCCGCTGCGGCAGGGCCGGATCTGCTCGTGCGGCGCCTGCGATCATGTCGAGGCCTATGCCAGCGGTCCGTCGCTCGAGGCCGAGTATCGCCGCCGCACCGGACGCGCGCTCGGCCTGCGCGCCATCGCCGCCTCCGCCGACCCCGAGGCCACCGCTGTCATCGCCGAGGGGGCCGCGGCGCTCGGGGCCGTCATTGGCGGCGCCAACAATCTCGTCGACACCGAGGTCGTCGTCATCGGCGGCGGCGTC
>NZ_JAYRYM010000242.1:0-5646 GCF_041917035.1 Devosia sp. | reverse complement strand
TGAGGTCAAGCTCCCGGTCGAACAGCGCGACACGCCCGAGTTCCCTGTAGGCAGTGCCGTCGGTAGGGTCCAGCGCCACGGCGCGTTCGGCATGCAGCTTGGCCTTGTCGAGCAGGCCGTGATCCGAGCCGGACCGCAGCACCCATTCGATCACGTAGGTCCGCGCCAGCGCGCTCTCGATGCTGGCCTGACCCGGTTCAATCTCGCGCGCCAGGCGCAGCGACTTCCGCCCGCGCCGCACCTTGGGAAGGTCGAAGGTTCTGAGGTTGTGCCGGCCGGTGAGATAGTGCGCGTAGGCATCGGGGCTGCGCTCGGTGCGCTCGCGCTGCAGCTCGGCAGACTCAATGCTGTCGGCAAGGGCGTGGGCAATGCCATTGGTGAAGTCCCAGTAGCGATCCGCGGCCGAGGCGGGCGAGAACGTGTACTTGCTGGCCCAGACGATCTCGCGCCCGGCGCTGCGCACGAGGCGAATGGCGAGCGAGAGGCCGTCGCCGGTGAAGTCCGGCGCAACGCGGCTCTCCACGGCGTAGTCGATCTGATGGGCGCGCACCTCATCGAGGGCACTGAACGGATCGAGCTGCCAGGCGGTATGCGGCGCGATCACGGAAACCGAGCGCAGGCGCGACAGGCCGATGGTGACATCCTCGACCAGCGCGGGGGCCAGGTGGCGCGGCATGCCCGTCTGCTTGTGCTCCTGCAGGGGCGGCAGCAGCACCACTCGCGGGACGAATGCAAGGCGCTCCGCCACGGACACCGGCTCCGCGCTGATCGTCGCCTTCGGCTCGGCGACGCTGCGCGGACCGTGCCGGTCCACCAGGGCGGAGATGTCGGCGGCGGGTTCAAGGCCGAGGCCTCGACTGAGCCGGTTGCGAAACGCTTCGAGCGCGGTGCGGGCGCCGGGCGCGTCGTCGTCGGCAAGGTGCAACTCGATCGTCGCCCGCGCCACGGCGTCCGAATAGGGAAGGCGCTCGGCCAGTCGCTGCAGGGCCGCGTGCCCTCCACGACCGCCGATGCGCAGGGCCGCATCCGTCGCCTGCGCCACGAACTGGTCCTCGATGCGGCTGCGCTCCATGGCCAGCCATTGATCGAACCCCTCGCCGAAGCCCTCGATTCCACTCAGCAATTCGCCTCGGTAGAGGGCAACGAGGTGGTCGAGGTCCGCCGGATCGGCAACAGCGCGCAAGCGCCCCATCTCGCGCAGATCGAGCGCAATACTGCGGCTGAGTTCGATCTCGGTAGCATCGGCGTCGAACAGTTCGAAGCCGTTATGGGCTTCCAACTCGCGGGTGTGGAGCAGCGTCTGGCGCAAGTTGGTCAGCGCCTGCTCAAGAGTACTGTCCTCCCAGATACGTTCGGCAATCGTTGCTCGCCGCGTTCTTTCACGAAACTCGAGGTACAGCATCGCGGCCAGCGCATAGGCTTTCTGGCGCAGTTTTACGACGTTGCCGTCCGCCAACCGCAAAATCGGCGTCCCAAGTAGCTGCAATGTGGTCGTTTCACGCATCGGTGAGATTCCGGACGCCCAATTGCCCGCCTGCAAAGGGCTGAAGTTTACTTGACGAAGTAAAGCGAGAAGCGTAGGCACATAACGGCTGCATAACGCGCGCAAATAAGAATCATAACGCCGACGCACGCTGGAAATAGACGCAGCCTAGCACGGCGCGAAGTTCGTGTAGCAATGGGTGAAACCACATAACGGTATGAATCGAGACAAATATGGAAGCAAGTGCACCGGGGTCGTCGGGCTCAATGAATAACACCAGTGAACGCTCTGGGGACAAGCTGATCGAGCTCAGTGCCTCCGTGGTCAGTGCCTATGTCAGTCACAACGCGCTCAGCGCGAGCGATCTGCCGAAACTCATCGCGCAGGTCCATGCGGCCTTTGCCGGGCTCGGTGCCGTCGCAGCGCCCGAAGCTGTAGCGGAGTTGCGCCCTGCGGTGTCGCCCAAGAAGTCGATCACCCCGGATTATCTGATCTGCCTCGAAGATGGCAAGAAGTTCAAGTCGCTGAAGCGGCACCTCAAGACCGAGTACGACATGTCGCCGGACGAGTACCGGGCCAAGTGGGGCCTGCCGGCCGACTACCCGATGGTGGCGCCGAGCTATTCGGAGGCCCGCTCCCGGCTGGCCAAGAGCATCGGACTCGGGCGCAAGCCCGCCGCGGCGCCCGCGCCTGCCCGCGCCGGTCGCGGACGCGCCAAGGCCACGGCCTGACGTTCCCGCTGCAGGGCAACCACCTTCTCGGCTGAGGGCAAGAAGAACCGGCATCGCTTGGCGATGCCGGGACACTTGGTCGCAGGTTCTTGGAGGTTCGAATGGGGGGACTGCTTTCCCCGCCGAGCAGGGAAAGCAGTCGACACAGGACCCGAATTTCCCATGCGGGCGTAAGGTAGCAGGGTTGTCGTGACGCAGCCGTTATGCGGACGCGATAGCAGCGCGAATTCCGCACGGTCGGCATGCGGCCTTGGCGCTTGTGAACGGCGGCGAGGGGCGCCACTCTAGGGCTCCACTCGCCCGGCAGCCCGACGATGCCCCCGCCAAGCCCAGCAGTCCTCGACCAATGGTATCCGCTTGCGGCCCGTGAAGATGTGCCGGACGGCATTCCGCTTGCCACGGTGTTGCTGGATGTTCCGGTGCACCTGCAGCGGGAGGGTGAGGGCATCCGGGTCAGTCGCGCCGGTGACGGGGGGCGCCTTCCCGTGTGCGAGCGCCACGGTTTTGTCTGGACCAGCCTCGGCACCCCCCCGGCAGCGGTCTTTGCCATTCCCGAGTATGACGAGCCCGATCGCTTCAACATCTGCGCCGGCTCCATCGGGGTCAATGTCTCGGCGCCGCGGGCGATCGAGAACTTCCTCGACATGGGGCACTTCCCCTATGTGCACACCGATATCCTCGGGGCGGAGCCGCACACCGAGGTCAAGGAATACGACGTCGAGATCTCGACCGATCGCGACGAGATCGTGGCGACGCGCTGCCGCTTCTTCCAGCCGCGCGCCGCGCTGAGCGCGCTCGAAGGGCAGGAGGTCGAATATGTCTATCGCGTTCCTCACCCCTATTGCGCCGTGCTGTACAAATCCTGTCCCGCCGCGCCCGGGCGCATGGACGTCATCGCCATCTTCTGCCAGCCGATGGGCGAGGAGACGATCCGGGCGCACCTGATGTTGTCCATGCTCGACGAGGTCAACACGCTCACCGGCATGCGCCGCTTCCAGCAGACGATCTTCGGACAGGACCGGCCCATCCTCGAGAACCAGTTCCCCAAGCGGCTGCCGCTCGATCCGCGCGCCGAGACGCCGATCCGGGCCGACAAGTCGGCAATCGCCTATCGCCGCTGGCTGAGCCTGAAGGGGATCAACTATGGCGTGATCGCACAGGCCGGCTGAGATGGAAGACCTGCACCGCGCCTGGCATCCGATTGCCGCAAGCGACGACCTGCCGCTGCGGCACGTCTTTCACGGCCAGTTGCTTGGCCAGGAGATGGCGGTGTGGCGCGCCGATGACGGCCACGTCAATGTCTGGGAGAACCGCTGCCTGCATCGCGGCGTGCGGCTGTCGATCGGCCTCAACGAGGGGGCCGAACTCAAGTGCCAGTACCATGGCTGGCGCTACGCGAACCGTTCGGCCGGCTGCACCTACATCCCGGCGCATCCTGCCGATGCGCCGGCGCGCCGGATTGCCAACCGCACGTACCCGATGCGCGAGGCGCATGGTCTCGTGTGGTCGGCACTGGAGGCGCCGGATGGCGATGAACTGCCGGTGCCGGAGGGAGACTGGCTGCCGCTGCGCCCGCTCCCCGTGCAGGCGACCCCGGACGCGGTCCTTGCCGGCCTTGCGGCGCAACGCGCCGCAGGCGCCGCATTTGCGCCCCTGCAGCCGCTCGGCATGGCGATGACGCTCGCCGGCGCAGACGGGCGGCATGCGCTGTTCTTCGTGCAGCCGGTCGATGCGGGGCGGGCGGTGATCCGCGGACTGGTGACCCGGCCCGCCGGCGATGCCGTCGGCGTGCTGCGCCGCTACAACGCACTGCTATCAGCGCTCCGGGACGGACTTGAGGCGGCGGCGCTCGAAGGCGGACGACCGGCCCCGATCGAACCGGTCTATCAGCAGGTGCCGATCGAACTTGCGACGATGCCCGACCTGACCCCCGGCCGGCAGGCAACGCTGAGCGTGCGTGTGAAGCGGAAATGGGCGGCCGGCGAGGGGGTGACCGGGCTGGAGCTGGCGCCGCTCGAGGGACACGTGCCGACCTTCCAGCCGGGGGCCCATGTCGACCTGCACCTGCCCAACGGCCTCGTCCGGCAGTACTCGATCACCAACGGCCCCGGGGAGATGCTGGCCTATCGCATCGCCGTCAAGCGCGAGCCGAACTCGCGAGGCGGTTCGGCGGCGATCTGCGACGGGCTGCGGGTCGGTGACGTGCTGGCCGTTTCCGAGCCCCGCAACAACTTTCCGCTCCGGCGCGACGCGACCCACACGATCTTCATCGCCGGGGGAATCGGGGTCACGCCGTTGCTGGCCATGGCCAGGGCCTTGCAGCGGTCGAGGCTGGGCTTCGACTTCCATGCCTTTGCCCGTTCGGCGGCCCATTTGCCGCTGGCCGACGAACTCGAGGCGCTGGGGGACAATCTGGTGCGGCACCTCGGCCTCGACCCTGACGCGACGGCGGAGCAGATAAGGAGACTCCTTGGAACGTATCGGTTCGGACAGCAGGTCTATGTCTGCGGCCCCGGGCCGATGCTGGAACGCGCGAGGACGCTGGCAGCGGACCTCGGATGGCCCGACGAAGCCGTGCATTTCGAGTACTTCAGCAACACCCGCCGGATCGATACGAGCAGCAGCTTCACGGTGGAACTGGCGCGCTCCGCACTGAGCCTTGCGGTGCCGGCGGGCAAATCGATCCTCGAGGTGCTGCGGGAACACGGCATTGCCGTGCCATCGTCCTGCGAGCAGGGGGCGTGCGGCACCTGCCTTGCGCGCGTGCTGGAGGGGGAGCCGGAGCATCAGGACGTCTATCTCAACAGCAGCGAGCGGGCCGGCAACACCGTGATGATGACCTGTGTCTCGCGCGCCCGCACTGCCCGGCTGGTGCTCGACATCTGATGATCACGCTCTACGACTACGAGCTGTCCGGCAATTGCTACAAGCTGCGGCTGTTCCTTTCGATCCTCGAGCTCGCCTACGATATCGTGCCGATCGACTTCTATCCGGGACGGGAGCACAAGTCGGCGGCGTTCCTCGCACTCAATCCGCGCGGGCAGCTGCCGGTGCTGATCGACGGGGGCGAGGTGCTCACCGACAGCCAGTCGATCCTCGTCCACCTCGCCCGCACCTACGACGGGTCGGGCCTGTGGTACCCGACCGGCGACACGGCGGTGCTGACCGAAATCGAGGCCTGGCACGACTTTGCCGAGCAACTGACGCAGACCGTCTCTGCCGCGCGCCTGACCATAGCCATGAGTTATCCGTTCGACCTCGAGAAGGCGCAGGCGGGAGCGCACACGTTGTTCCGGCGACTGGACGAGCACCTGTGGTTTGCCGAGCGCGAAGGGCAGGATTGGCTGTGCCGCGCCGGCCACCCGACCACCGCGGACATCGCCTGCTTTCCCTATATCGCACTCAGCGAGGAGGGCGGGGTGTCGCGTCAGG
>NZ_JAYRYM010000241.1:0-5648 GCF_041917035.1 Devosia sp. | reverse complement strand
AGGCAACGTCCTGATTGCCCTTGGCCCAGAAGCCGTGGAAGGCGGCCGCGAGCTCGTAGAGATAGAAGGCGACGCGATGCGGCTCGTGCGCGCCGGCGGCGGAGGCGACGATGCGCGGCCATTGCCCGAGGCTGCGGATCAGCTCGAGATCCGCCTCGCTCGCGAGGCGGGACAGGTCAGCTCCGGCAAGGGCCGCAGCCGAGACATCGAGGGCGGGCATCTCCTCGGCCACCTTGCGAAAGATCGAGTAGGTGCGGGCGTGCGCGTACTGCACGTAAAAGACAGGATTGTCGCGCGTCTGCTCCTTGACCACGGCGAAATCGAAATCCATCGCCGCGTCGTTCCGCCGATAGAGCAGCATGAAGCGAACGGCGTCCGAACCTACCTCCTCGACCACGTCGGCGAGCGTGACGAGGTCGCCGGAACGCTTGCTCATCTTGAACGGTTCGCCGTTCTTCATCAGCCGCACCAACTGGCAGATGCGCACGTCGATCTCGGCCTCGCCATGCGAGATGGCCTTGACCGCCGCCTCGAGCCGCTTGACGTAGCCCGAATGGTCGGCGCCCAGCACGTTGACCATGTGGTTGAAACCGCGCAGGTACTTGTTGCGGTGATAGGCGATGTCGGCGGCGAAATAGGTGTACTGGCCGTTCGACTTGACGAGCGGGCGATCGATGTCGTCGCCGTACTGGGTGGCACGGAACAGGGTCTGCTCGCGATCCTCCCATTCGTCGGGCGCCTTGCCCTTGGGCGGCTCGAGCCGGCCCTCGTAGATCATGCCCTCCGCGCGCAGCCAGTTCAGCGTGCTCTCGATGTCGCCACCCGGGCCATGCAACTGCCGCTCGGAGAAAAACACGTCGTGATGGATGTTGAGCTTGGCGAGATCGGAGCGGATCAGGGCCATCATGGCGTCAAGCACCCGGTCCTTGACGAGCGGCAGGGCCTCGGCCTCGGGCATGGTCCGGAGCGCCTCGCCGAACTCGGCGGCAAGCGCGGCACCGACCGGCACGAGGTAATCGCCCGGATAGAGGCCGGGGGGAATCTCGATCGTCTCGCCGAGCGCCTCGCGATAGCGCAGCAGGGTCGAGCGGGCGAGCGTGTCGATCTGGCTGCCGGCGTCGTTGATGTAGTACTCGCGCGTCACGTCGTAGCCGGAATAGGCCATGAGCGAGGCGAGCGCGTCGCCGAACACCGCGCCGCGCGTATGACCCACGTGCATCGGCCCGGTCGGGTTGGCCGAGACGTACTCGACGTTGACCCGCTCGCCATTGCCGACAGCGGAACGCCCGTAGTCGGCCCCCTGCCCGGCCACCGCCCCGAGCGCAGCGTGCCAGATCGGCGTCGCCAGCCGGAAATTGACAAAGCCCGGACCCGCGACGTCGACGGTGGCGACATCCGCGTCCGCCCGGAAGTGCTCGACCAGCGCCATGGCCACTTCGCGCGGGTTCCTGCCGAGGGGCTTGGCCACCAGCATCGCTGCGTTGGTCGAGAGGTCCCCATGCCCTGCGTCTCGCGGCGGCTCCACCACGATGCGGGCAAGCGCGGCCTCACCGACGTCGGGATAGAGGGTCCGCAAGGCGTCGGAGACACGGGTGGCGAAGATGGCGAAGACGTTCATGACAAGTCCTTCTCGGGCAACGCGCCCTGGTCTCGCCCAATCAGGATGAGGCCTGCGATGATCCCGGGAGAGGCGGCCGGGAAGCGCCGGGCCTTCCCGCCGTCATGGTGAATGCCGATCCATGAGGGCGCTGAGCGGCCTGGCAGGGCCCTACCGCAACTGGCCGCCACCGTCAAACCGCCTGGCATGCTGCTCGAGCGCGTAGGGATCGGTCATGCCGGCAATGAAATCGGCGACAATGCGCGCACGCCGGCCCGGATCGAGCGCTGCCCTGGCCGCCTCACCCCATTTGCCCGGCAGGTCGGCCTCGGCCATGAAGTGCTCGAACAGATCGGCGACGACGGCCTGGCTGCGGCGCACCGGTGCCATGACGGCCTCGCTGCGGTAGACGCGCTGGAAGAGGAAGCGCTTCAGCGCCTGTTCTCCGGCCTCGATGCCCGGCGAAAAGCGAACCAGCGTCATGCCGGCATGGCGCACGGCGTCGGCGTCGGCGGGCCACGCCTCGGCAACAAGGCGCGAGCTTTCGGCGATCACATCCTCGATCATGCGCGTGATGAGCCGGCGCTGCACCTCGTGCGCCTGGCGGTTGGGCTCGATGTCGGGCCAGCGCGCCAGGACTTCGGCGACCAGGGGGCCGACGAGCGGCACCTCGGCAAGCTCGGGAAGTTGCAGCAGGCCGGCGCGCAACGCGTCGTCGATGTCGTGGGCGTTGTAGGCAACGTCATCGGCGATGGCCGCGCACTGCGCCTCGAGGCTGGCGTGGGTAGCGAGCAGTAGGTCTGCGCGCGCCGGGATGTCGTCGATGCCGAAGGGCAATCCCTCCCCGACGTAGCGGCCGACCGGGCGGCCGGCCGCATCGACGAGCGGTCCGTTGTGCTTCAGGATGCCCTCGAGCGTCTCCCAGCTGAGGTTCAGCCCATCATGCTCGGCGTAGCGGTTCTCGAGCCGGGTGACGACGCGGATGGCCTGCATGTTGTGATCAAAGCCGCCCCAGCGAGCGAGCTTGTCGTTGAGCACCCGCTCGCCGGCATGGCCGAAGGGCGTGTGGCCGAGATCATGGGCAAGCGCGACGGCCTCGGCCAGGTCCTCGTCGAGGCGAAGCGCGCGCGCCAGCGAACGGGCCATCTGGCTCACCTCGAGCGTGTGGGTCAGCCGGGTCCGATAGTGCTGCCCTTCGTGGTGCAGAAAGACCTGCGTCTTGTGCTGCAGCCGACGAAAGGCGGTGGAGTGGATGATCCGGTCCCGATCGCGCTGAAACTCCGATCGCGTGGGACTGGCGCCGGCATCGAACAGCCGACCGCGGCTTTGCGCGGGGTCGGATGCATAGGGGGCGCGGTCAGTCATGCGGGGAAGACCTTTTCATCGGCAGTCGACGATACTAGTTTAGCTCCGTGGCGCCGACGGGGCGCCGGTGAGGTCTGCCATGTCCGACGCTGCTGTAGCATCCCACGATGTCGTTTTGACAGATCGGGCCGCCAAGCGCATCGGCCGCATACTGTCCAAGCAGAGTGAAGGCACGGTGCTGCGAATCGTGGTGGCCGGCGGTGGCTGCTCGGGCTTCCAGTACGAATACAAGCTGGTCAAGGAAAGCCCGGCCAATGACGACCTGGTGCTCGCCAAAGGCGACGCCACGGTGCTGATCGATTCGCTCAGCCTCGAGTTCATGGGCGGAGCCGAGATCGACTATGTCGACGACCTGATCGGGCAGAGCTTCCAGATCAAGAACCCCAACGCCGTGGCGTCCTGCGGCTGCGGGACGAGCTTTGCGGTTGCCAGCTGAGGCCAACCGCAGAGGCGGTTGAGGTGCGGCTCGGCGCGCCCTACCCTGGTCGAACATCGGAGAACAGCGGATGAGCCTCGAAGGACGCATCGACGCGGCGATCGATGCCGCCCTGGTCAATCGAATCGTCGGCTGCGTGGTGCTGGTCAATCAAGGTGGCGCGCCGGTCTATGCCCGGGCCGCGGGACTGGCGGACCGCGAGGCGGGACGGCCGATGGCGATCGACACGATCTTCCGGCTGTCCTCGGTGACCAAGCCGATCGTCGCGACCGCCATCCTCGCGATGGTCGATGCCGGTGAGATGGGCCTCGACGACCCGGTCACCGTCTACCTGCCCCGGTTTCGTCCACGCCTGGCGGACGGAAGCGAACCCAGGATCACCATCCGGCACCTGCTGACGCATACCTCCGGACTGTCGGTCGCCAGCATCCTCAGCGCCGACGAGCAGGCTGCCGGCGTCAACCGCTGGCGCCTCGGCGACGACGAGATCATCCGCCGTCTCGGCGAACTGCCGCTGTCGTTCGCCCCCGGCACGGGATGGGCCTACGGTCCGTCGATCGACGTGCTCGGCCACATTGCCGGCCGGCTGGCGAACGGCCGGCTCGACGACGCCTTGCGCCGCCTGGTCACCGGGCCGCTCGGGATGGCCGATACGGGCTTTGCCGTACCGGAGCGCAGCAGACTGGCCGTCGCCTATGCGGACGGACCGAACGGCCCCGAGCGCATGGGCCATCCGCACACGATCCCGAATTACTGGGGCGGAACGACCACGTACGATCCAGAGCGCATGTTCGACCCGCTCGCCTTCCAGTCCGGCGGTGGCGGCGCCACCGGCAGCGGACCGGACATCCTGCGCCTGCTCGAAGCGCTGCGCGACGGCGGCGGGCCGGTGCTGCGCCCCGAGACGACGGCGCTCGCGCTGTCGAACCAGACGCCGCAACTCGAGAACGCGGCCGGACCGGGCTGGCAGTTCAGCCTGATCGGGGCCTTGCTTGCCGATGCCGCCGCGGCGCGGGTGCAGCAGAGCCCCGGCACCAATCGCTGGGGCGGGATCTACGGGCACCACTGGTTCATCGATCCGGTTCGCGAGTTCAGTGTCGTGTGCATGACCAATACCGGGCTCGAAGGCTCCGACGGGCGGCTGCGAGACGACCTGCGCGCCGCTGTCTACGGCGGGCCGGCCTGACGCAGACGGGGGAAGAAACGACGGGCCGCGTGGCGAAGCTGATTGAAATTCAACGCCCTGCACCCTAACCTCGTCGACCAAAAGGGGAGAGTCATGGGTCTCGCGGAACGTGTCGACGCCGCCATCGAGGCGGCACTGGTGCAGCGCATTGTCGGCTGCGTGGTACTGATCAACCAGAACGGAAAGCAGGTCTATGCCCGCGCCGCCGGCCTTGCCGACCGCGAGGCCGGGCGACCGATGCAGGTGGACGCGATCTTCCGGCTGGCGTCGGTGACCAAGCCGATCGTGGCGACCGCGATCCTGCGACTCGTCGACCTCGGCGTGATCGGCCTCGACGACCCTTCGAGCAAGTTCCTGCCGTGGTTCACCCCTGTGTCGCCCGACGGCAGCGTCGCGACGATCACCATCCGGCAGTTGCTCAGCCACTCATCGGGCCTTGCCTATGGGCGGGTGCCGCCCGACGCCTCTGTCGGCATGGCCGGCGTGGTGCTGCCGCTAGAGGAGACGCTGCGCCGCATCGCCAAGGTGCCGCTTGCCTTCGCCCCGGGCAAGGGCTGGGAGTATGGCAGCGGCATCGACGTGCTCGGCGCGATCCTCGCCGCGATCAACGGCTCGAGCGTCGAGGACGCGCTGGCCAAGCACGTCACCGGGCCGCTGAAGATGGTGGACACGCATTTCTGGGTGACCGACCCGAGCCGTCTCGCCGTGCCTTATGCCGATGGGCGGCCGCCGGTGCTGATGTCCGATCCCTATCCGGTCATCGATGACCAGGGCGGAACCACCTGGTTCTCGCCGAGCCGGATCTTCAATCCGGCGGTCGCGCAGTGCGGTGGCTCGGGCATGGCGGGGACCGCCGCCGACGTCATGGCGATGATCGAGGTCTACAACGGCACCCCGGGGCTGCTGCGGCCCGAGACCGTTGCGACCGCGATCAGCAACCAGATCGGCGACCTGCCCCGCCGACCGAGGGATGCCGGCAAGCGTTTCAGCCTGATCGGCGCCGTGCTCGACGATCCGGCGGCGGCCCGCAACCCCAGCCCGAAGGGTACCGTGGACTGGGGTGG
>NZ_JAYRYM010000240.1:0-5663 GCF_041917035.1 Devosia sp. | reverse complement strand
AATCGACGACACGCTCGAAGGTGTGCCAGTCGAGGTCGCGATATGGCCAGGCGCGGCGGATTTCGGCATGGAGCGCGACCGGATCGAAGGGCGCCGCGCAGGCGGTGCCGAGCACGTGCTGGGCGAGGACGTCGAGGCCGCCGGAAACGGGGTCCTCGCTGTCCTGGGAACCATTCTCGACGGCCTCGAGCGCGGCCTCGCACTCGAGCACCTCGAAGCGGTTGGAGGGGACGAACAGCGCCTTGGACGGCTCGTCGAGCCGGTGATTGGCGCGGCCGATGCGCTGCAGCATGCGGGAGGCGCCCTTGGGGGCACCGACCTGCACGACGAGATCGACATCGCCCCAGTCGATGCCCAGATCGAGGGTGGAGGTGCATACGACGGCGCGCAGGCGACCTTCCGACATCGCCGCCTCGACCTTGCGCCGTTGCTCGACGGCGAGGGAGCCGTGGTGCATGGCGATGGGCAGCATGTCCTCGTTGGCGGCCCACAGCTCCTGGAACAGCAGCTCGGCCTGCGAGCGGGTGTTGACGAACAGCAGCGTGGTGTTGTGGTCCTTGATGGTGCGGTAGAGCTCGGGGATGGCGTAGAGCGCCGAGTGGCCGGCCCAGGGGACGCGCTCCTCGGAGGCGAGGATGCTGATCTCCGGCCTGGCGCCGCCGCTGGCGACCAGCAGTCGTGCCTCGGCATGCGGCAGCGGGGCGGCGATCCAGTCGCGCAGCAGCCCGGGCTGGGCGACCGTGGCACTGAGCGCGGTGATGCGGAGCTGCGGCGCAAGGGTGCCGAGCCGGGCGAGGCCCAGCGCCATCAGCTCGCCGCGCTTGTTGGTGACCATGGCATGCAGCTCGTCGAGCACGATCCGCCTGAGCCCGCCGAACAGCGAGGCCGCATCGGCATGGGAGAGCAGCAAGGCAAGCTGCTCGGGCGTGGTGAGCAGGATGTGCGGCGGAGCCGTGCGCTGGCGCTGGCGCTTGTGCGCCGGGGTATCGCCGGTGCGCGACTCGACCTTGATGGGCAGGCGCATTTCGGCGATTGGGGTGACGAGATTGCGCTCGACATCGACAGCCAGCGCCTTCAGCGGCGAGAGATAGAGGGTGTGGAGCCCGGAGCGCGGTGTGCCGATGAGATCGTTGAGGGTGGGGAGGAACCCGGCGAGCGTCTTGCCGGCGCCGGTTGGGGCGATGAGGAGCGCCGAGGCGCCGGCCTCGGTGGCGGCGAGGACCTCGAGCTGATGGGCGCGCGGGGTCCAGCCCTTGGCGGCGAACCAGCGCTGGATCTCGGGGTGGAGGGGCAAGGGACGTTCCCGGTTTGTGCGCAGTATGGGGGGCGTGGGCGCGGGCGGCAAGAGGGCGACTGATGGGACGGGAGCGCGGGGCCACCCCCACCCTTGGTCCCTCCCCACAAGGGGGAGGGAGCCGACTGAGAGTGCTGCGGACTCGATCAACCTCCCTCCCCTTGTGGGGAGGGGATGAGGGCGGGGGTGCGGGCGCTCGACCTTCAACGGCATTCCCGCCAGCAATGGAATGCAGTAGGGATGCGGCGCCGGAGGGTTTGGCGATGAACGACAATGAACCGCAGGTGCTGCGGCTGACGCCGGAGGCAGCGCTCACCCTGCTGGTGGAGCGGGCGACCGCCCTGCTCTCCGCCAACCGGGCGCGCTTCGCGATCGGGCTGGCAGGCGGGCCGGGAGTGGGGAAATCGACGCTGGCGGTGAAGCTGGTCGAGGCGCTGAACGCGGCCGATCCCGGCATCGCCGCCTACGTGCCGATGGACGGTTTCCACATGCGCCGCAGCAAGCTGGAGCACCTGGGGACGGTGAAGGACAAGGGGGCGCCGCATACGTTCGAGGGCGCCGCGTTTGCAGAATTTCTTGCCGGGCTGAAGGCGGCGACCGGGGCGGTCAGCGGGCCGGGCTATTCACGTGCCATCGAGGACGTGGTGGTCGACGCGTTCGTCGTGCCCGCCAGGGCGAAGGTGCTGGTCGTCGAGGGCAACTACCTGCTGCTCGCCAATGCGCCGTGGTGGCAGGTGCGGCCGCTGCTCGACCTCGCCGTGTTCGTCGATCTGCCGCGCGAGACGGTGAAGGCGCGGCTGCTCAGGCGGCATGCCGAACACGGCCTGTTCAGCGAGGCCCGCAACCGCGAGCATGTCGAGCGGGTCGACCTCGCCAACTACGATCTGGTCAAGCGCTCGCGGGGTCGCGCCGACATCGCCATCGACCTCGTCGCCGAGTCCTGAGATGACCCGGCCCAGCTATCCGTTCGACGTGCGCTCCCGCGATGTCTGGGCCATTGCGCTGCCGGCCTCGGTTGCCTTCATCACCGAGCCGCTGGCCGGGCTGGTCGACATCACGGTGATCGGCCGGCAGGGCGATGCGGCGCTGCTGGGCGGAGTGGTGATCGGCGCGCTGGTGTTCGACTTCATCTTTTCGCTGGCCTATTTCCTCAGGATCGGCACGGCCGGGCTGACGGCGCAGGCGATCGGGGCGCGCGATGCGCGCGACGGGCTGCTGCACGTGGTGCGGGCGATCGGCATCGCGGTGATCGTCGGGCTCGGGATGATCGTGCTGCAGGTGCCGCTGCTCGACCTCTCCAGGCTCGCCATGGCGCCGACGCCGGCGGTTGCCGACGCGTTCGCGACCTATTTCCACGTGCGGATCTGGGCGGCGCCGTTCTCGCTGATCAACTACGCGCTGCTCGGCTGGTTCTATGGCCGGGCGGCGGCCAAGACCGGGATGCTGCTGCAACTGCTCATCCACATCACCAATATCGTGCTTTCGGTGGGGCTGGTCTACGGCCTGGGCTGGGGGGTCGCCGGCGTGGCGCTCGGCACGGTCCTCGGCCAGGTGGCCGCAGCGGGACTCGGGCTTGCCCTGCTCGCCCGGCACTTCGGCGGCGCGCGCCGGCTGATCGGACTGATGACGCCGGCCGAACTGCTGCACGGGCATGCGCTGAAGCGGATGTTCGGCCTGAGCCGCGACCTGATGATCCGTTCGCTGGCATTGATGAGCGCCTATGCCTGGTTCGCGGCGCAAGGCTCGCGGATGGGCGAGGTGCCGCTCGGCGCCAATGCCATCCTGCTCAACTTCCTGATGATCTCGGGCTTCTTCCTCGACGGCATCGCGCAGGCGGCAGAACAGCTGTGCGGCAAGGCGGTGGGCGCCAACTGGCGGCCGGCCTACGAGAGCGCCTATGGGCTGGCGTTTCGCTGGGGAACGCTGCTGGCGCTCGGGCTCGCCATCGTCTGGTTCCTGGGCGGCTGGTTCCTGATCGACTTCATGACGACCAGCGAGCCGGTGCGCGAGTATGCTCGGGGGTTCCTGTGGATCGCGGCGCTCTCGTCGCTCACCGGCATGCCGGCCTTCGTCTATGACGGCATTCTCGTCGGCTCGACGCTGAACGTGGTGATGCGCAACGGCATGGTGCTGGCGCTCGCCATCTTCCTCGTCTCGGTGATCCCGCTGCAGGCGGGACTGGGCAATACCGGGCTGTGGCTGGCGATCCACATCTTCTTCGTGGCGCGCTCGGGCTTCTACTGGTGGGCGCTCGAGCGCAAGAAGGCGGGGCTGTTCACGGCCTAGCCCGGGGGCGAGGAAGGCGGACGGCGATCACGCCGCCCTGAGCAGCTTTCCCGCCAGGGCATCGGCGATGAGCCTGCGCGTCTCGGCCACGCCGTAGAGGGCGATGAAGGAGCCGAAGCGCGGGCCCTGGTCGGCGCCGAGCAACACCTGGTAGATGGCGCCGAACCAATCGCGCAGCGGCTCGAAGGCGTGCGCCTTGCCCACTTCGTAGACGAGGTTCTGCAGGTCCTCGGCGCTGCGTGAGCCTTCGAAGGGCGCGAGCTGATCGGCGAGGTCCTGCAGCGCGGCGCGCTCCTTGTCGGTGGCGGCGCGGAAGCTCTTGGTCGGCTTCACCCGGTCGTTGAAGTAGCGCACGGCATAGCCGGCGAGCCGGTCGAGCTCGGGCTGGGTGGCGGCGGTGGCGCCCGGCACGTAGCGCGAGATGAAGCCCCAGAGCACGTCGGTGTCGTGGGCGTTGGAGGCCGAGGTGATGTTCAGCAAGAGGCTGAAGGTGATCGGCATCGTCGCCGCCGGCGGGTGGCCGAAATGCACGTGGAAGGCCGGGTTTTCGAGGCGAGCGGCGACATCCTGCGCCTGGTAGGCCTCGACGAAGGCGTAATACTCGTCCATGGCGCGCGGGATGACGTCGAAATAGAGGCGCTTGGCGACCCGCGGCTTCTGGAACATGTAGAGTCCCAGGCTCTCGGTCGAGGCGTAGGTCAGCCACTCGTCGATGGTCAGGCCGTTGCCCTTGGACTTCGAGATCTTCTGGCCGTTCTCGTCGAGGAAGAGCTCGTAGACGTAGTGCTCGGGCGCCACGCCGCCGAGGATCTCGCAGATCCGGTCGTAGATGTGGGCGTTGGTCTGGTGGTCCTTGCCGAACATCTCGAAATCGACGCCGAGGGCGGCCCAGCGCATGCCGAAATCGGGCTTCCACTGCAGCTTGACGTGACCGCCGGTGACCGGGAGCGTGGTCTCGGTGCCGTCCTCGTCGTCAAAGGTGACGGTGCCGGCGACGGCATCGACATGCTTCATCGGGACGTAGAGGACGCGACCCGACTGCGGCGAGATGGGGAGGAACGGCGAGTAGGTTTCCTGCCGCTCGGAGCCGAGGGTGGGCAGCATCACCGCCATGATGTCGTCATAGCGCTCGGCGGCGCGACGCAGCACGGCGTCGAACTTGCCGGCCCTGTAGTACTCGGTGGCGCTGGCGAACTCGTAGTTGAAGCCGAACGTATCGAGGAAGCGCCGCAGCATGGCATTGTTGTGCGCGCCGAAGCTCTCGAACTCGTTGGTGAACGGGTCCGGCACCGAAGTCAGCGGCATCTGGATGTAGGGCTCGAGGAAGGCCCGGGACGGCACGTTGTCGGGGATCTTGCGCATCCCGTCCATGTCGTCGGAAAAGCACAGCAGGCGGGTCGGCACCTGGTCGCGGGTCAGGAGCCTGAAGGCGGTGCGCACCATGGTGGTGCGCGCCACCTCGCCGAAGGTGCCGATATGCGGCAGGCCCGAGGGACCGTAGCCGGTCTCGAACAGCACCTCGGTGAGCCCGCGCTTTTCGACGCGGGCCACCAGTTTGCGGGCTTCCTCGAATGGCCAGGCGCGCGCGCTCTGCGCGGCATCGAACAGGTCTGGATCGAGGGTGGGCAGGCTCGCAGGCACGGCAGGCCTCGTCGGGGAACAGGTTGAGAAGGCCGCTCAATTGCCCCAGCCGGGCCCCGGCGTCAATGGACAGCGGCCTTGCCAAGCGTTTCCGGCATGCCTAGGTATGCGCACCTTCAGCCTTCGGAAACGGAAATGGCCCTTTCACTGCACGATGCCCTGATCGCGATCATGGTGGTGACCGCCTCCTCGGACGAGGGCATTTCCTCGCATGAACTCGACTCGATCGAGGATCTGATCATCCGCTCGCCGGCCTTCGAGGGCTTCGACAAGGCGCGCCTCGAAGCGGTAGCCAATGCCGCCGTCGACCGCGTTAACGCCGAGGGGCTCGACAGCGTGCTGGACGCGGCGGTGGCAGTGCTGCCGGATCGGCTGCAGGACACGGCCTATGCCTTCGCGGTGGAAGTTGCGGTGGTGGACCTGCACCTGCCGCAGGAGGAAC
>NZ_JAYRYM010000239.1:0-5694 GCF_041917035.1 Devosia sp. | reverse complement strand
GTGCCGGGCCGCCGGGGCAGGGTCGTCGAGCCTCGGTGGCGAGCCGCGATACGAAGGAGCTTATGCTTCGGCGGCCACTCCGGCAAAGCGAAAAACTGCGGATTCACTCACTTCTGCACGCGGCGCCGGTGCGCTAGAGCCGTGCCAGCGAAGCAAGCCATGCCCCCTAACCCGCATTCCTCCGGAGATCCGATTGCCGATCGCCGCGGCGCCTATGCCGAGGCGCTGGCGAGCGAGCGCGCCTATGCCGAGGCCGCCGAGGTGATGGAGCAGGCCCTCGAGCTGGTGCCGGACTGGGCGGTCGGGTGGTACAGCCTCGGCCGCCACCACGAGGCGGCGGGCAGCCTCGAGGGGGCCATCGCGGCCTGGCGGCGGTCGGCCGAGCTCGATCCCGAAGGGCGGTACGGGGCGGCGCTGAAGCTTGCGGCGTACGGCGTCGGCAGCGCCGGCAGGGCAACGGCCTATGTGGAGACGCTGTTCGACGACTACGCGACGCGCTTCGAGACCTCGCTGGTCGACCGACTGGGGTATCGGGTTCCCGAGGCGCTGGCCGCGGCGGTGGCGGCGAGCGGACGGCTCACAGCGGGGCGGGCCGTCGACCTGGGCTGCGGGACCGGACTGATGGGCGTCCGGGTCCGCCCCCATGTCGGGCGGCTCGACGGCGTCGATCTTTCGCAGGCGATGCTGGCCGAAGCGCGGCGCAAGGGCATCTACGACAGCCTGACGCGGGCCGACCTGTTCGACTACCTGCGCGGGGAGGACGGCATCGACCTGGTCCTCGCCGCCGACGTGCTCAACTACACCGGCCCCCTTGCCCCCGTCCTCGCCGCCGTGCGGCCGGTGCTGAACCCGGGCGGCTGCTTCGCCTTTTCGCTCGAAACGCACGAGGGGCCGGAGGCCGAGATCCTGCGGACCAGCCTGCGCTTCGCGCATCGCCCCGAGGCGGCGCTCGCGGCGTGTCGTGCCGCCGGCTTCGAGCTGCTGTCGAGCCGTGCCGAGAGCCTGCGGCACGACCGGGGCGAGCCGGTGGCGGGGCTGCTGGTGGTGCTCTCCAGAGGCTAGGCGAGCAGCAGCTTGACGCCAACCGTCGCGAGCACCGCGGCGAGCAGCAGGCGCAGCCACAGTTCGGGGACCTTGGGGGCGAAGAGGCTGGCGAGCAGGATGCCGGGGATCGAGCCGACCAGCAGCGAGACCAGCAGCGGCCACTCGACATTGCCGATCATCCAGTGGCCGAGGCCGGCGACCAGCGTCAGCGGCACCGCATGGGCCACATCGGTCGCCACGACGCGCAGCAGCGGCAGGCGCGGGTAGAGCAGCATCAGCGCCGTCACTCCGATGGCGCCGGCGCCGACCGATGAGATCGAGACCAGTACGCCCATCAGCGCGCCGATGCCCACGGTGAGCGCCAGCTGCAGCGACGGCCGGATATCGCCGGGGGCGTGCGCGACGGCGAGCAGCCAGCGTCGGAACAGCAGGGTCAGGGCCGTCAGGATCAGCATGACGCCGAGGACCGTGCCGACCAGATGGGCGATCTCCGGCGACGAACCGCCGACCTGCGACAGGATCCACAGGACCGCCGCCGCGGCACTGACGCTGCCCACCCCCAGGGTCAGCACCACCCGCCAGTCGACATTGCGATTGATGCCGTGGACGAGCGTTCCCGCCGCCTTGGTGATGGCGGCAAAGAGCAGGTCGGTGCCGACCGCCGTGGCCGGATGGATGCCGAACAGCAGGATCAGCAGCGGCGTCATCAATGACCCGCCGCCGACGCCGGTCATCCCGACGATGAAGCCGACGGCGAACCCGGACAGCGAGTAGAGCGGATCGATGCCGAAAACCAAGAGCTGCCCCTCGCCCGTTGTTCGAGGAAGCTAGTGGCCCCGCGGCGGGTTGACCAGCGTTACCGGTGGGACGTCTTGCCTCGCCGCAGGCCCATCGGACAAAATTGTTGCGTCATCCGGCGCCGCCCGTGACGGCGCCGGAGGGCGTTACCGCAGAGCCCGCGCGATCGCCACCTCGACCGGCGATGCCGGGTCGACGAGGTCGAGCGGACCTTGCGGCAGCAGCGCCGGCTGGGCCATGAACCGCGGTTCCCGGCCGCGGTGCGGCTGGGCGGCGTGGACGAGGAACGGGTGGCACAGGTAGACGGTGCCGGGCGAGCCGGTGGCGAGGACCTGCGGGCAGTCGGCGGTCGCGGCAAAGCCGTCCGCCGCCAGCTCCCGCAGGCTCAGGCCGGCCGCACCCGCCGGAGCGAGCCGGCGCGCGATCTGCCGGTGCGAGCCGAGCCGGATGCGCGTCGGCGCATCGGCCTCGCCCACCTCGGAGAACAGGAACAGCATCAGCAGCGCCCGACCGCGCGACTCGATGTTGACCCGCCAGGCCATGAAGTCGTCGGTCTCCTCCCAGCCGAAGCTCATGTCGACGTGCCAGCCGGCATCGCCCGGATCGTCGGCCGAGGGGAACCGCAGCGGAAAGGTCCCCAGGCTGCCGCGCGGCTGCCAGCGACCCGGTCCGACCAGCTGGTCGAAGGCCCCGTGCAGGATCGGCGTGTTGGCGGCCGCCCGGAACGGCGCGGCGGGGATGTCGCCGAGGCGGACGACAGGCCGCGTCCAGGTGGACGGGTCGGCGGGATCGCAGCCCGACAGGGTCCACAGGATGGCCCGGCATTGCGCCACAAGGTCGGCGGGAAAGGCATTGTCGATGCGGACGACGCCGTCGGCGATGAAGGTTTCGATCTGGGCCGCGGTAAGCGGCAGATGGGCTGAAGGCATGGTGGTATCCGTCTTTGCGCACGCGCGCCTGGGCGGCGGCGTGCCGGTTCGCTGGAAAGGCTCGGTCAGTCTCGCGCGGATCAGGCGAGGCGAAAGACCGCGGCGAAGGAACGGATCATCATCATGGTGCCCGCCAGCCTAGACGATCGGGCCCGTCCGTCAACCGGTCCTTGCGCGATCGATCCTGGCCGGGGGGGTCGTCGACCGTCACAGCGGAAGTCCGGCGGCCAGTTCGCCGTCGAGACGGATGATGCGCTCGCACAGTTGGGGCACGCCGGCCGCCTGGCTGTCGAGGCGGATGACGTGGCCGTCGGTGAAGGCGATCTCGATCTCGCCGGTCCAGCGCCGCCGCATGCCGACGACGTCGCCCAGATCCCGGGCGATGCGGTTGCCATCGATTCCCGCGTGCTCGAGCCGCCGTCCGCGCCAGCGGATATCGGCGCGGACGATGGCGCGCATCTGGCGCAGGCAGAGTGCGGTGCACAGGGCGAAGGCGAGGAGGAGCAGCACGAGGATCTGCATCTGTGCTTCCGCATCGGCGCGATCCGAACCGACGAACAGGCGGACGTAGAGCATCAGTCCGACGAGACCGCTGCCGAGGATGACGGCCGACCAGTGGAGGCCACCCGGCCGGATGCGGGTCCAGTCTCGGCCGGGAGGGGGATCGGCGAGGATGCGGGCTGCCGCCGCACCGGCCCCGGCGAAGACGAGGCCGGCGGCGAAGGGGGCGAGAAGGTCGATCCACCATTGCATGGCGGACTTGTCGCAGGCCGGTCGTCTAGGAACGGCTAACGGCGCCGCGCAAATGCCGAGCATCGGCGGGCGGGAGCGGAACGATCGGTCGACCGTCCCCCGCCGATCGGGGGCCTAGGCGGCGAAGTAGCTCTGCAGCGGGCGGACCTGCAGGTTGCCCTCGCGGTAGCCGATGATGCCCTCGACCGCCGCCACCGCGCCCGGGATGGTGGTGTAGTAGGGGATCTTGCCCATCAGCGCCGTGCGTCGGATGTCGCGGCTGTCGGCGATCGACTTGGTGCCGTCGGTGGTGTTGATCACCAGCTGGATGCCGCCGTTCTTCATCGCATCGACGATGTGCGGCCGGCCCTCCAGCACCTTGTTGACCTTGGTCGCCGCGATGGAGTTCTCGACGAGGTACTTGTGCGTCCCGGAGGTCGCGACGATCCTGAACCCGGCCTGCTCCAGCCGGCGGCAGAAGCCCAGGATCAGCGGCTTGTCGTCGTCGCGCACGGAGACGAACACGGTTCCTTCGCGCGGCACCTTCGAGCCGGCGCCGAGCTGCGACTTGGCGAAGGCGATGGGGTAGTTGGTGTCGAGGCCGATGACCTCGCCGGTCGACTTCATCTCCGGTCCGAGCACGGTGTCGACGCCCGGGAAGCGGTTGAACGGGAAGACCGCTTCCTTGATGGCGATATGGTCGAGCTTCTTCTCGGTGAGGTTGAAGCTCCGGAGGCTCTCGCCGGCCATGATCCGCGACGCGATCTTGGCGATCGGCGCGCCGATCACCTTGGCGACGAAGGGCACGGTGCGCGAGGCGCGCGGATTGACCTCGAGGATGTAGATGGTCTCGTCCTTGAGGGCGTACTGCACGTTCATCAGGCCGCCGACCTTGAGCGACAGCGCCAGTTCGGTGGTCTGGCGCTTCAGTTCGGCGATCACCGCGTCGGACAGGTGCATCGGCGGCAGCGAGCAGGCGCTGTCGCCCGAATGGATGCCGGCTTCCTCGATGTGCTCCATGATGCCGCAGACGAACACGTCCTTGCCATCGCACAGGCAATCGACGTCGATCTCGATGGCGCGGCTCAGGTAACCGTCGAACAGCAGCGGATTGTCGGAGAGGACCGAGTTGATCTGGCCGGTCTTGTCGTTGGGGTAGCGGATCAGGATGTCGGGCGGCACCAGCGAGGTGAGGGTGCCCTGCACATAGGTCTCGAATTCGGACGGCGAATGGACGATCTGCATGGCGCGGCCGCCCAGCACGTAGCTCGGGCGGATCACCAGCGGATAGCCGAGCCGCTCGGCGACGATGCGGGCCTGCTCGAGCGAATAGGCGATGCCGTTCTTGGGCTGGGTCAGTTCGAGCCGCGAGATCAGCTTGGAGAACAGGTCGCGGTCCTCGGCAAGGTCGATCGAGGCGGGCTGGGTGCCGAGGATCGGCACGCCGGCACGCTCGACCGCGTCGGCGAGGTTGAGCGGGGTCTGGCCGCCGAACTGCACGATGACGCCGTGCAGCGTGCCGTTCGACTTCTCGGTCTCGAGGATCTCGATCACGTCCTCCTCGGTCAGCGGCTCGAAATACAGCCGGTCCGAGGTATCGTAGTCGGTCGACACCGTCTCGGGATTGCAGTTGACCATGATGGTCTCGTAGCCCGCGTCGGAGAGGGCGAAGGCGGCGTGGCAGCAGCAGTAGTCGAACTCGATCCCCTGGCCGATGCGGTTCGGGCCGCCGCCGAGGATCACCACCTTCTTCTTGTCGGAGGGGCGGGCCTCGTCCTCCGGGGCGCCGGCGAAGGGCGCTTCGTAGGTCGAGTACATGTAGGCCGTGGGGGAGGCGAACTCGGCCGCCGACGTGTCGATCCGCTTGTACACCGGCCGGATGCCGAGCGACCGCCGGAGGGCCCGGACATCCTTGGCCTGCTTGCCGGCGAGGTCGGCGAGGCGACGATCCGAAAAGCCCATCGCCTTGAGGCCGCGCAGGGTCTGCGCGTCCGCCGGCAGGCCGTATTCGCGGATCTTCCGTTCAGTGTCGACGATACCCTTGATCTGCTCGAGGAACCACGGGTCGATCTTGGAGGCGTCGAAGATGTCCTCGATGCCGAAGCCGAGCCGCATGGCCTCGGCCACGTGCAGCAGGCGCTGCGGGGTCGGGGTGGACACGGCGGCGAACACGGCGTTCTCGCGGTCGTCC
>NZ_JAYRYM010000238.1:0-5701 GCF_041917035.1 Devosia sp. | reverse complement strand
TGCGCACCATGTCTTCGGGATCGCGTACGTTGAACAGGAAGTCGATGGGATTGGAGACCGACCACAGGATGGAGAACCGCACGTCGACGATGTTCTGGTCGCCCGACAGCATCAGCCCCTCGTCGCCATTGCTGCGACCCGAATTGATCGTACCGAACGAGGTCTGGTTCTCGGTGACGGTCACCCGCTCGACGCTTTCGATCGGCCACAGGTGAAAGTGCAGGCCGGGCTGGCTCAGCTCCGGCTTGGGCTTGCCGAACTGCAGCTCGACGCCGACTTCCTGCGCTTCGATGGTGTAGACCGAGTTCAGCCCCCAGAAGACAATTGCGGCCAGCACGGCGCCGGCAATGGCCCAGCGTCCGCCGGGGACGCCGCCCTGGAAGCGGTCGCGACCCCGCGCCAACAGATCCTCGAGGTTGGGGGTGTTCCCGGGCCTGCGCCCGCCACCGCCGCCACCACCGCCGCTGCCACCGCCCGGAACCTGCCCCCAGGGGCCGCCACTGTTCGAATTGCGACCTCCCCCACCCGTGTTGTTATCCCAGGGCATCTAGCACCTTTCATCCGCGATTGATCTCGATGGACCTATATAGGGAAGCCCACCGGCCCGATCAACGTGCGGAGACGGCCCGGCGGCGGTAGATTTTCACGCGGAATCCGGCGCTGTCCCGAGGCCCCGGAACGACCTCGGGCAGGTCCTCGACGTCCCACATGGCCGTATCGAGATGTGGGAAGCTGGCATCGCCATGAGGGGAAAGTTCGACCTTGGTCAGGTAGATCCGGTCGGCCACTGGCAGGGCCTCGCGGTAGATCTCAGCACCACCGCCGACCATCACTTCTTCGGCATTGTCGGCTGCGGCAATGGCCTGAGCCCGATCGAGCGCCAGTGCCAGGCTGTCGACCACGAATGCACCCTCGGCCTGGTACCCGGGCCGTCGGCTGACGATGATGCTCGTTCGCCCCGGCAGCGGGCGGCCGATGCTCTCGAAGGTCCTGCGTCCCATGATCAGCGGCTTGCCGAGCGTCATCCGCCTGAAGAAGGCGAAGTCCGTCGGCAATCGCCACGGAATCTGGCCTGCCGCGCCGATGATGCCATTCTGCGCTACAGCGGCAATCAGGGCGACGCGAACGGTCATGTCGCGCCCAGCCGGGCGAGCGCCGGGCCGGAAATGCGGACCTTGGTCCACTCATCCATCATCACGCCGCCCTGCGACCTGTAGAAGTCGATGGAGGGCGCGTTCCAGTCCAGCACCCACCATTCGAAGCGTCCGAGCCCCTCGGCAACACAGCGGCGCGCCAGATCGACCAGAAGGGCCTTGCCGATCCCCAGACCGCGGGCCTCCGGGTGCACGAACAGGTCCTCCAGCCAGATGCCGTGCCGTCCCTGGAAGGTGGAGTAGGTATAGAACCAAAGCGCAAAGCCCACCGGGCGATCGTTCCATTCGGCGATCTCGCAGAACACCTTGGGATCGGGGCCGAAGAGGTCGCGCCGGATGTCGGCCTCGGTGGCCTCGACCTCATGGGCTAGCTTTTCGTAGTCGGCGAGAGCCCGGACGAAATCGAGCACCAGAGGGGCATCGTCCGGCACCGCCCGGTGAATGGAGAGTGTCATCCGCACCTACCCGGTTGCGCCGGCAAGCCGCCCGTTCATGCCTCAGCCGGCACTCTGGGCCGTCTGGTCCTGCTTGTTGAGGATCAGCACCTCAAGCTCCCGGTTGAACGGCGGGAACCAGTCGGTGGCTTCCATTTCGAAGGTGGTGGGCGAGGTCTTGGTGACCTCGCCGTCCCAGCAGAACGAGACGAGGTTCTCGGGCCTGCCCTTGTCGATGGTCAGATGGAACCGGCCGATGGGGCCGGACCAGTTGCCGCCAGTGGACCAGATGTAGGAGATCCAGCTCTCGGTATAGGGGGCGCCGTACGGCTCCTCGGGATTGGGCAGGGTCTTGCGCACCGTCTTCACGAAGCTCTCATCGGTGCAGTACCGCTTCTGGTACTCGGTGGCCGGATCGTAGTCCTCGTAAGGGGGTGAAAGGAAGGTGACCGCCACGGTGCCGCCGACGCTGGGGGTGTAGCTGTGTTCGACCTCCGCCACCTCTCCCGCCGGGAACGTCGCCTCCCAGGTGTAGGCGGATCTCAGCGTCCAGACCGGGACGTAGTCGGTCTGCCAGCCGTCGCCGGAGTTGTATTGCATGGGAATGACGAGGCCCAGGTGCAGGAGCCGCTGCTGGTCCGCCTCGCCAAGCCCGTTCAGGGCCTCGGTGGTGGCGGAGCCAAACGGGATCAGGGGAACTCCGAGGTCACGCAGCAGCTCGGTGTGATCGACACCATAGGCGAAGGCATACTGGTGCAGCGTCACCTCGACCGGCTCGCCGTCGAAGGTGGTGCTGAAGCCGAAGATGTTGCCCGGCTCCTCGCTCGGAACCGAGACCATGAAGTCGCCGCTGCCCTCGATGTCGGGAAGGGGAAACGAGACAAGAGCGGTTTCGTCCGTGTCGGACTTGTTGAGGAACTGGTAGCGGACCCGGACCTGCGCGGGGGACACGAACAGATCCTCCGACTGCATGCTGATGTTCTCCGAGGTCAGGAAGATCAGCCCGCCCGCGCCCAGCTGCGACATGGTGTCGTTGGCAAGCGCAGGCGCGGCGACGACCGACAACAGAACGGCAAGGGAACCAAGCGGTTTCATACGGCCACCTCGGCTTTGATGTGCGGATGCGGATCATACCCGGTAATCATGAAGTCCTCAAAATCGAACGCGAAGAGATCATGGCGGTCGGGGTTGAGTGTCAGGCGAGGCAGCGGCCGCGGCGAACGTGCCAACTGCAGCCGGGCCTGATCGAAGTGATTGTGGTAGAGGTGGATGTCGCCGAAACTGTGGACGAAATCGCCCGGCTGGAGACCGCTGACCTGCGCCAGCATGTGGGTCAGCAGCGCGTAGGAGCCGATGTTGAACGGCACGCCGAGAAAGATGTCGGCGCTGCGCTGGTAGAGCTGGCAGCTCAGCCGGCCCTCGGCCACGTAGAACTGGAACAGGCAGTGGCACGGTGGCAGCGCCATGTCGTCGACCTCGGCGGGATTCCATGCCGTGACGATGTGACGGCGGGACTCGGGCCGGCTGCGGATGGAGGCGACAAGATTGGCGATCTGGTCGATGGTGCCGCCGCGGCCATCCGGCCAGCTGCGCCATTGCGAGCCGTAGACCGGTCCGAGATCGCCGTTCTCGTCGGCCCACTCGTCCCAGATGCGAACCCCGCGTTCCTGCAGCCAGCGCACATTGGTGTCGCCACGCAGGAACCACAGCAATTCGTAGATCACCGACTTGATGTGGAGCTTCTTGGTGGTGAGGAGCGGAAAGCCCTGCGACAGGTCGAACCGGACCTGGCGGCCGAAGACCGAACGCGTACCGGTACCGGTGCGGTCGGGACGATCGGTGCCGCTTTCGAGCACGTCCTTGAGCAGGTCGAGATAGGCTTGCATGGCACCGCCGGGGCGAATCTGGAGCAGCGGCAGACTAGGACGAGCGCGGACGGCGCGAAACCGGGATCGAGGGTTGCCCGTCGCAATCTCGCATGCCGGCGGCGGCCGGGTGTGGACCGGATGGAACGGAGGCCGAGAGGTCAATTGCATCCGGCCGAGCCCGATCCTATATAGGGGGTGCCGGCAACGGCTATGGCGATAAACGGCTATCGTAATAAACCCATTGGACCCGGGGGCAGTGCCCGGCGCCTCCACCAAACCCCTCCGTCGTGGCGGAGACAATGGGGGCGAAACAGGATCGACAAGGGCGTAAAGGGTAGACTTTCGCTCGGCATGGTACCACCGACATCGGGCCATCCTAATAGTTGCCAACGACAACTATGCTCCGGTCGCTCTCGCTGCGTAATGCGGCGCTAGCACTGGGAATCAAAGTCCTTCGCTCCTAGCAGGGCGACAGGCGGGGTTCGCAGGCACCTGGCAACAGAAGCCTGCACTCATTCCTCCCCGGGCCAGCTTCGACGGCATCCGGCAGGGCGCGACGGCCTGTCGCCACCCTGCTTTTCGCCTTGAATTGTGGGCAACCAACCGATGATATGCGGCGGTTGGGATTCCCCCGCGCAACAAGGACGCCGATGGCCGAAGACCTGATCCGCTACGACATTCTCGCACAGGAAGCGCTGCGTGGCGTGGTGCGCAAGGTGCTGTCCGAAGTGGCGCGCACCGGGCTGCCGGGCGAACACCATTTCTTCATTTCCTTCGTCACCAAGGCGCCGGGCGTCCGCCTGAGCCAGCGGCTGGTCGAACAGTACGACAAGGAAATGACGATCGTGCTGCAGAACCAGTTCGGCGCCCTCAAGGTGAGCGAAACCGGGTTCGAGGTGGAGCTGTCGTTCGACGGCAAGCCGGAACTGCTGGCGATCCCGTTCTCCGCGATCAAGGGCTTCTTCGACCCCTCGGTGCAGTTCGGACTGCAGTTCGATGTCGAGCAGGTCAAGCCGGCGGCGGACCCGGTGCCGGCGACTGCGCCGCCGGAGGAGACCGTCCCCCCGGCGGGCTCAGGCAGCGAGCCGAAGGGGGAGAAGGTCATCAGCCTCGACGCGTTCCGCAAGAAGTAGCGGATGCAGAAGCGTTCGATCAGCATTGCCGGGCACCGGACCAGCATCGCGATCGAGCCGGAGTTCTGGGTCGGCCTCGAGGCGATGGCCAGCGCACGCGGGATGCCGATGGCAGCGCTGATCCGCGATATCGACGAAACACGCGACGTGCCGAACCTGTCGTCGGCGCTGCGACTTGCGGTTCTCGCCTGGTACCGGGACCGTCCGAGCCACGGCGATCCGCCGCCTCCCTGACGCGTCGGCCCTGCTCCGGAAGGCCGATCCTTTGGCACTTCCGAACGGACGACGCCCCGGCTAGTTGCCCAGTCCCAGGTCCATCGGCCGATTGGCCTCTTCCGCGGCCTTGCGCGCCGCGGCCTCGGCGGCCTTCTTCCGGGCGGCTTCCTCGGCGGCCTTTTTCCGCGCGGCCTCCTCGGCGGCCTGACGGGCCGCAAGTTCTTCCGCCGCCTGCCTGGCCGCGGCCTCTTCGGCAGCCTGTCGGGCTGCCTCGTCGGCCTTGCGGATGAGTTCGGCCTCTTCCCGCGCCCTCTCCTCCTGGGCGAGCCGGAGCTTTTCGGCCTCGTCGGCGGCCTGTCGGCGGGCCTCCTCCTCGGCGCGCAACTGCTCGAGCCGCGCGACCTCGGCCTCATAGGCCTTGACCATCACCGCATCGACCAGCGCAGAGACGTCGAAGCTCCGCTCGGGCGCCAGCAGCGTGCCGGACAGGCGCGTGACGACCTCGGCCGATGCAGCATCGAGCAGCGCGGCCGGGATGGCACCGGTTGCCGACAGCACGAAGCTGCCGGACAGGCCGAGATCGGACAGCCGCACCTGGCTGCCGCCGAACAGCGCCCCGCCCTGCCCCGTCACGGTCAGGTTGGGACTGCGCACGACGCCACCGGCGATGGTGAAGGCGCCCGACACGCTGTCGCTGACCAGGGGCGCGTCATCCAGACGATCCTCGATGAGCTTCGTCAACTCGTCGGGCTGCATCTCGAGCACATCATCGACGGCCGCAACGGCAGCCAGCGCCAGAGGATCGAGCCGGGCGATGGAGAAGTCGTCCACCGTGTAGGTTCCTTCGCCCGTCATGGCCTGGAGCACGCCGGCAACGCTGCCGCCGGTTCCGTCGA
>NZ_JAYRYM010000237.1:0-5767 GCF_041917035.1 Devosia sp. | reverse complement strand
GCTTGATCTCGCGGGCTTCGATCTTCTTGCCCAGGTACTCCGGCGTGCGCCCCACCATCAGGCCGGCGAGGAACACCGTGACGATGACCAGCAGCAGCATGCCGGTGAGGCCGACGCCGACGCCGCCCAACACCACCTCGCCCAGCTCGATGTTGAGCATGGCAATCATGCCACCGAGCGGGTTGAAGCTGTCGTGCATGGCGTTGACCGAGCCGTTCGAGGCGGCGGTGGTGGCCTCGGCCCAGAGCGCGGAATTGACCACGCCGAGGCGGACCTCCTTGCCTTCCATGTTCCCCGAACCCTCGGCGACAAAGGCGGCGTGAAGCGGGTTGGCGGCGATTTCGGAGGCATAAATGCCGGCAAAGCCGAGCACGAAGAGGATGCCCATCGCGGCCAACAGCGCGCGCCCCTGCCGCTTGTCGCCGACCATCCGGCCGAAGGTGAAGCAGAAGGCGACGGAGATCGAGAGGATCGACAGCATCTCGAGGAAGTTGGCGAGCGCGGTCGGGTTCTCGAACGGGTGCGCCGAGTTGACGTTGAAGAAGCCGCCGCCATTGGTGCCGAGCTGCTTGATGGCCAGTTGGCTCGCCACGGGGCCGACCGCAACGGTCTGCTGGCTACCCTCGAGCGTCGTCGCGACGACGTTCGCCGAGAGCGTCTGCGGCACGCCCTGCCAGACCAGAACAAGCGCGAGGACGATGGAAATCGGCAGGAGCACGTAGAGGACCGAGCGCGTCAGGTCGGCCCAGAAGTTGCCGATCGTCCTGCTCTGCCGTCCCGCCAGGCCCCGTGCGACACCCGCCGCCACGGCCATGCCGGTCGCCGCCGAGACGAAGTTCTGCGTGGTGAGGCCCACCATCTGGCTAAAGTAGCTCATGGTGGTCTCCCCGCCATAGCTCTGCCAGTTGGTGTTGGTGACGAACGAGATCGCCGTGTTGAACGCAAGGTGCGCCGGCAGCCCCGGCAGCGCCTGCGGGTTGAACGGCAACAGGTCCTGGAACTTCAGGATCGCGAACAACAGGGCGAAGCCGGCGGCGTTGAAGGCCAGCATGGCCAGCGCATAGGCCTGCCAGCCCTGTCCCTTGTCCGGATCGATGCCCGCCAGCCGGTAGATCGGCCGCTCGACGGCCGCGAGCCAGCCGGGGCTGCCCGCGTAGACCCTTGCCATGTAGGCGCCGAGCGGCAGGGCGAGGGCGACGAGGACCGCGCAATACAGCGCGAACTGCAAGAGATCGGATGTCATGGCGCCCTCAGAACTTTTCGGGGCGGATCAGGGCCACCGCCGCATAGATCAGGATGGCGGCGGCGGTGAGGAGGCCGAGGCCCAGTTCGAGGGTCATCAGAGCCTCCCCGCGGCAGTCACGGCGAGCCAGCAAAGCGCAAAGCCCAGCAGGCCTCCGGCGAAGTAGACGAAATCGGCAAGCATCGACGGCTCCATCAATCGAGATGGGGCGGGCCTACATCTGCGGCGCGTAACGGCTCTACGAGGGAATCGCCGTGCGGCGTAACGGCAGCGTAAAGACGGGTTCAGCGGCGACCTCGGCGTGCCTCTTCCAGGGCGCATTGCCGGGCCGACCCTGCGCCGGCTGCGACGCCTGCCGGGGCGGCCTTAACCTCGCGGCAGCGGATGCCGGCCGCCTCAGCGCGATCCCGCCATCAGGCGCTCCGCCGACGGCGCGGTGGGGTGGAAGGATCAGGCGCGCGCGCAAGACAGTCAGGCAACAACAACAGAACAACGGCCCGCAAACCACCGGCCCACTTGCGCCGAACCGTAACGTACGGTACGGATACCCGACCTCGCAGGGATCGCCAGCGAGGGGCGCGGCAAGGGGGGCAGGGCGGTGTCGGTGGTGTCGGCACATCGGGAAGAGGCATTCACGCTCCGCCAGCAGCAGGTGCTGACCGCGGCGCTCGATCTGCTGGTCGAGCAGGGCGACCGACTGACCATGACCTCGGTGGCGCGGCGCGCCTCGTGCTCGAAGGAGACACTCTACAAGTGGTTCGGCGATCGCGACGGGCTGCTGACGGCGACGGTGCAGTTCCAGGCCTCCAAGGTGCGCATGCCGCATGTCGATCGACGCCGGATCGACGGCGCGATCCTGCGCTCCAGCATCGAGCAGTTCGCCCGCGACCTCCTCGCCACGATTTCCGGCAAGGTCTCCGTCACGCTCAATCGACTGGCCATCGGCCATGCCGGCAGCGATGACAGTCCGCTCGGCGACATCGTGCTCGAGAACGGGCCGCTGGCCATTCGCAAGCGGCTGAAGCCGGTGCTCGAGGCCGGCCGGGAATCGCGGCTGCTGCGCTTCGACAGCTCGGAGGAGGCCTATCGCAGCTTCTTCGGTCTGGTGGTCCGCGACGTGCAGATCCGCACCCTCCTCGGCGAAGCCATCGACATGGGAGAAGCGGAGGTGGCGCGCGACGCGGCCCGCGCCACCGAGCAGTTCCTGAAGATCTACGGGGTGGAGAAGTGAAGCCTCCACCGCGGGGAGCGGGCCGCGCCCCGAGCCCGCCACAGAATGTGACCTCCTCCTGAGCCTGTCGAAGGAGAGGGTCTCCGGGCACCCGCCCAAGCAGCAATCGGCCGCAACGGCCAAACGCACGAAAGGGAGTTATCCATGCGCGTCTACTACGATCGGGATGCCGATCTGAACATCATCAAGTCCAAGAAGGTGGCAATCGTCGGCTATGGCAGCCAGGGCCATGCGCACACGCTCAACCTGCGCGACTCCGGCGTCAAGGATGTGGTCGTGGCGCTGCGCCCCGGCTCGGCTTCGGCGCGGAAGGCCGAGGGCGAGGGGTTGAAGGTCATGTCGGTCGCCGAGGCCGCGGCCTGGGCCGACGTGATCATGATGCTGACGCCGGACGAGCTCCAGGCCGACATCTACAAGCAGCACATCGAGCCCAATATCCGCGACGGCGCGGCACTGGCCTTCGCGCATGGCCTCAACGTGCACTTCAACCTGATCGAACCCAAGAAGACCGTCGACGTGATCATGATCGCGCCGAAGGGCCCGGGCCACACCGTGCGTGGCGAGTACCAGAAGGGTGGCGGCGTGCCGTGCCTGATCGCGGTGCACCAGGATGCCTCGGGCAACGCGCATGACATCGCGCTCGCCTACGCCTCCGGCGTCGGCGGCGGTCGTTCCGGCGTCATCGAGACCAACTTCCGCGAGGAATGCGAGACCGACCTGTTCGGCGAGCAGGTGGTGCTGTGCGGCGGCCTCGTCGAGCTCATCCGGGCCGGCTTCGAGACCCTGGTCGAGGCGGGCTATGCGCCCGAGATGGCCTATTTCGAGTGCCTGCACGAGGTGAAGCTGATCGTCGACCTGATCTACCAGGGCGGCATCGCCAACATGAACTACTCGATCTCCAATACGGCCGAGTACGGCGAGTATGTCTCCGGCCCGCGCATCATCACGTCCGAGACCAAGAAGGAGATGAAGGCAATCCTCGCCGACATCCAGTCGGGTCGCTTCACCAGCCAGTGGATCCAGGAATGCAAGGCCGGTCAGCCTGCCTTCAAGGCGACGCGGCGCCTGGCCGACGAGCATCCGATCGAGGAGGTCGGCGAGAAGCTGCGCGCCATGATGCCGTGGATCAAGGCCGGCGCGCTGGTCGACAAGTCCAAGAACTGACGCATTGCCAGATGCGCGGCGATCGGGCGGGGCCACGGCTCCGCCCGTTCGATTCCTGTGCGGGCTATTGCGGTCGCAGCATGCGCGACAGCGTCCCGTCCTTGCGGACGAACTGGTTGTAGATGGCGGCCAGCGCGTGCAGCAGCACGAGCAGCATCAGGATGGGGCGGCTCGCGCCGTGCAGCTCGCCGATATCGGCGAGGCCGTAGTAGCTGACGAGTCCGCTGATCGGGGCGGCGAGCAGGACCACATAGAGCGTTCCGTGCAGCGCCGAGGCGGCCAGCTTCGTCATCGGTGAGGTGTCGCCGGCGTGCTGCGGCACGCCCTGCGTGACGCGAAGCACCAGGCGCGCCAGCATGACCGCCAGAATGGCGATGCCGAGCCAGAGGTGGACATTGCCCCACAGCACGTCCGTCGCCTTTGCCGCTTCGCCTTCTTCCGCCGCCTCGACCAACTCGGTCATGTTCTCGCCGATGAGCAGTTGTACCGCCACCATGGCCACGATGGCCCAGTGCAGTCCGATCTGCAGTCCGGAATAGCCGGTCCGATAGAGAGTCAGGGTCGCCTCCATGCGCCAGTGTCGAAGTGGAACGGTGCCTCCCACGGCAAGCTGACAGGCAACTGAAGGCGGAACCGATACCGTGGCAGGTGGTAGACGGGACTCGGGGCCCCGGCGTTGACGCAGCGCAACGCGCCCGTACCGCCACGGGCCCATGCTTGTGCCGACGCAACAAGGAGGCAGTCGATGTCCAGTCCCGCGGCAATCCGGCTCAGGGCCTTCGCCCTGACCTTGGCGCTTGGCATCTTGGCCGTCGCCGCCTCGATCGGCGGTGCAGCGGCGGAAGGCTACTGGCGTTATCGCGATACGGCCTTCAGTCCGAGCGAAGCCGAGCTGCAGCTGCTCGGCAAGACCCCTGGCCGGGTCGACGAGAAGCACGTGTCCGGGGGATTTCAGCCCGAGTTCTCGGGGCAGGGGGCGATGGAGCTGTTCTTCAGGAACGACGATATCGAGCGCCGCAACTACCTGTCGCAGCTGACCTTCACCTACGGGGCGTCGGCGCCGATGCTGGTGCTGGTGCCGGGCGACACCATAGCTGTCGAGGTGACGGTGAGCTTTGCGAGCAACTATCCCGGCGCCGAGGCGCAAGGCGGCGTCGCGGTGGATAGCGGCGACTACATCGCCGCGGTTTCGGTCGGGGAAGGTCAGCAGAGCGCCCGGGGCTCGTTCAAGGTGCCCGGGGGTGGTCCGGGAGCCACCCTGCGCTACATTGCCTCGGCCTATATCGCTGCCTATGGCGGGTTCAGCGAGACCATGACGAATAGCTACGAGTGGGTGGAGGGTCTACCGCCCGTGGCGGACCAGCCGACGCCGGCGGCTGCCGGGGGCTTTGGTGGCCGGTGGACGACGAGCGAGGGGGAGATGGACCTTGTGCAGTCCGGCTCGTCGGTGAACGGCACCTACAGCCAGGACAATGGCCGGCTGTCGGGCGAGGTCGTCGGTGGACGGCTCGCCGGCTACTGGGCCGAGGACGGATCGAACACGCGCTGCGCGACAGAGCGGATGGGGTCGTTCTACTGGGGGCGGATCGAGTGGACCCTGTCGGCGGCGGGCGACGGCTTCGAAGGCGGCTGGTCGTATTGCGACCAGCCGGTCGCCGGCAGCTGGCGCGGCACCCGGCTCGCCCCCTAGCTTCGCGGACGCAATGGCGTCCCTGTTCCCCTAGGCCCCGGCGTCGCGCACCAGCCCCGCCATGATCTCGACTGCCGCGTCGGGCGGCAGTCCTGACTCGCGCACCAGCGTGCGCCAGGTGAAAAAGCTCATGGCCAGCGCCAGGGCGGCCTTGCCTGCCTCGCCCAGGCCTGGCGAGAGCGATGCGGACATGGCGCCGAAGGCGCCGCCGAAGCGCATGCCCGAGATCTCGCGCAGCACCGGATTGGTTTCGGCGTCGCGCAACACGTTTCCCGTCACCGCTTCGTTGCGCTCGAACCAGCCATAGAGCGCTCCGAGCGCCGCGCGCAGCCGCGTCTCCGGATCGTTGACCGCCTCCCAGGCCGATGGATCGGGCAGCGGCTCGCGCTCGAGGTGCAGGCCCGAGCACGCCATCAGCATCGTGCGCTCGTCCGGAAAG
>NZ_JAYRYM010000236.1:0-5768 GCF_041917035.1 Devosia sp. | reverse complement strand
GGCGGCTGCGCAACGGCGACCTCGTCTATCGCAGCGTCAATGCCTGCATCTGCTTTGTCGGTTCGCTCGACGGCGCGCATGTGGTGACCATCGAGCATCTGAGCGCTCCCGACGGCCCGCTGCACCCGGTACAGCAGGCCATGGTCGATCACCACGGCAGCCAGTGCGGCTTCTGCACCCCCGGCATCGTCATGTCGCTCTACGGGCTGTGGATGGCGGAACCGGCACCGACGGTGAGCGCCATCGAGACGGCGCTGCAGGGCAATCTCTGTCGGTGCACCGGCTATGCGCCGATCATCCGGGCCGGCCAGGCGATCTCGCAATACGGCGCGCCCGCCGGTGATCCATTGGTCGCCGAGCGGGCGAGGATCAAGGCACGTCTTGGCGCAATCGGCGACGGACGCCGCGTCGAGGTCGGCGAGGAACGGAACCGGATCATTGTTCCCGCCTCGGCCGACGATCTGGCCTCCGCCTATCTCGACAATCCCTCCGCGACACTGGTCGCGGGCTCCACCGATGTGGGCCTGTGGGTCACCAAGTTCATGCGCGAGATCGGGCCACTGATCTTTGTCGGCGAGGTTGACCAGCTGCGCGGTCTTGCCGAAGCGGATGGCGCCCTCGTCATCGGGGCCGCCGTCACCTATGCCGAGGCAGCGGATGCCATGGTCTCGCGCTTCCCGCAACTGGCGGAGCTGTGGGGCCGGATCGGAGGGGCGCAGGTGCGCAACATGGGCACCGTCGGCGCCAATATCGCCAACGGCTCGCCGATCGGCGACATGCCGCCGCCGCTGATCGCGCTCGATGCCACGATCACGCTGCGCAGGGGCAGTGCACGGCGCACCTTGGCGCTTGAGAGCTTCTTCATTGCCTATGGCCAGCAGGACCGGCAGCAAGGCGAGTTCATCGAGAGCGTGCGCGTGCCGTTGCTGCCGGCCGGCGAGCGCTTCGCCTGCTACAAGATTTCCAAGCGCCGCGACGAGGACATTTCCGCGCTCTGCGGCGCCTTCCGCGTAGCGCTCGACGGGCGGGGCCATGTCGCGTCGGTGCGCGTCGCCTTCGGCGGCATGGCGGCGACGCCCAAGCGCGCCATTGCGGTCGAAGCCGCGCTGCTCGGGCAGGCCTGGACCGAGGCGACGATCGAGGCAGCGCTGCCGGCCTTTGCCTCCGATTTCCAGCCGCTTACCGACATGCGGGCATCGGCCGGCTACAGGCTGCTCGCCGCGCAGAACCTGCTGCGGCGGTTCCACCTCGAGACGATCGGCGAAGGCCAACGGCTGACGCGGGAGGTGGCATGAACAGGCAGTCCGCCATCACCGCTTCGCCGCTCCACGTCTCGGTCCCGCACGACTCCGCCATCAAGCAGGTGGCCGGCCGCGCCGACTATGTCGATGATCTGGCCGAGCCGGAGGGCACGCTGCACGCCTATCTGGGGCTGTCGAGCCGGGTCCATGCCGAGATCGTCTCGATCGATCTCGACGCGGTGCGTGCCGCACCCGGGGTCGTCGGCGTCCTGACGGCCGCGGACATCCCCGCCGAGAACGACATCAGCACCGTCCACAAGCACGACGAGCCGGTGTTTGCCGACCGCGTGGTGGAGCACCACGGACAGGCGATCTTCGCGGTGATCGCCCTCGACCGGGAAGCGGCACGCCGTGCCGCCCGGCTCGCCCGTATCGCGTACCGGGACCTGCCGCACCTAACCGACATCGCCGCCGCCCGGGCGGCAGGAGGCCGGCTGGTGACGGAGCCGCTCAAGCTCGAGCGCGGCGACGTCGAGGCGGGGTTCGCCGCATCGACGCACCGGGTCGCCGGCTCGGTGACGATCGGCGGGCAGGAGCACTTCTATCTCGAGAGCCAGGTGGCCCTCGCCATCCCCGGCGAGGACGACGAGATCACCATCCAGGCCTCGACGCAGCACCCCACCGAGATTCAGGTGATGGTGGCCCAGGTGCTCGGCATCCCGCACGCCGCGGTCACCGTCAACATGCGCCGCATGGGCGGCGGCTTCGGCGGCAAGGAGACGCAGGGGAACCTGTTCGCCTGCGTCGCTGCGGTCGCGGCGCGGAAATACCGGCGGGCGGTGAAGCTCCGCCCCGATCGCGACGACGACTTCTCGATCACCGGCAAACGGCACGATTTCGTCGTCGACTACGAGGTCGGCTACGATGACGAGGGCCGCATCCAGGCGGTCGCCGCCACCTATGCGGCCCGTTCGGGGTATTCGGCCGATCTTTCCGGCCCGGTGACCGACCGGGCGCTGTTCCACTGCGACAATGCCTACTGGTACCCCGCCGTCCGCGTGCAGTCGCAGCCGCTCAAGACCAATACCGTCTCGAACACCGCCTTCCGCGGTTTCGGTGGTCCGCAGGGGATCGTCGCGGCGGAGCGCTGGATCGAGGACATCGCCTATGCTCTGGGCAAGGACCCGCTCGAGATCCGCAAGGCCAATTTCTACGGTACCGACAGCAACAACATCACCCCCTATCACCAGGTGGTCGAGGACAATGTCATCCACCGGGTGATCGCCGACCTCGAGGAAAGCTCGGAGTACCAGGCCCGCCGACGGGCGATCCTCGACTTCAATCGCACCAGCCGCGTGCTCAGGAAGGGCATCGCGCTGGTGCCGGTCAAGTTCGGTATCTCGTTCACGGCGACCTGGCACAACCAGGCAGGGGCGCTGGTGCATGTCTATCGCGACGGTTCGGTGCATCTGAGCCATGGCGGAACAGAGATGGGGCAGGGTCTGCACATCAAGGTGGCGCAGGTCCTTGCCGACGCGTTCGGGGTGCCGCTCGATCGCGTCAAGATCACGGCGAGCAATACCGGCAAGGTGCCCAATACCTCGGCGACGGCGGCATCGTCCGGCACCGATCTCAACGCCATGGCGGCGCTCGACGGCGCCAACCAGATCAAGGCGCGGATGAGTGCCCACGCGGCCCGGCTGCACGGCGTCGATCCGGCCGGGATCGTCTGGCAGTTCGGCGGCATCCGCGTCGGCGACAGGCTGATGCACTTCGACGAACTCGCCACCTCGTGCTGGATGCACCGCGTCCAGCTGTCGGCGGCCGGCTTCTACATGACCCCCGAGATCTACTGGGACCGCTCGACCGGGCGCGGGCGGCCCTTTTACTATTTCGCCTATGGCGCGGCCTGTGCGGAGGCCACCATCGACACCCTGACCGGAGAGTACCAGGTGGATCGCGCCGACGTGCTCGAGGATGTCGGCCGCTCGCTCAACCCCGCCATTGATATCGGGCAGGTGGAAGGCGCGTTCGTCCAGGGCATGGGCTGGCTCACCACCGAGGAACTGTGGTGGGACCAGAAGGGGCAGCTCAGGACGCATGCCCCGTCCACCTACAAGATCCCGCTTGCTTCGGACGTGCCGCGCGTCTTCAACGTCCGGCTCGCCGAGTGGAGCGTCAACAAGAAGCCGGCGATCGGTCGTTCCAAGGCGGTCGGCGAACCGCCGCTGGTCCTCGGCTACTCGGTCGTCGAGGCCCTCTCCATGGCGGTGGCATCGGTCGCCGACTACCGCATCGCTCCCCGGCTCGACATGCCCGCAACCCCCGAGCGGGTGCTGTTTGCCGTCGAGCGGCTACGGCGGGCGGCCACGACGCCATGACGCTTTCCGCCGCCGCCCTGCGGGCCTTCTTCACCGCCCATCCGGCGGCCATCGCCGCCGAACTCACCGCCGTCCGCGGCTCCTCGCCGCGCGAGGCCGGCGCCTTCATGCTGGTATCGGCCACGGGGCAGATCGGCACCATCGGTGGTGGGGCGCTCGAGTACCTGGTGATCGACCGGGCCCGGCAGGTGCTGCGGTCGGGCGAGCCTGGCGACGACCTCGACATTCCGCTCGGGCCTGAGATCGGGCAGTGCTGCGGGGGCCGCGTCGATGTCTCGCTGCGGCGGCTGGACGAGGCGGCGGTCGCGCGGCTGATCGGTCGCATCGAAGCGGAGGTAGCGGCCCGTCCGCACATATTCCTGTTTGGCGCCGGACATGTCGGCCGGGCCCTGGCGCACGCCCTCGCGCCGCTGCCGGTGCATGTGCACGTCGTCGATACACGACCGGCGGAGCTGTCCGGCCTCCCCGACCTTGTCGCGACGCACGCCGTGCCGATGCCGGAGGCGATGGTGCGTCGGGCGCCGCCCGGCAGTTCCTACGCCATCCTCACCCACGATCATGCGCTCGACTTCCTGATCGGGGCCGAGGCGCTGCAGCGCCGCGATGCGCCCTATGTCGGCATGGTCGGATCGAAGACCAAGCGCGCCCGCTTCCGGAGCTGGTACGCCGCCGAGGGCCATCCGGTTGGCGAACTCGAGCGCCTGGTGCTGCCGATCGGCGGCAAGGCCTTTCCGGCCGGGACTGGGGACAAACGTCCCGAAGTGATTGCCGCGCTGGCGGCGGCGGAGATTATGGTCCACACTCTCGGCCGGGAAGTCGAACTGGGCATACGGCCGGTCACCGCAATGCAGTCGGGAGCCGTCGTTGGACACTGAACTGGCGCCACGCCTCGCCCTCAGCGGCATCACCAAGCGCTTTCCGGGCGTGCTCGCCAACGACAACGTTTCGTTCTCCGTGCTGCCGGGCGAGATCCACGCGCTGCTGGGCGAGAACGGCGCCGGCAAGTCGACGCTCGTCAAGATGATCTACGGCATCATGCAGCCCGATGCCGGCGAAATCCGCTGGAACGGTGAGGCGATCCGCGTCGCCAATCCCAAGGCGGCGCGTCGGCTCGGCATCGGCATGGTGTTCCAGCACTTCTCGCTGTTCGAAGCGATGACGGTGCTGGAGAACATCGCGCTGGGCATGGATGCCAGGATCGCCGGGCGCGAGCTCGAGGGCCGCATCCGACAGGTGATGGAACAGTACGGGCTGAAGCTGGACCCGCACCGCACCGTCTCGACCCTCTCGGTGGGCGAGCGGCAGCGCATCGAGATCGTCCGCGCGCTATTGCTCAATCCCAGGCTGCTGATCATGGATGAGCCGACCTCGGTGCTGACCCCGCAGGAGGTGGAGCAGCTGTTTGTGGTGTTGCGGCAGCTTGCCCGGGAAGGCTGTTCGATCCTCTACATTTCCCACAAGCTGCACGAGATCAAGGCGCTGTGCGAAAGTGCGACGATCCTCAGGGGGGGCAGGCTGGTCGATACCTGCGATCCCCGGGTCGAAACCAGCCGCTCGATGGCCGAGAAGATGATCGGGGCCGGGCTCAAGGAGATTTCCAAGCCGGCCGGCCGCGGCTTCGGGGAGGCGAGGCTGGTGGTCAACCGCCTGTCGATGCCGGCGATCGGGCACTTCGGCACCGCGCTGAAGGACATCACCTTCACCGTCCGGGCGGGCGAGATATTCGGTATCGCGGGCGTCGCCGGCAACGGCCAGAACGCCTTGCTGCTGGCGCTTTCGGGTGAAGAACCGAGCGTGGACTCGGAGGCGATCACCGTCGACGGCGCGCCGATCGGGCACTTGAGCGCCAAGCAACGCCGCCTCAGGGGCATGGCCAGTGTCCCCGAAGAGCGCAACGGGCATGCCGCCGTGCCGGATTTCTCCCTGTCCGACAACACCATTCTCACCGCGCGCGACCGGCTGAAGATGGTCTCGGCCGGGTTGATCCGGACCGGGGCCGCCAGCACCTACGCGGGCGAAGTGATTGCCTCCTTCTCCGTCAAGGCGCAGGGGCCGTCGTCGATGGCCGGCTCGCTCTCCGGCGGGAACCTGCAGAAATACATCATGGGGCGGGAAATCCTGCAGAAGCCGTCCGTTCTGGTGGTCA
>NZ_JAYRYM010000235.1:0-5792 GCF_041917035.1 Devosia sp. | reverse complement strand
CGTCGGCATTGACGTTGAGCCCCGCCCGGCGGGCCGCGCTCGGCGTCGTGGTCAGTCGCTCCAGCAGCGACCGGCCTGCCGCCAGCCGCACCATGCGTTGCTCGAACCGGTCGCGCCGCTCGTTCCCCACGAGGCCCGCCTCGATGGCGACCGGCGTCAGCCGCTGGTCGGCATTGTCGCTGCGCAGATGCAGGCGGAACTCGGCCCGCGAGGTGAACATGCGGTAGGGCTCGCTCACTCCGCGCGTCACCAGGTCGTCCACCATGACACCGAGATAGCTCTCCGTCCGCGACAGCACCAGCGGTGTGCCGCCGGCCGCCGACCGACCGGCATTTGCGCCCGCCAGCAGCCCCTGGGCTGCGGCCTCCTCGTAGCCCGTCGTCCCGTTGATCTGCCCGGCGAGGTACAGTCCCGGCAGTCGCTTCAGCTCCAGCGTCGGCCTGAGCTCGCGTGGGTCGACGTGATCGTATTCGATGGCATAACCGGGCCTGATGATCCGGACGCCGCCAAGCCCCGGCATCGAGCGCAAGAAGGCTTCCTGCACCTCGGCCGGCAGCGAGGTCGACAGCCCGTTCGGGTAGATCGTCGGATCATCGAGCCCCTCCGGCTCGAGGAAGATCTGGTGGCTGTCGCGATCGGCGAAGCGCACGATCTTGTCTTCGATCGACGGACAGTAGCGCGGCCCGCGGCTCTGGATGCGTCCAGAATACATTGCCGAGCGATGCAGATTGTCGGCGATGATCCGATGCGTCTCTGCCGTAGTGCGGGTGATGAAGCAATTGACCTGCGGCGTGGTGATCGCCTCCGTCAGCGCCGAGAACGGCTCCGGCGGGTCATCCCCCTCCTGCGCCTCGAGGACCGAGAAATCGATTGATCGGGCATCGAGCCGGGCCGGTGTGCCGGTCTTCAGGCGTCCCAGCCTGAGCCCGAGCGCCTCGAGCCGCTGCGACAGCCCCAGCACCGGACCCTCGCCTATCCGCCCGGCCGGCACCGTCTCCTCGCCGCGATGGATCAGCCCCCTGAGGAACGTGCCGGTCGTCAGAACGACCGCTGCGCCCGAGAAGCGCCGCCCATCCAGCAAGGCCACGCCCCCGACACGGCCATCGGCGACCAGCAGGTCATCGACCTCGCCCTCGATGACGGTCAGCCCGGGCTGTTCCGTGATCGCCTTCTGCATCGCTTCCCGGTACAGGCGCCGATCCGCTTGCGCGCGCGGTCCCCGCACGGCCGGACCCTTGCGCCGGTTGAGGACACGGAACTGGATCCCGGCCACATCCGCCACCCGACCCATCAGCCCGTCCATGGCATCGATCTCTCGCACCAGGTGGCCCTTGCCGAGCCCGCCGATCGCCGGATTGCAGCTCATTTCGCCGATCGTGGCGAAGCGGTGCGTCACGAGCGCGGTGGGCACGCCGAGCCGGGCCGCGGCGGCGGCGGCCTCGCAGCCCGCATGCCCACCCCCCACGACGATCACGCCAAAATCGCTCATCGCCTCTGCCTTCCGTTGCGACACCGGGGTCTACGCCACTGTTTCACGTGAATCAACGCTGCCGCCGTGCCGGCACACCCGCACGTTTCACGTGAATCACTTGCCGATGCAGAAGGCGGCGAACAGCCGATCCAGCACCGCTTCCGCGTCCATCCGTCCCAGCAGGCGCTCCAGCGCCTGCGAGGCTCGCCGCAGGTCCTCCGCCGCCACCTCCGGTCGATCCAGATGTTCAGCGGCCCGGCCCAGCGCGGCTTCCGACACCAGCAGGGCCTCACGGTCGCGCTCGCGGCTCGCCAGCAGTTCCGCTGCATTGCGGCCTACCGCACCCGACGCCTCGTAGAGCCATTCCAGCAGACGCTCGATACCCGCTCCACTGGTTGCCGAGACGGAGAGGACGACGCCGTTCACAGCCCCGAGGTCGGCCTTGGTGCCGATCCGCACCATCCGCGGACCCCCGCCGTCCAGCGGCGACGGCAGTTGCGGAGGCTCGATCGATTCGATGTCCGGCGCCTCGAGCCACAGCACCAGGTCGGCTTCAGCCATCGCACCCAGCGCCCGGCCGATTCCCAGCGCCTCCGCCTTGGAGGCTGTCTCCCGCAGCCCGGCGCTGTCGATCAGCAACACCAGCTGGCCGTTGAGATCGAGCGGCACTTCCTTGAGGTCGCGGGTCGTACCCGGTTCGTCCGAGACGATCGCGGCCTCCGAACGCGACAGCGCGTTCAGCAGGCTCGACTTGCCCGCGTTCGGTGGTCCCGCGAGGACCACCCTGTAGCCCTCGCGGACGATGCGGCCCTGGCTGAGCGACGCCAATACCTTCGCATGTTCCAGCCGGAGCGCGTCCACCTCCGCGCGATAGCCGGTGGGCAGCGCTGCCACGTCCCCCTCGTCGGAGAAATCGAGCTGCGCCTCGATCTCCGCCCTCAGGTCGAGCAGACGGAACCGCCATCCCTCCACCTGCCGGGTCAGGCCGCCGTTCATCCGGGCATGCGCCTGCTGGCGCTGGCTCTCGGTCTCCGCCAGGATCAGGTCGCCCAGACCCTCGACCTCGACCAGGTCCAGCTTGCCATGCTCGAACGCCCGCCGGGTGAACTCCCCGGCATCCGCCAGCCTGATACCCGGTTGTGACGTCAACTGGCGGAGAGCGGCCCTGACGACCGCTGGCGATCCGTGCAGGTGCAACTCGGCGCAATCCTCGCCGGTGAAGCTCCGCGGCCCCGGCATCCAGGCCACGAGGCCACGATCCAGCGTTTCGGCGCCGAAGCGGATATCGCACAGTCTGAGCTGCCGCGGCGGGGGCAGGGCGCCGAGCATCTGGCGCAGCATCGCGCCGCTCGCCGGCCCCGACAGCCGGATCACGGCGATTCCCGACGGCACGGCGCCCGACGACAGGGCGACGATGGTGTCGCCGTCGCGCACCGCTGCCTAGGTGTTCATCGAGTCGAAGAAGTCGCTGTTGGTCTTGGTCTGCCGGACCTTGTCCATCAGGAACTCCATGGCGTCGACCGTCCCCATCGGATTGAGGATGCGGCGCAGCACATACATCTTGCGCAGAATGTCCGGCTCGACCAGGAGCTCTTCCTTGCGGGTGCCGGACTTCGTCACGTCCATGGCCGGGAAGATGCGCTTGTCCGAGACCTTGCGGTCGAGGATGATCTCGGAGTTGCCGGTACCCTTGAACTCCTCGAAGATCACTTCATCCATGCGGCTGCCGGTATCGATGAGCGCCGTGGCGATGATCGTCAGCGAGCCACCATCCTCGATGTTGCGCGCCGCACCGAAGAAGCGCTTCGGCCGCTGCAGCGCATTGGCGTCCACACCACCGGTCAGCACCTTGCCCGAACTCGGCACCACCGTGTTGTAGGCCCGGCCCAGGCGGGTAATGGAATCGAGCAGGATCACCACGTCCCGCTTGTGCTCGACCAGCCGCTTCGCCTTCTCGATCACCATCTCGGCCACCTGCACGTGGCGCGAGGCCGGCTCGTCGAAGGTCGAGGAGATCACCTCGCCCTTCACCGAGCGCTGCATGTCGGTCACTTCCTCGGGCCGCTCGTCGATCAGCAGCACGATCAGGTAGCACTCCGGGTGGTTGATGGCGATCGACTGCGCGATATTCTGCAGCAGCACGGTCTTGCCGGTGCGCGGCGGCGCGACGATCAGCGCGCGCTGGCCTTTGCCCAGCGGCGCCACGAGGTCCATGATTCGGGCGCTCTTGTCCTTGACCGTCGGATCGGGCAGTTCGAGTCGCAGGCGCTCGTCCGGATAGAGCGGCGTGAGATTGTCGAAGTTGATCTTGTGCCGGACCTTCTCGGGGTCCTCGAAGTTGATGGTATTGACCTTGAGCAGCGCAAAGTAGCGCTCGCCTTCCTTGGGCGAGCGGATCTGCCCCTCGACGGTATCCCCCGTCCTTAACGAAAAGCGCCGGATCTGCGAGGGGCTGACATAGATGTCGTCTGGTCCCGGCAGGTAGTTCGCATCGGGCGAGCGCAGGAAGCCGAAGCCGTCCGGCAGCACCTCCACCACACCCTCGCCGGTGATGTCGACCTCCCGACCCGCCAGCTCCTTGAGGATGGCGAACATCAGCTCCTGCTTGCGCATCGTCGAGGCGTTCTCGACCTCGACCGACTCTGCGAATTCCAGCAGTTCGGCCGGAGTTTTCGCCTTGAGCTCGCTGAGCTTCATATTTTCCATTGCGCGGAAGACCCTTGGAGAATCGAGGAGACGGAGGAGGAAATGTCGGGGAAGGAAAGCTGCCCGCGCCAGCGTCGGGGAGACGCGCGATAAACCGGACCACGTTGGCGCCTCAGATAGCGAAAACCGCCGACATGTTCAAGATCGATTAGGTTTTCCGGCCGGAGTCGCGTGAAACCTCGCCGGCCGCTGTCGCTAGAACGGCCGCACCACCACGGCGATGACGATGACGATGGCGATGACGAACGGGATCTCGTTGATCGCCCGGAAGAAGCTCCCGGGCTTGCTGTTGCGGTCCTCGGCAAAGGCCCGCCTCAGGCTGCCGTAATAGCCGTGCACCCCGCTCAGCGCCAGCACCATCGCGGCCTTCAGCCACATCCAGCCCTGGCTGAAATCGATCAGCCCGAAGCCAAACGCCAGCCACAGCCCGAACACCCAGCTCGCCACCATCGCCGGCGTGGTGATGCCCCGATACAGCCGCCGCTCCATCACCTTGAACGTCTCGGACTGCACCGAGCCCTTCTCCGCGTCGGCATGATAGACGAATAGTCGCGGCAGATAGAGCAGTCCCGCCATCCAGGCGACGATCGACAGAATGTGCAGCGCCTTGACCCACTCCATCGCTCAGTCTCCCCGTACCGCCGCAAGCAATTGCTCGACATGCTCGATCGGCGTCTGCGGCACGATGCCGTGCCCGAGATTGAAGATATGCGGTCGGTCGCGGAACGAGGACACGATCTCGCGTGCCCGCGCCACCATCTGCTCCCCCCCAACCACCAGCCGCAGCGGATCAAGATTGCCCTGCACGCCGAGCCCCGCCGGCAGGGCCTGACCCACCCGCAGCGGCGTACCGTAGTCGAGCCCCAGCACATTGACCCCGGTCCTCTGCGCGTACTCGGGGAGATTGCCGGCCGCGCCGCGCGGAAAACCGATGATCGGAGCGCCGGGGATGGCCCGCCGCACGCCCTCGACGATGCGCCGATTCGGCTCGATCACCCAGTGCCGGAACGCCACCTCGTCGAGGTTGAGTGCCCAGCTCTCGAACAGCTGCACCACGTCGGCACCGGCGTGAAGCTGCGCCACCAGATAGGACACGCTGGTGTCGACCAAGATATCGATCAGCGCGGCAAAGGCCTTCGGCTGCTGCAGGGCGAACAGGCGCGCCACAGCCTGGTCGGACGATCCCTCACCCGCCAGCATGTAGGTCGCGACCGTCCATGGCGAGCCGCAGAACCCGATCAGGGTCTTGTCCGGCTGCAGGGCCGACCTGATGCGCGCCACCGTCTCGATCACCGGCGCCAGCCGTTCCAAGGCTCCGGCACTCCCGAGACGGGCAATGCTGTCGGCCGTCAGCGGTTCGAGCCGCGGTCCTTCCCCCGTTTCGAACCGCACCGACTGGCCCAGCGCATCGGGAACGACGAGAATGTCCGAGAACAGGATGGCGGCGTCGAGGTCGAATCGCCGCAGCGGTTGCAGGCTGACTTCGGTGGCAAGCTCGGGCGTGTAGCACAGCTCGAGGAACGTGCCGACCTCGGCGCGGATCGCGCGGTACTCGGGCAGATAGCGACCGGCCTGCCGCATGATCCAGACCGGCAATCGCTGCGGGCGTCTCCCC
>NZ_JAYRYM010000234.1:0-5804 GCF_041917035.1 Devosia sp. | reverse complement strand
GAGAAGTGCCCCATCCACACCCGATTGCCGGGAACCGCGGTGAACTCCGGCCTGTCCGCGAGGAAGGCCAGGGCCTGCGCCGCATTCTCCTCGTTCAGGATCGAGCAGGTGATGTAGACCAGCGTGCCGCCGGGTCGCAGGTAGCGGGCCGCCTCGGCGAGGATGTGCCGCTGCTCGGCAACGCGCGCCCCCACCTGTTCCGGCGTCAGCTTCCACTTTGCCGTCGGCTGCCGGCGCCACGTCCCCGTGCCGGTGCACGGCGCATCGACCACCACCCGGTCGAGCTTGCCGACGAGGTCATCGAGCGCCCCGGGCCTGGGTGGCCGCACCTGCACGTTGCGCGCCCCGTTTCGCTTCAGGCGATCGTAGATCGGGGCCAGCCTGGCCCGGTCGCTGTCATAGGCGAAGATCTGGCCCCGGTTCTGCATCTCGGCGGCCATCGCCAGCGTCTTGCCGCCGGCCCCGGCGCACAGGTCGAGCACCTGCTCGCCGCCGCGCGCCCCTGCCAGGGTGGCGACGATCTGGCTGCCGAAATCCTGCACCTCGAAGCCACCGGTGAGGTAGCCCCCCTCGATCTGGACGTTCGGGGTGCGGCTGTCGCGGGCGCCGGCCGGAAAGCGGATGCCGTTCGGGATCAGCATCTCCACGTCGGGGGCGAGGTGCTCGAGCGAGCGCAGCATCCGATCGCGGCTGGATTTGAGCGTGTTGACGCGCAGGTCGAGCGGTGGACGCCCGGCAAGCCCTCGGGCCTCCTCGAGCCAGTCGTCGCCGAAGCTCGCCCGGAAATGCGGCACGGTCCACTCCGGCACGTCGCCGCGAACATGGTCGGGCGCGTCGGCGAGCGGCGCCGGCGCGGCCAGGCGCTCCGCCTCGGCGTCGGAAACCTGGGGCGGCGCAAAGCGATCCCCGGCGAAGCTGGCGTTGAGCCGGTCGATCGGCTCGCCCCAGTCGCGGACCGCGACCGAGAGCACCAGCGCCCGCGGCGCGTCCGAGCCCATCGCCCAGGCATGCGAGGCGCGACGTCGCAGCGCATCGTAGACGAGATTGCCGATCGCCGCCCGGTCGCCGGCGCCGGCAAACCGGTTGGCGAGGCCCCAGGCCTTCAGCGCCTCGGCGACCGGGCGCCGGTGCGCCTCGATGTCGGCCAGTACGTCGATGGCGGCGGCAATCCGTCCGGGCAGGCGCATTCACTTCGCTCCAGTGGCGACAAGGACGAGCCGGACGACGAGGACCAGCCACAGCCCGCACAGCAGCGCCAGTCCGGCCGTGTAGGCCCAGAACCGGCGGATCACATGGTTGCTCGTCACGTGGATGAAGGCGTGGACGTAGCGGGACAGGACGAAGGCGAGGGCCAGCACCACCTCGAGCGGGCCGCTGCCGAAGGCGAGGGACAGCAGGCAGGCGACATGGAAGAGCACCGGCAGCTGGAACTGGTTGTCCACCGCGTTCGACACCTGCTTCTCGCGCTCCGGCCACGCCGTCCGGCTGAGCGCGATCTCGCGCACCCTGACCTCGCCCCGGACGATCATCGGGATACGGACGAAGCCCAGGTACCAGATGAGTCCGAGCGCCAGCGCGCCCTGCAGCAGCATGGCGCCGATCAGCCAGTACGCGGCGGCGTCGAGCGGCAAGCTCAGTTCCCGCCGCGGTAGTTGGGACTCTCGCGCGTGATCGAGACGTCGTGCACGTGGCTCTCGGACAGCGCCGCTCCCGAGATCTTCACGAACACAGCATTGTCGCGGAACTCCGGCAGCGTGTGCGCGCCGGTATAGCCCATGGCGGCGCGCAGCCCGCCCGCCAGCTGGTGCAGCACGTTGCCGGCGGCGCCCTTGTACGGGACCTGTCCCTCGATGCCCTCCGGCACCAGCTTCAGGCTGTCGTTGACCTCCTGCTGGAAATACCGGTCCGCCGAGCCGCGGGCCATCGCGCCGACCGAGCCCATGCCGCGGTAGGATTTGTAGGATCGGCCCTGGTACAGGTAGACCTCGCCCGGGCTCTCGTCCGTGCCGGCCAGCAGGGACCCCACCATCACGCAGGCGGCTCCGCCGGCCAGCGCCTTGGCCATGTCGCCCGAGAACTTGATGCCGCCGTCGGCAATCACCGGCACACCCTGCCGGTCGGCCTCTTCCGCGCAGGCCATGACCGCCGCCAGCTGCGGCACGCCGACGCCGGCGACGATGCGGGTGGTACAGATCGACCCGGGGCCGATGCCGACCTTCACCGAGTCCGCCCCCGCATCGATCAGCGCCCGGGTGGCTTCCCGCGTCGCCACGTTGCCGGCGACGATGCGGGTCGAGTTGCTCTCCCGCTTCACCCGCTCGACGGCCTTCAGCACGCCCTCGGAGTGTCCGTGGGCGGTGTCGACCACCAGCAGGTCGACGCCGGCCTCGATCAGGGCCAGCGAGCGCTCGAAACCGGCGTCGCCCACCCCCGTCGCCGCCGCCACGCGCAGCCGCCCCTGCGCATCCTTGACGGCATGCGGGTTGAGCTGCGCCTTCTCGATGTCCTTGACCGTGATCAGGCCGACGCAGCGTCCGTCGTCGTCGACCACCAGCAGCTTCTCGATGCGATGGGCGTGCAGCAGCCGCTTGGCGTCGTCCTTGCTCACCCCGTCGCGCACCGTGATCAGCCCCTCGCGGGTCATCAGTTCCGCGATCGGCTGATGCGGATTGGAGGCGAACCTGACGTCCCGGTTGGTCAGGATGCCGACCAGCCGGCCGAGCCGCCGGCCGCCCTTGCCGCCGTTCTCGACCACCGGGATTCCCGAGATGCGGTTGGCCTGCATCAGGGCGAGCGCATCGGCGAGGCTGGCATCGGGGCCGATGGTGATCGGGTTGACCACCATGCCGCTCTCGAAGCTCTTGACCGCCCGCACGTGCTCGGCCTGTACCGCGATGTCGAGGTTCTTGTGGATCACGCCCATGCCGCCCGCCTGCGCCATGGCGATGGCCATCCGGCTTTCGGTCACCGTGTCCATGGCCGAACTCAGGATCGGGATGTTGAGCGAGATGTCCTTGGTCACCCGTGTGCGGATATCGACCTGGGTGGGCAGCACGTCCGAATGCGCGGGCTGCAGCAGCACGTCGTCGAACGTCAGTGCGCTATCGCCGGTGATGGAGGAAACGATCTTCGCCAAGGGGTGGCCCTTCCTTCTGTCGCGCAGAAAAACGGAAGCCCGTGAGAGCGATCGACTCGTCGCCGGCTCACGGGTTGGCGAGGGTGATTAGCACCGGGCACCAACCTTGGGAAGTCACGTTCGTGCATGGCGCTTCGCCGCATGGGACAGAGCTGGGCAATGGGCGTAAGCTCCGTGTCGTGGACGCGCCTCGCCCGGTGCGAACGCCAGCACCGGGGAGGACGTCTAGAGGCGAACAAATCAGGAACAGGAGGAGCAGATGACAATCGACACCGGCAGACAAGGCGGGCCCCGGTGCATAGCGCTTGTGGGTCCGTTCGCGAGCGGCAAGACGACGCTGCTCGAGGCGATCCTGGCGCGCACGGGGGCCGTCAGCCGACAGGGACGGGTCAAGGACGGCAATACCGTCGGCGATGCCTCCGCCGAAGCGCGCGCCAACGCCATGAGCGTCGAGGTGAACGTCGCTGAGACCAGCTACATGGGCGACAGCTACACCTTCATCGATTGTCCGGGGTCGGTGGAGTTCCAGTACGAGGCCGTGCCGGTGCTGGCGGGCGTCGATCTCGCGGTGGTGGTGGCCGAGGCCGACACCCGCAAAGTGCCGGCGCTGCAGATGATCCTGCGCGATCTCGAGGCCCGGCGCGTGCCGCACATCCTGTTCCTCAACAAGATCGATCGCCTCGCCGGATCGGTCCGCGACGTGCTGCAGATGCTGCAGTCGGCGAGCCACGTGCCGCTGGTGCTGCGGCAATTGCCGCTGCTCCGCGACGGCGCCATCGCCGGGTGCATCGATCTCGCCCTCGAGCGGGCGCACCTCTATCACGAGGGGGCCGAGAGCGAAGTGGTCGCCATGCCCGATGCGGAACGGGCCGCCGAGATCGAGGCGCGGACCGCCATGCTGGAGACCATCGCCGATTTCGACGACGAACTGCTCGAAAAGCTCCTCGATGACGTCCGGCCCGAGCAGAGCCTGATCTTCCACGACCTCGTCGAGGAAATGCGCGACGGCAGGATTTGTCCGGTCTTCGTCGGGTCCGCCGAACACGGCAACGGCGTCTCCCGCCTGCTCAAGGCGCTGCGGCATGAAGCGCCGGGCGTTGCGCAGACCCGGGCCCGCCTCGCCCTCGCCGACGGCGATGCGACGGTGGTTCAGGTGCTCAAGACCCTGCAGACGCAGCGCAGCGGCAAGGTCTGCGTGGCGCGCGTGCTCAATGGCAGCCTCGCCGATGGAGCTCTGCTCAGGACCGCCGATGGCCGCGAGGCCAAGGTCTCGGGGCTCTTCCGGCTTGTCGGCCAGGACATCGGCAAGCGCGATACCGCCCATGCCGGCGATACGGTGGCGCTCGGCAAGGTCGAGGCGGCGCGGACCGGGGACACGCTGTCGAACCGCGGCAGCGTGCCTGACCTCGCCCCGCTGCCCGCGTCGAACCCGATGATGGCGATCGCCATCGCGCCCGAGGAACACAAGGACGATGTCCGGCTCTCCACCGCCCTCGCCAAGGTGCTCGAAGAGGATCCGTCGCTGCGTCTCACCCACGTTGCCGAGACCGGCGAGACCATCCTCGAGGGGCTGGGCGAGATGCACCTGCGGGTGGTCACCGAGCGTCTGAGGCATCGCTACGGTGTCCCGCTGCAGGTCACCCAGCCCCGTATCGCCTATCGCGAGACCATAAGCCGGACGACCAGCGTCCGGGGGCGCCACAAGAAGCAGTCCGGTGGGCACGGGCAGTTCGGCGACGTCGTCCTGACCATCGCGCCGGTCGCGCGTGGGGAGGGCGTCAGCTTTTCCGAGACCATCACCGGCGGCGTGGTGCCGCGGCAGTACATCTCCTCGGTCGAGACGGGGGTGCTCGAATACCTGGCGGCCGGCGGCCCGCTGGGGTTCCCCGTGGTGGATGTCGCCGTCACCCTGACCGACGGCTCCTATCACGCCGTCGACAGCTCGGACATGGCCTTCCGGCAGGCGGCGCAGGTCGGCATGCGCGAGGGCATGCCGCAATGCGACCCGGCGCTGCTCGAACCGGTGATGGACGTGGTCGTCCACTGTCCCGCCGACGCCACCGCCCGGGTCAACGCGATCCTGCCCAGGCGGCGCGGTCACATTGTCGGGTCGGACGCCCGGCCGGGTTGGGACGGCTGGGACGACGTGCGGGCTCTGGTGCCGGCATCCGAACTGCAGGATCTGATCGTCGAACTACGCTCCGCCACGGCCGGTGTCGGCAGCTTCGAGCAGCATTTCGATCACCTGGCCGAGGTCCCCGCCAGGCTGGCCGAGGAGATCGCCCAGCGCTACGGGCGCCAGGCCGCGTGACGCCGCCTGACGCCGCCTGCCTCAGGCGTCGGCTTCGGCCGGCGCCTGGGTCGTGGGCTGGGGAAGGTCCATGGCCTCGATCCGCGCGATCAGCGGCTCGATGCGGTCGACCCGCTCCAGGTGTCGCTGCTCCATGGAGAAGTTCAGCGTCATGTACTCGCGACCCGGACAGAAGGTCGAGATGTTGGACGAGGCGTGATAGGCGCCGCAATAGATCGGCTCGATCATCCAGTCGGTCACCGGGCCCATCGTGTGATGCGGCGGCACCAGCGTCAGCACGCTGTCGGTGCGCCCGGAGAAGCGCCAGAAGCGATCGCCGTACAGGAACGGGAAGAAGCGGTGAATCTGCCGGTGCAT
>NZ_JAYRYM010000233.1:0-5839 GCF_041917035.1 Devosia sp. | reverse complement strand
CAATTTCCACTACCTCACCGTCACCGCGCATTCGGACGGCCAGCGCGAGCTGTTGATCATGAGCTCGCTGGCGAGCCACCCGGACGGCCGGCTCAGCTATCCGGCGGCACCGGTGCCGCTGCCGCAGCAGGGGCCGGTACGGCTCAAGATCGAGATCCGCGGCCCGGCGCTGCAGTTCTTCTATGCCACAGGCACCGCCGGCGCTGGCGGCAACTGGCAACCGGTCGGCCCGCGCCTCGACGCCTCGCTGCTGTCGGACGAGTGCGGCGGCCACGCCGAACACGGCAGCTTCACCGGCGCCTTTGTCGGCATGGCCTGCTCCGACCTCAACGGCACGGCGAAGGAAGCCATCTTCTCCGATTTCGTCTACGAGCCGGTGCGGCACGAGAGCGACCGGTACTGATCGGGGAACAATGACATGAAAGTCGCAGTCACCGGCGGGACCGGTTCGTGGGATCGGGGCGTCGGGCCGGTGGTGATCGCCGCCCTCGAGGCAAGCGGGCACGAGGTCACCAATCTCGACCGGGCCGTGCCGGGCGGCATAGAACGCCGCGGCTTCATCAAGGTCGACCTCACCGATTACGGCCAGACCTTCGCCGCCCTGCATGGCCATGACGCGGTGGTGCAGCTGGCCGCCCATGGCGAGCCCGACTGGGACCACGTCTCGGGGGCCGCCCGCTTCCACGTCAATTCGCTGATCGCCTACAACGTCTTCCAGGCGGCCTGCTTCCTGGGCATGCGCAAGGTGGTGTGGGCCTCGTCGGAGACGGTGCTGGGCTTTCCCTTCGACCGCGTCCACCCCCGGTCGCTGCCCACCAGCGACGACGATCCGCCGATCCCCACGTCCTCCTACGGCATTTCCAAGGCCAACAGCGAGGACCTGGCGCGGCACATGAACCGCCGCTACGGCGTGCCGTTCGTGGGCTTGCGCTTTTCCAACATCTTCTACGACCGGGCCGGACACGTCACCGGGTACGAGAAGATCCCCGGTTTCTGGAGCGACCCGCTGTCGCGCCGCTTCAACCTGTGGGGCTATGTCGACAGCCGCGATACGGCGGATGCCTGCGTCAAGGCCCTCGAGAGCGGCATCACCGGGGCCGAGGTGATGACCATCGCGGCGCCCGACACGATCATGCGCCAGACCAATGCCGAGCTTGTCGCGGCGGCCTTTCCCGGTTGCGTCCTCAGGCCGGGCACCGGCCCGCGCGACACGCTGATCTCGATCGACAAGGCGCGGGCGCTGATCGGCTACGATCCGCAGTGGACGTGGTCGAGGGTCCTCGGGATAGACGCCGGCTGAGTGTTGGCAGGGCGCGGCAAACCGCCTAACGTCGCGACTTCCCCGATCCTTGCCGCAGGCTGATGGACCAAGCGCCCTACACCGTCCCGACCGCTGCCGATGCGGCCATCACCCCGATGATGGCGCAGTACCTCGAGATCAAGTCGGTCAATCCGGGGTACCTGCTGTTCTACCGGATGGGCGATTTCTACGAGATGTTCTTCGAGGACGCCGAGATCGCCAGCCAGGCACTCGGCATCGTGCTGACCCGGCGCGGCAAGCACCAGGGGGCGGATATCCCGATGTGCGGCGTGCCCATCCACGCCGCGCAGGATTACCTCAGAAAGCTCATCGGGCTCGGGCACCGCGTCGCCATCTGCGAGCAGGTCGAGGACCCGGCGGAGGCCAGGAAGCGCGGCGGCAAGTCGCCGGTGAAGCGCGACGTGGTGCGGCTGGTGACGCGCGGCACCATCACCGAGGACGACCTGCTGCCGGCGCGCGCCTCCAACTACCTCGCCGCCCTTGCCATGGTGCGGCACGGCGAAACCGATTTCGCGCTGGCCTGGGCCGATGTCTCGACCGGCGAGACGGCGGTGATCGACATCGCCTCGGCAGCGCTGGCGGACGAACTGGCGCGGATCGAGCCGGCCGAACTGCTGCTGAGCGAAGCGACCCTCGCCGCGCTGCGCGAGGCTAGGCTCGCACTGCCCGAGGCGGCGCTGGTGCCGGTGGCGGCCGAGCTGTTCGACAGCGAACTGGCGAGCAAGCGGATCTCTGCCGCCTTCGCCGACGGCGCCGTCGACCCCACGGCTTTCTCGCGCGCCGGACGCGCCGCGCTCGGGGCGCTCTGCGACTACGTGCGGGAGAGCCAGAAGGGGGTGCCACTGGCGCTGCGGCCGCCCAGTGCCGAGCAGGTCTCGGCGCACATGGCGATCGACGCGGCGACCCGCGCCTCGCTCGAACTGCTGGTGACCCAGCGCGGCGCCGAAAAGGGATCCCTGCGGGCCGAGATCGACCTCTGCGTCACCCCGGGCGGCTCCCGCCTCTTCGCCCGCCGCCTCGCCGCCCCGCTGGCGGAGGCCGCCCCGATCAATGCCCGGCTCGACGCGGTCGAGGCGCTCTTTGCAGACACCCAGCTGACGCGCCGGCTGCGCGCAGAGCTGAAGGCGATCCCCGATCTCACCCGGGCCCTCACCCGGCTGATGCTCGGACGCGGGGGGCCGCGCGACCTCAGGGCGATTGCCGGGGCGGTGGCAGGGGTGACCGATCTCGCGGCGCGGCTCGCGACCCTCGTCGACGCCCCTGCGCTGCTTGCAAACCTCGCCCGCCAGCTCGGCGAGGCGCCCCAGGCCCTTGCCGGCGTGCTGCTCGCCGCGATCGACGACGATCCGCCGCTGCTCGCCCGCGACGGCGGCTTCGTGCGCGAGGGCCATGACGGGGAACTCGATGCCGAACGGGCCCTCGGCAGCCAGACGCGCGAGGTGGTGGCGGCGCTGCAGGCCCGCCTCGTCGAGGACACCGACGTGCGTTCCCTGAAGATCCGGCACAACGGGGTTCTTGGCTACTTCGTCGAGGTGCCCGCCGCGCATGGCACCCGGCTGCTCGAGCCGCCGCACGCGGCGAGCTTCATCCACCGCCAGACCATGGCCAATGCCATGCGCTTCACCACCAAGGAGCTGGCCGAACTCGAAGGACGGATCGCCAAGGCGCACGACGCCGCCCTCGCCATCGAGCTGGCGATCTTCGAACGCCTCCTCGCCGCCGTGACGGCCGAGGCGGCGCGGCTGCGCGCCGTCGCCGACGCCATCGCCGAACTCGACGTCACCGCGGCCCTGGCCGAACTCGCGGCACGGCGCGGCTTCTGCCGCCCGACGGTCGACCGGAGCCTTGCCTTTTCGATTGCCGGCGGCCGCCACCCGGTGGTCGAGACGCATGTGCGCGCCGCGGGCGCGGTGTTCGTCGAGAACGACTGCGAGCTCGGCGGCGGCGGACTCTGGCTGCTGACCGGCCCGAACATGGGCGGCAAGTCGACGTTCCTGAGGCAGAACGCGCTGATTGCCATCCTCGCGCAGATGGGCAGCTTCGTGCCCGCCGGGCGCGCGCATATCGGGGTGGTCGACCGGGTCTTCTCGCGCGTCGGCGCCTCGGACGATATCGGCGGCGGCCGCTCGACCTTCATGGTCGAAATGGTCGAGACCGCCGCCATCCTCAACCGCGCCACCTCGCGCTCGCTGGTCATCCTCGACGAGATCGGCCGTGGCACGGCCACCTTCGACGGCCTGTCGATCGCCTGGGCGGCGGTCGAGGCGCTGCACGACCAGACGGGTTGCCGCGCCCTGTTCGCCACGCATTTCCACGAGATGACGGCGCTGTCGAAGACGCTTGCGCGGGTGTCCAACCACACCATGAAGGTGCGCGAGTGGGAGGGCGAGGTGGTGTTCCTGCACGAGGTGGCGGAAGGCGCCGCCGATCGCAGCTACGGCATCCAGGTGGCCCGGCTGGCCGGGCTGCCCGAATCGGTGCTGGCGCGAGCCCGCCAGGTGCTCGACCTGCTCGAACAGCGCTCTTCCGGTGGCAAAGGGGTCGTGCTAGACGATTTGCCGCTGTTTGCGCACCAGCCGGCACCACCGAAGGCGACCGTTAATCCGCTCCATGACATGCTCGACCAGGTTCGCCCCGACGACTTGACCCCCCGACAGGCGATCGATCTGATCTACGAGCTTAAGAAAATCCGCGATGCCGCTCGCCGAACTTGACTCCCGCCTCCGAAAACCGGCCTTCCGACTGGTGACGGCGGACCAGATCTATGCCGAGCTCAAGGCGCTCGTCGGCGCCGATGCGGCCAAGTCCGCGCCGGCGCGGGCGCGCGTGCTGCAGCATCTGCGGCAGGTGCTCGCCGAGGCCCGGCAGGGCGCCGAGGCCGAGTTGATGGCGACGGGCAAGGGCACGCGCTGCGCCATGAACCTGAGCGCGGCCGAGGACGAGATCATCCGGGCGATCCACCTGTTCGCCACGCGCGACGTCTATCCGGTCGACAACCCTTCGGGGGCCGAAGTGGTCTCGATCGCGGCGGTGGGCGGCTACGGCCGCGGCACGCTGGCGCCCGGTTCCGACATCGACCTGCTGTTCATCCTGCCCTACAAGCAGACCCCCTGGGGCGAGCAGGTCACCGAGTACATCCTCTACATGCTGTGGGACTTCGGCCAGAAGGTCGGGCACGCGGTGCGCTCGGTGGATGACTGCATCCGCATGGCCAAGTCCGACATGACGGTGAGGACCGCGACGCTCGAGGCGCGCTACCTCACCGGCGACAGGACGCTGTACAGCGAACTGGTGCGGCGCTTCGAGAACGAGGTGATGCCGCGCACCGGGCCTGAATTCATCGCCGCCAAGATGGCCGAGCGCGACGAGCGCCACCGGCTGATGGGCAATACCCGCTACGTGGTCGAGCCCAACATCAAGGACGGCAAGGGGGGCCTGAGGGACCTCAACACGCTGTTCTGGATCGGCAAGTACTTCTACCGGGTCAAGACGGGCGCCGAACTGGTCGGCAAGGGCGTGCTGAGCGCCGAGGAGTATCGGCTGTTCGTGCGGGCCGAGGACTTCCTCTGGGCGATCCGCTGCAACCTCCACTTCCTCACCGGCCGGGCCGACGAGAAGATCAGCTTCGACGTGCAGCCGGACCTGGCGGCGCGGCTCGGCTATAATGACCGGGCCGGGATGCTCGGCGTCGAGCGCTTCATGAAGCGCTACTTCCTCGTCGCCAAGGACGTGGGCGACCTGACCCGCATCTTCAGTACCTCGCTCGAGTTCGATCACGCCAAGCCGCTCGACATGGTCGGGCGGGTGCTGGCGCCGTTCAAGCGCGGCAAGGTCGCAATCCGCGGCGAGAAGGATTTCGTCGTCGAGGGCGGGCGGCTCAACATCGCCAATCCCGAGGTGTTCCAGAAGGACCCCAGGAACCTGATCAAGGGGTTCCTGCTGGCCGGCCAGCACGACCTGCACCTGCATCCCGACACCATCAAGGCGATCCGCCGCTCGCTGCGGCTGATCGGGCACGAGCTGCGCAACGACCGGCAGGCCAATGCCTGGTTCCTCGAGATCCTCACCGCGCCCAACTATGTCGAGCGCATGCTGCGCCAGATGAACGAGAGCGGCGTGCTCGGCCGCTTCGTGCCGGAATTCGGCAAGATCGTCGCGCTGATGCAGTTCAACATGTACCACCACTATACGGTGGACGAGCACCTGATCCGCGCCGTCGGCGTGATGGGCGACATTGCCAATGGCGGCCTCAGGAACGAGCTGCCGCTCACCCACGAGCTGCTGCCGCACCTCAACGACACGCGGCTGCTCTACGTGGCGCTGTTCCTGCACGACATCGCCAAGGGCCGGCCGGAGGACCATTCGATCGCCGGCGCCCGCATCGCGCGCAAGTTCTGCCCGCGGCTGGGGCTCGACGCGGCCGAGACCGATACCGTCGCCTGGCTGATCGAGTATCACCTGCTGATGAGCGAGATCGCGCAGAGCCGCGACATCCAGGATCCCGAGACCGCCAAGGCG
>NZ_JAYRYM010000232.1:0-5939 GCF_041917035.1 Devosia sp. | reverse complement strand
GTCACGCCGCGACTGCCGATCCCCGAGTACTATGCCGAACGGCGTTTTGCAGAGCCGATCGGCTATCTCGACGACGTTCTGATGACGACTCGCGACCTCAGCATCCAGCTCGGCAACAAGCTGGGGGCGGCAAAACTGGGGGCGCAGGGATTTCACCTGATGCTCTACAGGGTCGACCACAAGGTGATGACACTCAGTGTCAACGCCGCCCGGGCAACGCGCGATCCCGACCACATCGCAAGCCTGTTCATCCACCGCTCCGAGCGGCTCGGCAGCGAATACGATGCCGGCTTCGGCATCGACAGCATCAGGCTCGCCGCCGCCTCGCTCTCGCCGCTCGCAGATGTGCAGGTCGGAGCCTTCGGTACCGATGACGGCGCAGCCGATCTCGATCGCCTTTTCGACCGGATGAGCAGTCGGCTGGGACCTCTCGCAGTGGTGCGCTCGAAGCCCGTCGATACGCATATCCCCGAGCGCGCCGTCGTGCTCGAGCCCGTGGTGGCGCGCACTGCAGACGATCCGGCGGCCCGTCCCGACCCTGCACTGAAGCGGCCGCTCCGGCTTCTGCCGGCTCCCGAATCCATAGAAGTCATCGCCGAAGTTCCCGATGGCCCGCCCCTGCGCATGGTCTGGCGGCGGGTTTCCTACAAGGTGCACAAGGCATCTGGCCCCGAACGCATCGAAGCCGAATGGTGGCGATCGGGGAAAAGGCTGGCCCTGCTCGGGGCGCCCCCATCACGCGAGAAGAAGCCAGATCAGCGCGACGAGGCACGCCGCAACAGTCCCGGCCAGCCTGTGGGCAAAGTCTCTCCCCTTGCCGATTTCGACCCTGCCATGGTGATCCGCGACTACTATATCGTCGAGGACGATGGCGGTCGTCGCTTCTGGGTGTTCCGTATCGGCCTTTATGGCGCGGATAGCAGTCCACGCTGGTTCCTGCATGGGTTCTTCGCATGACCGAGCCGGTCTATGCCGAGCTGATGGCGACCAGCAATTTCTCCTTCCTCAGGAGTGGCTCGCATCCCGAGGAACTGGTGGCGGCCGCTGTCGCGCTCGGCCTCAGCGGCATCGGCATTGCCGATCGCAACAGCTTTGCCGGAGTGGTCCGCGGCCATGTCGCCCATCGCGATCTGGGCGAGGCGGCGGGTCATTTTCGCTACGTGGTCGGTGTCCGGCTGGTCTTTGCCGACGGCACGCCGGATATCGTCGCCTATCCGTCCGATCGCGAGGCCTATGGCCGACTCTGCCGCCTGCTCAGCCGCGGCAACCTGCGACCGGACAGCGAGAAGGGCAATTGCCGCCTGATGTTCGACGATCTTGACGAGTTCGCGGCGGGGCAGATGCTGATCCTCGATGCCGACGAAAGCGACTGGCCGAAAACCGAGGCTGTGCTGGGCCGCCTCGCCGCGCTTGCCCCCGGTCGCACCTGGCTCGCCGCCGCATGCCGCTACAAGGGGGCGGACCGGTCCCGGCTCAACCGTCTTGCTGCCATGGCGCGGTCGGCGAAGGTGCCGCTGATCGCGGTCAACGACGTGCTCTACCACGAGCCAAGCCGCAGGATCGTCCACGATGTCGTCACCTGTATCCGCGAGCACCTGACGCTCGAGACCGCCGGACGGCGGCTCGAACAGAATGCGGAGCGGCACCTCAAGCCTCACCGCGAGATGGCGAGATTGTTCGCCGATCATCCCGAGGCTCTGGCCCAGACGCAGGTGCTGCTCTCCCGCATTGGCTTTTCACTCGATCAGCTTCGCTACAACTACCCCACTGAGACGATCGGCAATGGGGAGACGGCGCAGGAGACGCTCGAGCGCCTCACCTGGGCGGGCGCCGAGCGACGCTATCCGGAAGGGGTTCCCGACAGGATCAGGAGCTCGCTGTGGAGCGAACTCTGCCTCATCGCCTACAAGCACTACGCCTCCTACTTCCTCACCGTCGAGGATGTGGTCAGCCATGCCCGGTACCAGCTCGGAATCCTCTGCCAGGGGCGCGGATCGGCCGCCAATTCGGCCGTCTGCTACTGCCTCGGCATCACCGAGGTCGATCCGACCAAGGTAAACCTGGTCTTCGGCCGCTTCATCTCCACCGAGCGCGACGAGCCGCCCGACATCGACGTCGACTTCGAGCACGAGCGACGCGAGGAGGTGATGCAGTACGTTTATGGAAAGTACGGCGGGGCCCGTACCGGGCTCACCGCCACGGTGATCACCTATCGCTCGAAAAGCGCCATCCGCGAGACCGGCAAGGTCTTCGGTCTCTCCGACGACGTGATCGACGCGCTCAATCGCCAGCACTGGGGCTGGGGCGGTGCTGCCGATCTCGACGGCATGCGGGCAATCGGACTCGATCCGGACGATCCGACGCTCACCCAGCTGTTCGGCATCGTCGCCGTGCTGCGCTCCTTTCCGCGGCATCTCAGCCAGCATGTCGGCGGCTTCGTCATCACCCGCGACTCGCTCGAGAGTCTTGTGCCGATCTCCAAGACGGCGATGGAAAGCCGCACCATCATCGAGTGGGACAAGGACGACATCGATGCGCTCGGCATCCTCAAGGTCGATATCCTCGCGCTCGGCATGCTGAGCTGTCTCAGGCGCTCGTTCGAACTGCTACACCAGCACTACGGGCGCGACTTGGTCCTCGCTGACCTCATGGCCGAGGAGACCCAGCCTCAGGTTCGGGCCGCGGTCTACCGCATGACCCACCGCGCCGATACGGTCGGCGTGTTCCAGATCGAGAGCCGGGCGCAGATGTCGATGCTGCCGCGCCTCAGGCCCGTCGAGTTCTACGACCTCGTCATCGAAGTGGCGATCGTTCGCCCAGGACCGATCCAGGGCGGCATGGTGCATCCCTACCTTCGTCGCCGTCAGGGGCTCGAGCCGGTCGAGCCGATGGGTGAGCGCCTCAATGCCGTGCTCGAGCGCACCAAGGGTGTGCCGCTGTTCCAGGAACAGGCGATGCAGATGGCCATCGAAGGGGCCGGCTTCAGCCCCGGCAAGGCCGACCAGCTGCGTCGCGCCATGGCCGCCTGGAGGCGCAGCGGCAAGCTCGCCCAGTTCGCCGATGAGTTCATCTCCGGCATGACGGCAAATGGCTATGGCCTCGATTTTGCCCGCCGCTGCTTTGCTCAGATCCAGGGCTTCGGCGAATACGGCTTTCCCGAAAGTCACGCTGCAAGCTTTGCTCTGCTGGTCTACGCCTCGTGCTGGTTCAAGTGCCACTACCCGGATGTCTTTGCCTGCGCGCTGCTCAACAGCCAGCCGATGGGCTTTTACGCCCCGGCCCAGATCGTTCGCGATGCCGTCGAGCACGGCGTCGAGGTGCGGTCTGCCGACGTCAACCTGTCCGATCTGATCCACGTGCTCGAACACGGCTTTCCCGCCCGCGACCGGATCGCCAAGCAGCATGCCGAGATGCGTCACGACATCTGGTCGACGCGCGCCATCCGGCTGGGGCTGAAGCAGGTGGTCGGGCTGCGCGAGGAACACGCCAACCTGATCCTCGCCCGTCGCGGGGATGGCTATCGCTCGATCCGCGACCTGTGGGTCAGGACGGGAATCCCGGTTTCAACCCTCGAGAGACTCGCCGAGGCCGATGCCTTCGGCTCGATGGGGCACTCAAGGCGCGAGGCACTGTGGATCGTGCGCGGTCTCAACGGGGTCGCCGGCTCCGAACAGCTGCCGCTGTTCAACGTCGCGGGGACAGTCTCGAAGCCTGATGACCAGGCGGCGGACCTGCCGATGATGGCGCCGGGTGAATCGGTGGTGCACGACTACAGGACCCTGTCGCTCTCGCTCAAGGGGCATCCGGTGAGCTTCGTTCGCCCCTTGCTCGAGCGACGCGGCATCGTGAGCTGCGCCGATCTGATCGAGCGGCGCGACGGGACCATGGTCGAGGCGGCCGGGCTGGTGCTGGTGCGCCAGCAGCCGGGAACGGCGAGCGGCGTGATCTTCATGACGCTCGAAGACGAGACCGGCATCGCCAATATCATCGTCTGGCCCCGCACATTCCAGCAGAACCGGCAGATCGTCCTCGGCGCCAGGCTGGTGGCGGTCCGGGGACAATTGCAGCGCGAGGGCCTCGTCACCCATGTCGTGGCGCGCCGCTTCACCGACCTGACCCCCGAACTGATCGACATCGCCCAGGGGCACGATCTGGGCGATGCCGTCCTTGCACGGAGCGACGAAGGTCGCAGCGGTCCGCAGCCGGGCCGGGACGAGGCGGAGCGCCGACGACGGGAGGCCCAGGAGAGGCAGGCACGCGCTGCACTCCCCGGCGGTCGAAACTTCCATTGATCAGTCGAGGACTACCGGCACCTTGACCGCATCGGCAAGCGTCGTGCTGTCGAGCACCGCGCGGGTTGCCACCGTGACGCGGGAGAAGACGTGACGGATCTCGCAGGTTGCCTCGTCGGCACAATCGGCGCAGCGCCTGTAGGCGATCTTGGAGAGGCACGGCAGCGGCGCTATCGGTCCATCGATCAGTCGCAGCACCTCGCCGAAGGTCACCTCCTCGGGAGCCCGCAACAGCACGTAGCCGCCCAGCCTGCCGCGCCGGCTCATCACGATTCCGGCCCGCTTCAGTTCGAGCAGGATCTGCTCGAGGAACTTCTTCGGAATCGCCTGCCCCCGGGAGATTTCCGAGATCATCACCGACTCGCCCTCCCGAACCCGGGTGAGGGCGACCAGCGCCCGGAGCGCATACTTGGCTTTTTGCGAAATCATTCGTTTGAACCCGGAGGCGGCCCGCACATGGCTCGCCCTCCCCCTGCTATAGAACAACCGCTGTCCCCGCGGCTACCGGGGCCTTGCATCATGGCAAACTCAGGCCTTCTCGACCTCCTCCTCGGGCGGAACTTCCGGATTGAACGGCCGCCCGGCCACTGTGGCCGGGTTTGCAGGTCGCGGCGGCCCGGAACTGTCGGTCACCTCGTGCCGAAGGTCTACCTCTATGTCAGGCACCGGATCCTCCCCGGACGGCTCGACGGGACCGGTGTCCACGAAACTGACCGGCACCGCTACGATCGCATCGGCGGTATTGGCCGCACCGTCGGTGGGCACGACCGGCCGTGCCGCGAGTGGCACCAGCACCGCCGCAACCGCGTCGGCCGCGGTGATCTCTGCGATCGCCCGGCTATCGCGGTTCACCACCTCGACCATGCCCAGCGCGATCTCGCGCTCGCCGAGGATCACCACGTTGGCGCCCAGGTGCTTGAGGTGATCCTCCTCTTCGTCCGAGTGGGCACGCGCGACGATCAGCGCCTTGGCATTGGCCTTGCGGCACTGCTCGGTCGCCTGCCCCGCCTCGAATGCATTCGGGATGGCAACGATGATGGTAGCTGCGGAGGCGACATTGGCCGCCTCCAGCACGCCTGTCCCGGCCGCGTTGCCGACCACCACCTCGATGCCGAGCTCGCGGGCGGCATTGACGCGGTTCTCCGCATCCTCGACGACGAGGAATGGCTTTTGCGTCGCCAGCAGCGCCTCGGCGACCACCGTCCCCACGCGGCCGTAGCCAATGAGCACCGCATGACCGGACTTGGCCGTCGACACAGCCGAGATATCCTGCACCGCGGCCTGCGGCGATCTCGGTGCGACCGCGACCAGCTCGGGTTCGGTGCGGATGGTTGCCTGCGCTGCCGGTGCACCGCCGAAGCGGGCCTCGAGCTGCGGCCGCACCCGGTCCACCACCATGAAGATGACCGGGTTGAGGATGATCGAGATGATCGCGCCGGCGAGGATCAGGTCCCGGCCCTCGGGTGGCAGCAGCCCCAGGCTCACCCCGAGCGCGGCGAGGATGAACGAGAACTCGCCGATCTGGGCAAGGCTTGCCGAGATGGTCAGAGCGGTGGAGATCGGGTGGCGGAAGGCGATCACGATCAGGTACGAGAAGATCGACTTGCCCAAGACGATGATGAGCACGGTCGCCAGCACCGGCAAGGG
>NZ_JAYRYM010000231.1:0-5940 GCF_041917035.1 Devosia sp. | reverse complement strand
GGTTGAGCGAGGTCATCGGATCCTGGAAGATCATCGCGATGTCCTTGCCGCGATAGGCGTCGAGCTTCTCGCCCGGCAGCCCGATGAGGTCGACCTCGCCCAGCATGGCCCGACCGCTGGCGCGGCCGTTGCGCGCCAGAAGGCCCATGATGGCGAGGAAGGCCTGGCTCTTGCCCGAGCCGCTCTCGCCCACCACCGCCATGGTTTCCCCCGCCGCCAGGCGGAAGCTGAGGTCCGATACGGCCTTCACCTCCGACTTGTGCAGCGCGAAGGTCACGTCGAGATCGTCGACAACGAGGACATCGGTCATGCTAGCGGTCCTTCGGATCGAGGGCGTCGCGCAGCCCGTCGCCGACATAGGAGAGGCACACCAGCATCAGCACGAGGATGAAGGCCGGCGTGTAGAGCATCCACGGCAGCGCCTCGGCGACCGGCGCGCCGAACGAGATCAGCGTGCCCAGCGAGGTCTGCGGCTCCTGCACGCCGAGGCCCAGGTAGCTGAGGAAGCTCTCGGTGATGATGATCTCGGGAATGGTCAGCGTCGCGTAGATCACCACCGGCCCGGTGAGGTTGGGCAGGATGTGCCGGAAGATGATGGCGAAGGGCCCGGCGCCGCCGGCCTTGGCCGCCTCGATGAACTCGCGCTGCTTGAGGGTCAGCGTCTGGCCGCGCACGATGCGGGCCATGGTCAGCCACTCGAGAAAGCCGATCCCGACGAACAGCAGGACCGGCGAGCGCCCGAAGATCACCACGAGGATGATCACGAACAGGATGTACGGCAGGGCGTACATGATGTCGACGAAGCGCATCATCAGCGCATCGACCCGGCCGCCGAAATAGCCGGCGATCGCACCGTAGACGACGCCGATCACCACCGACACGGCGGTCGCCACGGCCGCCACGACCAGTGACATCTGCGTGCCCTGCAGGGTGCGGGCCAGCATGTCGCGGCCGTTCTGGTCGGTGCCGAAATAGTGCCCCTTGGCCCAGTCCGGCGGCTTGCGGATGCCGGACCAGTCGATCTTGTCGTAGCTCCAGGGCAGCAGGTAGGGCCCGAGGAACGCGAACAGCACGATCGCGATGAGGATGAAGATCGAGACCAGCGCCGCCTTGTTGTTGATGAGGCGCCGCAGCGCGTCCTGGGTCAGCGAGCGGCCCTTGGGCGCGTTGGCCAGGGCGTCGGCGTAGGCCGACAGGACGGCGTCCTTTCCGGTGATGCCGGCCATCAGCGATACCTCACCTTGGGGTCGAGCCAGGCATAGACGACGTCGACGATCAGGTTGAGCGCGAGGATGATGAAGACGTACAGGATGGTCGTTCCGAGCACGAGGCCGTAGTCGCGGTTCAGCGCCGCCGTGATGAAGTACTTGCCGATCCCCGGCAGGGCGAACACCTGTTCCACCACCAGCGAGCCGGTCAGCAGGTAGCTCAGGCCGGGACCGAGGTAGGAGACCACCGGGATCAGCGCCGGCTTGATGGCGTGCCGGGCGAGGATCAGCCGGGTGCCGAGTCCCTTGGAGCGCGCCGTGCGGACATAGTTGGTGCCCAGCACCTCGATCATCGACCCGCGGGTGAGACGGGCGACGCGCGCGCCGTGCGGCATCGACAGGATCAGCACGGGCATGACCAGGTTGAGGATCGCCCCGGGCTGGTAGCCACCCACCGGCAGCCACCGCAGGTAGACGCCGAACAGCAGCTGCGCGAGATTGGCCATCAGGAAGTTGGGGATCACCAGCGGGATCAGCACCACGAAGACCAGCAGGTAGTCGGGCCACTTGTTCTGGTAGAACGCAGCGAGTGCCCCGGCGATCAGGCCGGCGGCCGTGCCGATCGCGAAGGCGGTGAAGCCCAGCATCAGGGTGAAGGGCAGCCCGATGCCGATCAGCCGGGCCACCGAGAAGTCGCGCATCACCATCGAGGGACCGAAGTCGCCGCGCAGCACGCCGAGGATATAGTCGACGAACTGCAGCGGCAGCGGCTTGTCGAGATTGTAGTACTCGCGCAGGTTGCGCAGCACGTCGGGCGGCAGCGCCCGCTCGCCGTCGAACGGCCCGCCGGGGGCCAGCCGCAGGATGAAGAAGCAGACCGCGATCGTGATGAACACGATCGGGATGGCCGAAAGCACCCGCCTCAGCGCATATCCGAGCATTTGTCGTGGACCCTTCCCGCCAGCCGGGCGGGATCAGCACTGCTGGTGGACAGCAGCAGGATGTGGCCGCGAAGCGCGGGGCTTCGCGGCCACGGCGGTCGGAGCTTACTCCGACTTCGTCATCCAGCGGACACGGTTGATGTCCTTGGCGTTGTCGTTGAAGCCCGTGATCTTGGGCGACACCACGTTCTTGGACACGTACCAGTAGATCGGGATCACCGCGAACTCGTCCATGGCGAGCTTTTCGGCGTCGTGCAGCAGTCCGGCGCGCTTGCCGAGGTCGAGTTCCTTGGCGGCGGCATCCATCAGCTCGTCGAACTTGGCGTTCGAGTAGCGGCCGTAGTTGTTGCCCCAGTTCATCGTGCCGTCGGCCTGCTTGATGCCGGTGCGCAGCAGGTCGAGCGTATTGCTGGCGTCCGAGTAGTCCAGCAGCCAGCCGGCGCGGCCGACCTGGAAGTCGCCGGCGTTGAGCGCGTCGTAGTGGACCGCGGTCTCGGCGTTGAACAGCTCGACTTCGACGCCGATCTGCTTCCACATGTCCGAGATCGCCACCGCGATGCGCTGGTGGTTCTCGTTGGTGTTGTAGCGCAGCTGCATCTTCAGCGGGCTCTCGGGCGTGAAGCCGGCGTCCGCCATCAGCTTCTTGGCCTCTTCGACCCGCTGGTCATAGGGGACCGAAGCCCATTCCGGCATGTACTGCTCGCCCTCGTAGTTCGAGGTTCCCGGCGGCACCCAGCCATAGGCCGGCAGTTCGCCGGTGCCGAGCACGTCCGGTCCGATCACGTCGCGCAGCACCGAGATCGACAGCGCCTTGCGGACGTTGACATTGTCCAGCGGCGCCTTGCTCTGGTTCATCACGTAGTAGTAGACGCCCAGGAACGGCGCGACATGCGCCTGGCCGGGGTAGTTGTCCTGCAGGAACTTGTACTGGTCGGCCGGGAAGTCGGTCAGGATGTCCAGTTCGCCGGCGCGGTAGCGGTTGAGCGCCGCCGTCAGGTCCTCGGTGTTGTCCCAGCGGATCTCGTCGATCTTGAGGGCGTCCTTGCCATAGTAGGTCTCGGACTTGACGCCGCGCAGGTAGGAGCCCGGCACCCATTCCACGATGCTGTACGGGCCATTGCCGACGATGTTGCCCGGCTGCGTCCACTGGTCGCCGAACTTCTCGATGATGTCCTTGCGGATCGGGAAGGCGGTATAGTGGGTCAGCGCCTGCAGGAAGAACGGGGTCGGCGCCTCGAGGGTGATCTCGAGCGTCTTGTCGTCGATCGCCTTGACGCCCAGTTCGCTGAAGTCGGTGATCTCGCCGGCCGCGATCTTGGACGAATTCTTGATCGGGAACTGCAGGTAGGCGTATTCGGCGGCGGTCTTGGGGTCGAACAGGCGCTGGAAGGCGTCGACGAAGTTCTGCGCGGTCACCGGAACGCCGTCGGACCACACCGCATCGGCGCGCAGCTTGAAGGTGTAGACGGTGCCATCGTCCGAGATCGTCCACGATTCCGCCTGGCCCGGGATCGCGTCGGCATTGATGTCTTCCGCCATCAGGCCTTCGAGGTACTCGCCGACGATGCGGTTTTCCCAGTCGCCGGCCACCTTGTGCGGATCGAGCGAGCCGGGCTCGCCGCCATTGCCAAGGTTCAGCGTCACGGCCAGCGCCGTGCTCGACATAAGCGCGGCAAGCGCGCCGGCGGCAGCTGCCACCTTGAGGACCTGTGTTATTTTCATTGTTGTCCCATCTCCATGAAAGACGTTTCCTGACGAGGCCGGACTTGAGTATGCCGTGCCCGATTATTGCCCGACTGGTCGTTTTGGTCGGATTGGGTACGGACCCTAGGGCAACACGTTTTGCGTGACAAGCGGAAGCTTGACGTAAGCGTCAAGGATCGGGGGATTGGCGCGCGGTCACCCGGCCCGCTCGACCAGCGCCGCCACCCCCATGCCGCCGGCGGTGCAGACCGAGATCAGCGCCCGCTGCTTGTCTTGGCTCCCGAGCAGCTTGGCGGTGAGGCCCAGGATGCGCGCGCCGGTGGCCGCGAACGGATGGCCATAGGCAAGACTCGAGCCCTTGACGTTGATCCGGTCGGCGTCGATCTCCCCCAGCGGGGCGTCCCGCCCGAGCACGTCCCGGCTGTAGGCGGGGTCCTTCCACGCCTTCAGCGTCGACAGCACCTGCGCCGCGAACGCCTCGTGGATCTCGAACAGGTCGATGTCGGCAAAGCCGAGGTTGGCGCGGCGCAGCAGTTCGGAGACCGCGATGGTCGGGGCCATCAGCAGGCCGTCGCCCCCGGCGAAGTCGTTGGCCGCGACCTGCCCCATGCGCAGGTAGGCGAGCACCGGCAGTCCCCGCGCGCGCGCCCAGTCCTCGCTGGCCAGCAGCACCGCGGCCGCTCCGTCGGTCAGCGGCGTCGAGTTGGCCGCCGTCAGCGTTCCCTTCCCCGAGGCCTTGTCGAAGGCCGGCTTCATCGTCGCCATCTTCTCGAGGCTGGTATCGGGCCGCACGTTGTTGTCGCGCAGCACGCCGGCGAACGGCACCACCAGGTCGTCGTGGAAGCCCTCGTCATAGGCCCGCGCGGCGCTCTGGTGGCTCTTCAGCGCCAGCCGGTCCTGGTCTTCGCGGGCAATCTCCCACTCGCGCGCCATCAGTTCGCAGTGCTGGCCCATCGACAGGCCGGTGCGGGGCTCCGAGGTCGAGGGCGCCAGCGGCTTGAGCTCGCCCAGCGAGACGCCCTTGAAGGCCTTGAGCCTTTCGCCGGTCGTCCGTGCCCGGCTCAGGTCGATCATGCGGTGCTGCAGCTTTTCGCCCAGCACCACCGGGCTGTCCGACACGCTGTCGCTGCCGGCCGCGATGCCGCTGTCGATCTCGCCCGTCGCGATCTTGGCGCCCAGCATCAGGGCGGCCTGCAGGCTCGTGCCGCAGGCGATCTGCAGGTTGCTGCCGGGGGTGCGCGGCGACAGGCCGGCATCGAGCGCGGCCTCGCGCGCCAGGTTGAAGTCGCGGCTGTGGTTGAGCACCGCTCCCGCCACCACCTCGCCGACCGGCTGTCCCCTCAGGCCGAACCTGTCGGCGAGCCCGCCCAGGGCAGCGCCCAGCATCTCGAGATTGCCGACCTCGGCATAGCCCGTATAGGCCCGCTGGAACGGGATGCGGGCGGACCCGACAATGGCGACCTTGCGCATCTCGGCCATCAGGCTCTCCCGTCCGCTCGTGCCTTCATCGGGCCGCCGAGGAACGGCGCGAACCCGGTGCCGAGGATCACCCCGATATCGGCGAGGTCGGCACTCGCCACCACGCCCTCCTCGACGGCGACCCGCGTCGCCTCGACCATCGGCTGCACCAGCTCGCGGCCGAGCCCGGCGAGGTCCGGGTGCGCTGGAGCTTCCGCCTTCACGGCCTTGCCGCCCTGCCACGCGTAAAAGCCCTGCCCGGTCTTCCGTCCGAGCTTGTTCTCGGCGATCAGGCGGGCGAACTGGCTGTTCTCGGGCACCGCGCTGCCCAGTTCCGCCGCCACCGACTTGCCCACGTCGAGCCCCACCGTGTCCATCAGTTCGATCGGCCCCATCGGCATGCCGAAGGCCACCGCCGCCGCGTCGATCTGCTCCTTGCTGGCCCCCGCCTCGACCCGCTGCACCGCTCCCAGCATGTACGGCATCAGCACGCGGTTGACGAGAAAACCCGGCGCCGACTTGACCACCACCGGCGACTTGCCGATGGCGAGGGCAAAGCTCGCGCCCCGCGAGATGTCGAGGTCGGTGTTGAATTTCGATCGCACCACCTCGACCAGCGGCAACTGCGC
>NZ_JAYRYM010000230.1:0-5967 GCF_041917035.1 Devosia sp. | reverse complement strand
GCCGTCCGGCCGCATGCCTATGGCAAGGCCGAGTCGCGCAAGGGCAGGAAGATGGGGCATATCAACCGGCTCGTGCTGAAAAAGCGTGCCGGGTGAGCCTTTTCCGGCACAACCCGGTGTGGACAAGCCGCAGCGTATCGCTTATATAGCCGCACCACGGTGACCGGCCCGGCCGGTCGGCGCTTCTGCCATTGGCTCCGGCTGTTGGCTCTGGCGCTTCCATCAAACACCTCTGACGGATTACGAAGGGCGGTTGCGCTTGCAAGTAGTTGTTCGCGATAACAATGTGGATCAGGCGCTGCGCGCACTGAAGAAGAAGCTCCAGCGGGAAGGTGTCTTCCGCGAGATGAAGCTTCGCAACTACTACGAGAAGCCGTCCGAGAAGAAGGCACGCCAGAAGGCGGAGGCGGTTCGCCGCGCCCGCAAGCTGGCGCGCAAGCGTGCCCAGCGCGAGGGCGGTCTGCCTGCTCCCGCCGCGGTGGCCCGTCCCGCGCGGCCGTGAGGCCGGGAGACTGAATTCGGCGCCGCCGCCCCCAAAGGGCGGCGTTTTGCTGTGATGCTGCCCGAATCTGGCCGGAATCGTGCTGTTCTTGCGAGCACAACGAGGCCTTGTGCCGTTGGCGGCAACGGATACACTCCCGGCCCATCGGGTCAGTACAAACGCGTCATCACTGAGGGAAACCAGACATGAAGAAAACCATCGCCGCGGCCGCCGCCGCACTCGTGCTCGCCACTGCCGGCGCCGCTCAGGCCGACGCCCAGGTCAAGGTCGGCGTGCTCTCCTGCTCCGTCGAGGGGGGCATCGGCTTCATCATCGGCTCGTCCAAGGACATGGAGTGCACCTTCAAGCGCTCCGGCCACAAGACCGAGCACTATAGCGGCAACATCAAGAAGTTCGGCATCGACATCGGCGTGACCGCTCAGACCGAGATCGTCTGGCTGGTGTTCTCCGCCTCATCGACCAAGTACGGCCCGGGCTCGCTCGCCGGCACCTATGTCGGCGGCTCGGCCGAAGCGACGCTGGGCGTCGGCCTCGGCGGCAACTGGCTGATCGGCGGCTCGAAGAAGGGCTTCGCCCTGCAGCCCTGGTCGATCCAGGGCCAGACCGGCCTCAACTACTCGGTGGCCTTCTCGGGCCTCACCCTCGAGTAGGCACCCGCGCCTGGCGCGAGCTTCGAACGCCGGTCCCGCGAGGGGCCGGCGTTCTGCTATGAGGCGCCGGGCGCGGCCGTGTGACGCTCGTAGAACGCCCTGGCCCGCTCCCACTCGCCGCGTTCCCACAAGTCGGTATGCGTGCCGCCCGGCTCGATCCAGATCTCGTCCTTGTTCGGCGCCAGCTGGTACAGCGCCTCACCCTGGTAGACCGCGATGGTCTCGTCCGCCGTGCCGTGCGCGACATAGATCGGCTCGGTCACGTCCCCGATCCACTGTTCCTGCGGATACTGGTCGTCGAGCAATAGCCCGATCGGCAGGAACGGGTACTTGTCGGTGCCGATCTTGACGAAGGACAGGTAGGGCGTCTCGAGGAACAGGGCGTCGGCCTCGCGCTGCCTGGCGACCCAGGTCGACGCCCCGGATCCCAGCGACCGGCCCCACAGCACGATCGGCACGCCCTTGGTCGCGGCGAAGTCGAAGGCGGCGAGCGCGTCGGCCAGCAGGTGCTCCTCGGTCAGGTCCCCCGGCGAGCCGGGAAAGCCGCGATAGTCGAAGGCCAGGAAGCCGTAGCCGTCCGCCACGAAGCGTTCGTAGCGTTCGTGCTCGCGGGTGAAACTGCCGGTATTGCCGCGGAAGTAGAGGATCAGCGGCTTGCCCGCACTCGGGGCCTGGTACCACCCGGCCAGTTGCGCGCCACCCTCGCTGGGGATGCTGACCGCTTCGGCGCCGCTCAGCGTGGTCGCCGCGAGGTCGGTGATGGCGCCCTCGCGGGTATACTGGATGTTGCGCTGGTTGAGGTAGAAATAGGCGAGCACCGCCCCGTAACCCAGCACGGCGACAACCAGCGCCGCCACCGCAATCCGCTTGACCCACTTCATTGCCCGTCCTCCTGCGCCCCGGCATCAGACAGCGGCAATCGCGCCTTGGCAAGCTCAGGCGCGCGCTGCCTGCGCAGGATCGAGCGCCACTTCGAACGCCCGCGCGAAGACCGCCTGCGGCTGGCAGCCCGAGACGGCGAAGCGGTTGTCGAAGATGAAGAACGGCACCCCCTGGATGCCCTGCCGGGCGGCCGCGACGGCGAGATCGTGCGTCGTGCCCAGTTCATCGGGGTCGCGCATCGCCTGCAGCGCCTCCTCGCGGGCATAGCCGTGGCGCACCGCGATATCGGCCAGCACCGCGTCGTCGTTGATCAGCCGGTGTTCCATGAAATAGGCCCAGGCAATGGCATTGGCGAGAGCGTGCTGCGTGCCCTTCGCCCGCGCCAGCCGCACCAGCGTGTGCCCCTTGCGCGTCGGATAGGATCGCGGCTGCAGGCTCAGGTCCAGCGCAATCCCGCTGGCCCGCGCCTCGCCTTCGACCCGCGCCCACATCTCGCGCGGGTCGCGCCCGTATTTCTGCCGCAGCATGTCTGCCACCACCACCCCCTCCTCGGGGGTATTGGGATCGAGATAGAACGGGTGGTTCTCCACATCCACCGACACGTCCGCCGGCAGCGCCGCGATGGCGGCGTCGAGGCGAGCCGACCCGACGAGGCACCAGGGGCACACGGTATCGGTGAACAGGTCGATCTTTATGGTCCGGGTCACAGGCCAAAGCACTCCACGTCGCCCGATACATCACCTCCGCCCCGCGCCGGCGCAAGCACGCACACCGAGGTAACCGATCCTCAAGTCCCGATGAGATCAGGCTCCGGCGGGCAGCGCGCGGCGACGCCGGCCGAGCCGGGAGAGGGCCCGCAGCAGCATCGAAGCCATCCCCCAGATCCAGCCGAGCGCGCCCAGCAGCCATCCCAGCATGCCGAACAGCAGTTCGCCGAGCCCGAGCATGCCACGTCCGACGAGCTTGGCCACGCCGATGAAGCGGTCGCCGTAGGTCCGCGCGGTCTTGGCCACGCGGCTGACGTCGCGGCTCGATTCCGCCACCCTGAGGCTGGCTTTCATCGCCTTCACCCCGCCCGCCCCGGCAATCGTGCCGAAATCATCGGCGAGCGTCGTCATCATCCGGGTGCTGGCCGGCCGGAACACCCGGCTCAGCGGGCGCTGCAGGTCGTCGAGCCGCAGCGCCGCGGCGAGCGCCAGCGTCTCGTCCAGCGCCTCGCGATCGATGCCGCGGGCCACCGCGCGGCCGATCTCGTTGGCAAGGCCCCTGGGCAGCTTGCCGACCCGATGCGCGGCCTTGACGAAGCTCGCGCCGGCCCGCAGCGGCAAGGCGCCGCCCAGGCTCGCATAGGTCGAGGCGCTGAGCGTCAGCCCGACCCCCGCAAGCCCCAGCGTCAGGTAGTCGACCGGCTGGCCGGCCACCGCCTTGCCGCCTTCGCCGAGGAGGTCGCGCACATCGCCGACGCCGCTGATATCGGCGGCGATCACGCAGGCAAACCCCGCCTCGCTTTCGAAATCGCCGTTGACGAGGCAGTTCCAGCCCTCGGCCAGCACGCCGCTCAGGTCGACCGCCGGCAGGGCAGCGACCTCGGCCAGCTGGTCCGGCGACAGCGCGATGCCGCGATCGCCGGCGAGCGCGACCAGTGAGCGCGCCAGTGGCGCATCGCCCGCCGCAAGGGCCGCGCCGATCTCCTCCCCGTAGCGCTCCGGCGGCACCTGCTGCAGGTGGATTTCGGCGAAAGCCCCCTGCGCCGCCAGCCGTGCCACCTTGAGCGCCCCATAGACCTCAGGCGACAGGGCCAGCCCGCCGACAAAGGCGGCAATCGTCAGCAGCCGCCAGAAACCGACCAGATAGCGCAAGACCTCTCCCCGCGAACCCCGAGCATGTGGGGATAGCGCCACGATTTGATAAGACTGCGGCCGCGGGCGATGTCTGCCGGAACCCGCCTTCTCGATGACGGCGGCAGCGGATTGATCGGGCCGGCGGTTCACGTCGCGCTCGGGCAGGGAACCGAAGGCCGCAAGATCGTTGAACAGCAGACCAGGGGACCGAGACTGACGGCTAGATGACCGCGCTGTAGTGGCGTAGCTCGGCCACTGTTTGCGGAAGCCCCTGCACTTCGAGGGTATCAAGATATTGGTCGGCCGACTTCGGCGGGTTCCGCAGGCGCCCTCGGCATCGCTGCACCGCGACAAGCACGGCGGCGTTGTCCAGCCCGAATTGGTGATGGATGAACTCGTCGGGATGCAGCAGTTCGATGGAGAACTTTGCGAGGTAGGGCCGGGGGAAGTCTTTCAGATTGAACGTAACGATGCCGTCACTTGCAGACGCGATGGCCGCGGCGAGGACATGCCGGTCATTGCGGTCTGGCAGCGCAAGACCCGCCACCAGATCCTCATAGCCCTCAACTAGGCAGTCGGGAATGGCCAGGTTCATCAGTCGGCGAGTTCTCTCCAACTGCTCCCTGGTCAGATTGTCGCGGTTCTTCAGGACGTTGCGAACCCATTCGTCATGGATTTGCTCCGTCCGTTTTACGCGGAACAGGCCGTTCGCTGCGAGTTCCATGAGGAGGTCCCGCAGTGGAGCGGGGTACAGGACGCAAGCGTCGAGCGTGACGGTGTAGCTGGACCGCCTAATAGCCCATCCCCAGTTCCTGGGCCTGAGCAGCCAAGTCGTCCATCATCCGCTGCCGTTCGGCCTCGGTCGTTCTGCAATAGAGCTGCAGATCGCTGAACTTGATGCGGCGATGCGTGCCGACCTTGTGATGCCTGATCTTGCCGGCATCAAGTAGGCTGATGAGATAGGGCCGTGAGACGTTCAGGTAGTCCGCAGCCTCTTGCGTGGTCAGTTCCGCATGAATCGGTATCAGCGTAACGGCGTTGCCTTGTGCCATCTCAGTCAGCAGGTGGTACAGGAGTTGGTTGACGGATTTTGGCAGACGCAGGGCGGGGCCGCCGTCGACTTGAACGCGCAGTTCAGAATCCTTGGCGCGCGACAGGTGCCGGCTGGCCTCCGCCGCCAGCTCGGATTCGTCCTTCGTTGGCAGGATCGGTCGCTCCAGAATTTTCGCCATCATCGGTCCCTCTCTTCGAGGCGAAGATAGCATCGAGGTCGGTCGATCTCAATCGCAACAATCGCAATATCTGATGTATCCGAAACGGACACTTGCCTGACCAAGCGGTTCCGGGCTCGTCAGGTGCGCGATCCCGGCCGGTGCACGGAACCCACCGTGCACACGCTGTGTGGCCAACCGGGCGATCGGGGGCCGGCTCCCCCCCCTTAGTGCCCCAGCGACTTGACGATGTCCTCGGTCACCTTCTTGGCGTCGCCGAACAGCATCATGGTGTTGTCGCGGAAGAACAGCTCGTTCTGCACCCCGGCATAGCCCGCCGCCATGCCGCGCTTGATGAACAGCACCGTGCCCGCGTCCTCGACATTGAGCACCGGCATGCCGTAGATCGGCGAGGTCTTGTCGGTCTTGGCCGCCGGATTGGTCACGTCGTTGGCCCCGATGACGAAGGCGACGTCGGCGCCCTTGAACTCGGAATTGATGTCCTCGAGCTCGAACACCTCGTCATAGGGGACGTTCGCTTCGGCCAGCAGCACGTTCATGTGCCCCGGCATGCGCCCGGCCACCGGGTGGATGGCGTATTTCACCTCCACCCCGGCGGCCTTCAGCAGGTCCGCCATCTCGCGCAGCGCATGCTGCGCCTGCGCCACCGCCATGCCGTAGCCGGGCACGATGATCACCTTGCTGGCGTTCTTCATCAGGTAGCCGGCATCGTCCGCGGCGCCCTGCTTGACCGGTCGCGTCTCCTCCTCGCCAGAGCCCGCCGCGGCGCTGTCGCCGCCGAAGCCGCCCAGGATCACCGAGATGAAGCTGCGGTTCATCGCCTTGCACATGATGTAGCTGAGGATGGCGCCCGACGAGCC
>NZ_JAYRYM010000229.1:0-5973 GCF_041917035.1 Devosia sp. | reverse complement strand
CGCCGGAGGGCGGCTCGGGCCCCAATTATTCGGGCATGTAGCATCGACGTGATCGGCTGCTCCCCTTGCGGCGCAGTCGCAAAATCGCCCATCTTTGTGCGCCTGATCCCGGCCGCGCCAGCCCTGTTGCCCTTCGTGGAGTTCGTAAACCTGTGACCCACCCCGCCCGCCTGCTGATCTCGGCCCTGATCGCCGTCGGTCTCGCCACCGGAGGCGCCCTGTCGCTCGACCAGGGCCAGATGTTCTCGGTGCGCCAGCTCAGCATCACCGGCAATTTCCTCGCCGGTCGCGAAGCGCTCGCCGATCTCAGCACCGGCGCCGCCGCGGGCTTCTTCCGCCGGGCCGCCGAGGCCGACTGGGACAATCCGATCGTCATCGAGCGCGGCTTCATCGCGCTGGCCGCGGACGGACAGATCGCCGAGGCGGCGACGCTGGCCGAGCACCTGCTCGAGCTCGCCGCGCCGAACGACCTGGCGAGCCTCGTCATCGGCACCGAAGCGATCAAGGCGCGGCGCTACGGCGCCGCCGGCCGCGCGCTCGAATCCGTCGGCGGCGACACCTTCGCCGGCATCACCGGCGGCCTGCTGCGCGCCTGGGCCCTCGAGGGCGAGGGCAAGCGGGACGAGGCGGGCAAGGTGCTCGACGAGATCGGCAAGGGCGGGCTCGAGGACTTCCTGGTGTTCCACCGCGCCATCATGGCCGACGTCGCCGGCGACTCCCGCCAGGCGCTGGAGCTGATCGCCAAGGCCCACGAGGCCGATCCCTACATCGCCCGCATCGTCGAGGCGCATGCCCGCATGCTGGGCAATTCCGGCCGGTTCGAAGACGCGCGCAAGGTGATCGCCGCCTTCGAGGACCAGGGGCTTTCGCACCCCTTGGTCAGCCAGGTGAAGGCGGCCATCGACAAGCGCCAGCGGCCCGGGGTGTTCGCGCCGACCATCCAGGCCGGCGCCGCCGAGATGTTCCACTCGGTGGGCGTGGCGCTGGCGCGGGAGGGCAGCCCGGAGATCGCCGCGGTGTTCCTGCAGCTGGGCCGCTACCTCGATCCCGACGCGCATGTGATCGACATGGTCTATGGCCAGCTGCTCGACGGCGCCGGGCAGTTCGAGGCGGCCAACGCGATCTATGACGGCATTCCGGCGCAGTCGCCGATGAAGCCGATGGCGGTGGTGCGCATCGCCGAGAACCTCGACGAGCTGGGCGATCACGACGAGGCCATCCGGCGGCTCAGCAATATCGTCGCCACCAACCCCACCGACACCGAGGCGCTGGCGGTGCTGGGCGACATGCAGCGGGCCTCCGAGAAATATACCGAGGCCGCCGAGTCCTATACGCGGGTGCTCGATGCGCTGGCCGGGGATACCCCCGGCGACTGGCGCTACTACTACGTGCGCGGCATCGCCTTCGAGCGCTCCAAGCAGTGGCAGAGGGCCGAGGCCGACTTCAAGCGGGCGCTGGAGCTCAACCCCGACCAGCCGCAGGTGCTCAACTACCTCGGCTACAGCTGGGTCGACCAGGGCGTGAACCTGTTGCCGGCGCTGGAGCTGATCGAGAAGGCGGTCGCCGGCTCGCCCAATGACGGCTACATCATCGACAGCCTGGGCTGGGCCTACTATCGGCTGAACCGCTTCCCCGAGGCGGTGGAGCAACTCGAGCGCGCCGTGCAGATCCGGCCGTCCGACCCGGAGATCAACGACCACCTGGGCGATGCCTACTGGCGCGCCGGCCGGCAGCTCGAGGCCCGCTTCCAGTGGAACGTCGCGGCCGCCGTCGACAGCGAGGGCGCAGTCAAGGAGCGGGTCGCCAGCAAGCTTGCCGACGGCCTGCCGCCGCTGGCGCCCGAGGCGACGGCATCCACCCCGGTGGCCGAGAGCCAGCCCGCGCCGCTCGCCCAGTAGCATGGACGGCTCCCTCGTCGAGGCCGCGCCCGCCAAGGTCAACCTGGCGCTGCACGTCACCGGCCGCCGCGCCGATGGCTATCACGAGCTCGAGAGCCTCGTGGTGTTCGCCGACGTCGCCGACGAGATCGTTGCGCGCCCCTCGCGGGCCGACAGCCTCGCCGTGACCGGGCCCTTCGCCGCGGCCGCCGGCGGCGGCGAAGGCAATCTCGTCGCCCGGGCGCTCGCAGCGTTCCGCGCCCGCTGGCCGGAGGCGGCCGGCACCGGCCTCGCGGTCGAACTGCGCAAGAACCTGCCGGTCGCGGCCGGGCTGGGCGGCGGCTCCGCCGACGCGGCGGCGATGCTGCGCCTCCTGGCGCGCCGCAGCGCGACATCGATTCCCCCCGCCGCGCTCGCCGAACTGGCCCTCAGGCTGGGCGCCGACGTGCCCGCGTGCCTCTTCTCGCGCCCCTGCGAAATGCGTGGCGTGGGCGAGATCATCCACCCGCTGCCGACCTTTCCCGCCACCCACATCGTGCTGGTCAATCCGCTGCTGCCGGTCGCCACGGCCGACGTGTTCCGGCGCCTCGCCCGCCGCGACAACCCGCCGCTGCCGCCGCTGCCGCAGCCGCTGACCCGGCCGGCCCAGCTCGGACTGTGGCTCGCCGGGACACGCAACGACCTCGAGCCCGCCGCCGTCGCGCTGCTGCCGGTGATCGGCGAACTGATCGCCGAGATGGCGGGCCTCGAGGGCTGCGTGCTGGCCCGCATGTCGGGATCGGGCGGCACGGTGTTCGGCCTGTTCGGCTCCGCCGCGCAGGCGCATCAGGCCGCCCACGAACTGCGCCGGACGCGCCACGGCTTCTGGGTGGCGGCGGCACCGGTGATCACGCCGCAAGAGGCGGCGGCTCCGCCTCAGTAGGCGCGGGCGATGGTGGCCTCGACGACCTCGCCGAGCAGCAGCTTCATCTCCGAAGGCGGCAGCGGCTTCAGCGCCTCGCGGGCGCGGCGGGCGTGCTGGCCGGCCTCGTCGAGCGTGCGCCCGAGCGTGTCGTGCCGCTCGAACACCGCCAGCACGCGTGCCAGATCGGACTGCGCCGCCTCGGTCCTGCCCAGGCTCGAGACGATCACCTCGCGCTCGGCCGGATTGGCCGCTTCGAGCGCCAGGATCACCGGCAGCGTCATCTTGCCTTCGCGCAGGTCGTCGCCGGTGTTCTTGCCCAGCGTGCCGCTCTCGCCGCGATAGTCGAGCACGTCGTCGACCAGCTGGAAGGCGTAGCCCAGTTCGCGGCCATAGTCGCGCAGCGCCCGCCGACCGGCCGCATCGGCCCCGGCGGCCATGGCGCCGACTTCGGTGGCCGCCTCGAACAAGGTCGCGGTCTTGGCGCGGATGACGTTGTCATAATCGTCGCGGCTGGCCGCGAGATCGCGCGTCTTGGCCAGCTGCAGCACCTCGCCCTCGGCGATCACGGTGGCGGCGCGCGAGATCACCTTGAGCGCCTCGATGCTGCCGGTCTCGACCATCATCATGAAGGCCTGCCCGAGCAGGAAATCGCCGACGAGCACGCTCGCCTGGTTGCCCCACACCATGCGCGCCGCGGCGCGGCCGCGCCGCATGGTGCTCTCGTCGACCACGTCGTCGTGCAGCAGGGTCGCATTGTGCATGAACTCGACCGATGCGGCGAACACCACCTCGTTGCCGTCGGGGCGGCCGAACAGCTCGGAGGCGGCGATGGTCAGCATCGGCCGCAGCCGCTTGCCGCCGGCCTCGATCAGGTAGCGCGCCACCTCCGGCACGAGTTCGACATGCGAGCGCAGCCGCTCGAGGATCAGGGCATTGACCCGATCCATGCCGGGGCGCGTGGAACTGACCAGCCGGTCGACCGCATTGGGTTCGGTCGCCACCTTTGTCGCTGCCGCCGATGACGCCATGAATTCCTCGGTTGTCGGCCCCCGCGGAGGCCCTATAGTCCGGTCCGATGTCCCTAGACCACGACGCCGCTCTTGTAAAACATCAAACGCCGACACGCGATGCCTTTTTGGGTGGTCGGCTGGTTGTGTCGCAGCCCCCCGCCGGTTTCCGCGCCGGGCTCGATTCCGTGCTCCTCGGCGCCGCCGTGCGGGCCGGGGCGGAGCGCGTGCTGGACCTCGGCGCCGGGGCCGGAACGGCGGCGCTGGTGGCGCTCGCCGACCGGCCGGGTGCCCACGCGACGCTGGTCGAGATCGACCCGGCCATGGCGGCGCTCGCCGAGGCGAACCTCGCCGCCAACGGCATGCAGGGGCGCGGCACCGTCCTCTGCCTCGACGTGACCGCGACCGCGGCGCAGCGCCGGGCGGGGGGACTGGCGGCCGATCGGTTCGACAGCGTCATCGCCAATCCGCCGTTCTTCGCGCCGGGCCGGGGCACGGCGCCCGCGGCAGCGCGGGCCGGGGCCCGCCACATGCCGGCCGACGCGCTCGAACGCTGGGTCCGGGCGGCCGCGACGCATGCGGCCAATGGCGGCGAAGTGATCTTCATCCACGTCGCGACGGCGCTGCCGGCCCTGCTCGCCGCCCTCGGCACGCGCTTCGGCGCGGTCAGCGTTTTGCCGCTGCTGCCGCGCGCCGGCCAGCCGGCGCATCGCGTGCTGGTGCGCGGCATCAAGGGGTCGCGGGCCCCGTTCACCCTGCTCGCCGCCCGGCCCCTGCACGAGGATGCCGGACGGACCTTCCGCCCCGAGTTCGAGGCGATTTTCCGCGGCAGCGCGACGCTGGTCTGGTAAAGCCCGGCCGGGGCACATACATCTGCCCCCTGTCGGCAGCGAGGACGCGCGAATGGGGCTCGGAACCTGGATGAGGCGGATCGTCGGCCAGTCTGGCCCGGTGATCCCGGTGGTGCGCCTGCACGGCGTGATCGCCGCCGACCCGCGCCCGGGCCGGCTCAACATCGAATCGGTGGAGCCGCTGCTGAAGCGCGCCTTCGCGCTGAAATCGGCCCCCGCCGTCGCCATCATTGTCAACTCCCCCGGCGGCTCGCCGGTGCAGTCGCGGCTGATCTCGAAACGCATCCGCGACCTCGCCGAGGAGAATGGCAAGCCGGTGCTGGTGTTCGTCGAGGACGCGGCGGCATCCGGCGGCTATTTCATCGCGGTGGCCGGCGACGAGATCATCGCCGACCCCTCCTCGATCGTCGGCTCGATCGGCGTGATCTTCGCCGGCTTCGGCTTCGTCGGGGCGATCGACAAGCTCGGGGTCGAGCGCCGCGTCCATACGGCCGGCAGGAACAAGTCGACGCTCGATCCGTTCCTGCCGGAAAAGCCCGAGGACGTCGCCCGCATCAAGCAGCTGGAACTCGACGTGCACCGGGTGTTCATCGACTGGGTCAAGGCGCGGCGCGGCGACCGGCTGAAGGGGGCGGACGACGATCTGTTCACCGGCGAGTTCTGGAGCGGCCTGCGCGGGCTGGACCTCGGCCTCGTCGATGCGCTCGGGGACGTGCGCGCCGTGCTGCGCGAGCGCTATGGCGAAAAGGTCGAACTGCTGCCGATCGCACCGCGGCGCGGGTTGCTCGGCCTGCCGCGACTGGGCTTCGCCGCGCTGGCGGGCGGGGCCATCGACGCCATCGAGGATCGCGCGCTGTGGGCGCGCTTCGGGCTCTGACAGATGACCGCCATCCTCATCCGCGTCGTCATCTTCCTCGTCATCGCCGGGGTCATCTTCCTCGGTGCGCGCCGCATCTGGCGCGACTGGAAAGGCCAGTTCAAGGCGGTGGACAAGGCCCGCCTCGAGCGCGACCGCGCCGAGCGCGACCAGATCAAGCGCAATGACGGCATGATCACCCTCAAGCGCGACAAGGACGGCAAGTTCCGCCCGCCGGGAGACGACGGGCAGGGATGAGCCGGGCGCAGTGCGCAATTGACCCCGCCGCACCGCGCCACTAGGTTCCGGCCGCCAACCGCACCCGGAACCCGCCGCCGATGACCGAGACGTTGCCCCGCCACATGGACCCGAGGAATTCGTTCCAGGGGCTGATCCTGACGCTCCAGCGCTTCTGGGCCGAGCAGGGTTGCGTGATCCTGCAGCCCTACGACATGCAGATGGGCGCCGGCACCTTCCA
>NZ_JAYRYM010000228.1:0-6081 GCF_041917035.1 Devosia sp. | reverse complement strand
TGGCTGCTCTGCATCGGCTGGTTCGGCTTCAACGTCATGTCGGCGCAGTCGGTGGCCGGCGTATCCGGCCTCGTCGCCATCAACTCGCTGATGGCCATGGTCGGCGGCATCATCGCCGCAGTGATCGCCGGCCGCAACGATCCGGGCTTCGCCCACAACGGCGCACTCGCCGGACTGGTCGCGGTCTGTGCCGGTTCCGACCTCTACCATCCGCTCGGCGCGCTGGTGGTCGGCGCCGTTGCCGGGGTGGTCTTCGTCCAGGGCTTCATCATCACCCAGGAGCGGCTGAAGATCGACGACGTGCTCGGCGTCTGGCCGCTGCACGGGCTGTGCGGCCTGTGGGGCGGCATTGCCGCCGGCATCTTCGGGCTCGAGGCGCTGGGCGGTCTCGGCGGCGTCTCGCCGATCAGCCAGCTGATCGGCTCGCTGGTCCTGTCGGCCTATGCGCTGGGCGCCGGCTACCTGCTCTACAGCCTGACCAGCCGCCTGATCGGCATCCGCCTCTCCGACGCCGACCAGCGCCGCGGCGCCGACCTCGCCATCCACTCCATCGGCTCGAACCCGGAGGGCTGAGCGCCAGTCGCTCAGGCGGCGCGGGCAAAGTCCGCGCGGGCGGCGCGGATCGCCGGGTGGTTGGCATAGGCCCAGTCGACCAGGGCGGCGAGCGGGGTGAGAAAGCTCCGGCCGAGCGGCGACAGCCGGTACTCGACGCTGGGCGGGGTGGTGGGGAACACCGTCCGCTCCACCATCCCGTCGGCCTGCAGGTCGCGCAGCGTCTGGGTCAGCATGCGCTGGCTGATATCGCCGATGGCGCGCTTCAGCTCTCCGAAGCGGTGCGGCCGCTCGGCCAGGGTGGTGACGATCAGCACGCTCCATTTGTCGGCCAGCTGGTCCAGCACGTTGCGCACCGGGCATTGCGCGGGATCGTCATACTGCGCCTTCATCCGGTTGAACTGCGGAGCGAGCGTTTCGGCATCGAGACCGGTCATGGTGGTTCTCCCGAGGTAACCAGGGGCGGCGAAACTGCCGTCTTGCGGAAGCAGGTGGTTCCAAACATATACCTGCTCTCATAGTGAGACAACCACTCGGAGCGTTACCATGACTGAACCCACCCTCTTCATCGGCGGCGCCGGCGGCAAGCTGGGGCGCCGCGTCATCGACCTGCTGCGCCAGCGCGGCCATGCCGGCCGCATCATTGCCGGCACCCGCGATCCGGAGAAGCTGGGCCATCCCGAGGGCGTCGAGGTCCGCCGTGCCGACTACACCGATCCGGCCGGCCTTGAGTCCGCCCTCGGCGGCGTCGACCGCTTCCTGATCATTTCCACCGATCAGATCGGCACCCGCCTCGCCAACCACCTCAATGCCGTTGCCGCGGCCAGGGCGGCGGGAGTGAAGGAGCTCGTCTACACCTCGATGCCGGCACCGGAGGCCCCTTCGGCGATCAGCTTCGCGCCGGAGCACCTGGGCACCGAGCAGGCCATCAAGGCCAGCGGCCTGCGCTACACCATCCTGCGCATGTCCTGGTACACGGAGAACCTGCTCGGCACCCTCCCCGGCGTCCTGGCCCGTGGCCAGTGGTACACCTCGGCCGGCGACGGCCGGGTGAGCTACGTGAGCCGGGAGGACTGCGCCCGCGCCGCCGCCGGCGCCCTGCTCCGTCCGGCCGCCGACCGCACCTACACGGTGACCGGTCCCGCCGCCCTCACCACCCGCGAGATCGCCGCAGAGGCCAGCCGCCTGGCCGGCAGGCCGATCGCCGTCGTCGATGTCGGCGACGAGCAGCTCGCGGCCGGCGCCAGGGCCGCCGGCGTACCGGACTATGTCATCGAGAACTTCATCGTCGCCTTCGACCGCAACACCCGCGAACGCAAGGTGGCGTCGGTGACCGACGCGGTCGAGTCCCTCTGGGGCGAAAGGCCGATCTCGGTGGCCGATGTCCTTGCGGCCAACCGCGCCGCGCTGCTCGGGGCCGCCTGACCCTAGCCGAACACCACGGTCTTCCGGCCGTTGAGCATCACCCGGCTCTCGAGGTGGAGCTTGACGGCCCGGGCCAGCACCCGGCTCTCGACGTCTCGCCCGGCGGCCACCAGGTCGTCGGGGCTCATCGCGTGGGTTACGCGCGCCGTCTCCTGTTCGATGATCGGGCCCTCGTCGAGGTCGGGAGTCACATAGTGGGCCGTGGCCCCGATCAGCTTGACCCCGCGCTCGTGCGCCTGGTGATAGGGCTTGGCACCCTTGAAGCTGGGCAGGAAGGAGTGGTGGATGTTGATGATCTGCCCGAACAGCCGCGTCGCGAAGCGATCCGACAGGATCTGCATGTAGCGCGCCAGCACCACGAGATCGGCGCCCGTCTCCTTGAACAGCGCAATCACCCGCTCCTCCTGTGCCGCCTTGTTGGCCTTGTCGACCGGCAGCAGGTGGAAGGGTATGCCCTCGTACTCGGCAGTGCGCCGGCTGTCTTCGTGGTTGGAGACGATGGCCGCCACCTCGGCATCGAGCCAGCCCACCCGGATCTGGTAGAGCAGGTGCAGCAGGGCATGGTCGAATCTCGAGACCATCACCAGCAGCTTCTTGCGCCGCGCCCGATCGACCAGCGCGGTACGCATGCCGAACCGCTCGATCGCCGGCTTGAGGCCGCGCTCGAGGGCGTCGCGATCCACCCCCTCCGGCGCGGTGAAGGCCAGCCGCATGAAGAACTGCCCGGTCTCGGTATCCCAGAACTGGTTGGATTCGGCGATGTTGCAGCCCAGCCCCGCCAGTTCCGTCGTCACTGCGGCCACGATCCCCGGCCGGTCCGCGCAGGATAGGGTGAAGATGAAACTGGACGACATGACGGGCTCCGAGCCGAAGGGCGCCGGGAGCGATGCACGCAATGGACCCGAGGGTCAACTGGTTGCAGGAGCCTCGACCGCGGCCCGGCTCGCCGGGCGGCCGGTGCGGCGGGCTCAGCTCACCCGCACCACCTGCCCTGTCGCGGCGCTCCGCGTCGCCGCCTCGGCGAGTTTCTGCGCCATCAGGCCGTCGTGGCCGGAGGGGGTGGGCCGCGTGCCCCTGGTCATCGCGTCGATGAAGCTCCGCACCTCGGCGGCATAGGCGGCGACGTAGCGATCGATGAAGAAATTCTGGATCACGTCGGCGGTGAAACCCTGACCGTCGGCGCGCTCGACGGTTGACATGTGAACATTGCCGGCGCGTAGCATGCCTTTCGAGCCGTGCACTTCCATGCGCTGGTCATAGCCGTAGCTGGCGCGGCGCGAATTGGTGATGACGGCGATCTTGCCCGAGGCCGTCTGCATCTGCACCGCGGCGGTATCGACGTCGCCGGCCTCCCCGATTGCCTTGTCGACCAGCGCCCCGCCCAGCGCCGAGACGGTGACGAACTCCTCGCCGACGAGAAAGCGCGCCATGTCGAAATCGTGGATCATCATGTCGCGGTATAGCCCCCCCGAGCGCGCCACGTAGGAGACCGGCGGCGGCGCCGGATCGCGCGAGATGATGGTGACCAGTTCGACATCGCCGATCTCGCCGGCCGCGAGGCGGGCCCTCAGTCCGGCGAAATTGGTGTCGAACCGGCGGTTGAAGCCGATCATCAGCGGTACGCCGGCCTTCTCGACCACCGGCAGGCAGGCCTCGATGCGCTCGACCGAGAGCGAGACCGGCTTCTCGCACAGGATCGCCTTGCCCGCCCGTGCCGCCTGTTCGATCAGGTCGGCATGGGTATCGGTGGGGGTGGCGATGAGGATGGCATCGACATCGGAGGCGATGACCTCCTCGACACTGCGGACCGCGGCACCGACGCTTTCGGCGAGGGCCTTTGCCGCCTCCGGCAACGCATCCGCGACATAGGCGACGCTGGCCTGCGACGAGTTGGCGATGGTCGCCGCATGCACCTTGCCGATGCGGCCTGCCCCGAGAATGCCGAACCTGACCACGAAACCGCCTCCTTGCTGAACGCTGCCTGACCATGGGTGTAGGGTCGGCCGGGCGAGACTGCCCAATTGGAACGTTCATTCCGAACCGCCCATAGTTCGGAATTGACGTTTCATTCGGCGGAGGGATACAACGGCGCCTGAAAGCTGTCCAGTCGTCGCGGAACGGGGGAGATCATGCCGGAGCCGGAGCTCGATGTCATCACCATCGGGCGATCTTCCGTCGACCTCTATGGCCAGCAGATCGGCAGCCGGCTCGAGGACATCGGCTCGTTCGCCAAGTCCGTGGGTGGCTGTCCGGCCAACATCGCCATCGGCACGGCGCGGCTCGGGCTGAAATCGGCGCTGGTGACGCGCGTCGGTGCCGAGCAGATGGGGCGGTTCATCACCGAGCAGCTGCAGCGCGAGGGCGTCTCGACCGCCGGCATCGCCGTCGACGAGCAGCGGCTGACGGCCCTCGTGCTTCTTGCCGTCGAGGCCGAGGGCGTCTCGCCGATGATCTTCGTCAGGACCGACTGCGCCGACATGGCGCTCTCCGAGGCCGACATCGACGAGGGTTTCATCGCCTCGGCCCGTGCGGTGGTGGTGACCGGCACGCATTTCTCGACGCCGGGTGCCGAGGCGGCGCAGCGCAAGGCCATCCGCCTCGCCCGGGCCGCGGGGCGCAAGGTGGTGTTCGACATCGACTACCGGCCCAACCTCTGGGGCCTGGCCGGGCATGCCGCCGGCTTCGAGCGCTATGTGAAGTCGGACTACGTGACCGGCAAGATCAAGCCGATCCTCAGCGACTGCGACCTGATCGTGGGAACCGAGGAGGAAGTGCTGATCGCCGCCGGGGAGAGCGACCTGCTGGCGGCGCTCAAGGCGATCCGCGCCGTTTCCGGTGCCACCGTGGTGCTGAAGCGCGGCGCCAGGGGCTGCATCGTCTACGATGGCGCCATCCCGGACGATCTCGAGGCCGGGATCGTCGGGCAGGGCTTCCCGATCGAGATCTACAACGTGCTGGGCGCCGGCGACGCCTTCATGAGCGGCTTCCTGCGCGGCTGGCTGAAGGGCGAGAGCCACCAGACCAGCGCCACCTGGGCCAATGCCTGCGGCGCCTTCGCCGTCAGCCGCCTGCTCTGCGCCCCGGAATATCCGAGCTGGGCGGAGCTGACGCACTTCCTCGCCCATGGCAGCCGCTTTCGTGCGCTGCGCAAGGACGAGGCGCTCAACCACATTCACTGGGCGACGACGCGCCGCCGGCACTACCCCAGGCTGACCGCCTTCGCCATCGACCACAGAAAGCAGATCGAGGACATTGCCGGCGAGCGCACCGAGCTGATCCCGGCCTTCAAGGTGCTGGCGGTGAAGGCCGCCGCGGACGTCGCGTCCGGTCGGCCCGGCTTCGGCATGCTGCTCGACGACAAGTGGGGGCGCGACGCACTGTTCGCGGTGCCGAAGGACTTCTGGATCGGCCGGCCGATCGAACTGCCAGGCAGCCGGCCGCTGCGCTTCGAGTTCAGCCAGGATATCGGCAGCCGGCTGATCGAGTGGCCGGTGGATCACTGCATCAAGGTCCTGTGCTTCTGGCACCCGGATGACGGCGACGCCCTCAAGGCCGAGCAGCTGGACAGGCTGCGGGCGGCGCAGGACGCGGCCCGCCGGATCGGGCGCGACATCCTCGTCGAGATCATCGCATCGAAGGCCGGCCCGATCGACGCCGGCACCAGCGCTCGGGCGCTCGCCGAACTCTATGCCGCCGGCCTCAGGCCGGACTGGTGGAAGCTCGAACCACAGGCCGACGCCGTGGCCTGGGCCAATGTCGATGCGGTGATCGAGGCCAACGACCCCTATTGCCGAGGCGTGGTACTGCTCGGCCTCGAGGCACCGGAAGAGGAGCTGGCGCGCGGCTTCGCGGCGGCGCACAGTTCGCGCACCGTCAGGGGCTTTGCCGTCGGCCGGACGATCTTCGCCGAGGCGGCCAAGGCCTGGTTTGCCGGCACGATGAGCGACGAGCAGGCAGTGGCCGACATGGCCGGCCGGTTCCGGGCGCTGGTGGGGATCTGGGGGGAGACGTGAGTTTCGAGCGTGTGGCACCCCCCTCCCCAACCCTCCCCGAAAGGGGGAGGGTGCCGATCGAGTTAGTGGCACGATCCAGGCCGAACCCACC
>NZ_JAYRYM010000227.1:0-6107 GCF_041917035.1 Devosia sp. | reverse complement strand
CCGGCAAGCGCTTTCCGCCATCTGCCGACATGCTATGGCAGCATAGGAACACGGCGCGATTCGGAGTTGTCGATGCAGCAGCAGGCCCTGTCGGCGCTCGTCGCCTGGGTGCGGCTCGAGCGGGCGCTGGAGGCATTCAGCGCCGAACTGCGCATTCGTCATGGCGTCACCGCCCTGCAGCACGCCGTACTGGTGATCTGCGCCGAGCGTCCGCAGCTGCCGTTGTCGGCGCTGAGGAAGACGCTCGTCACCCACGCTGCGACCCTCGGGCAGGCGATCGACGAGTTGCGGCGCAAGGACCTGGTGACGGTCAGGACCGATCCCAAGGACCGTCGCGCGCGGCTGGTCGGGCTGACGGAGAGCGGGATGGCGCTCCTCGCCGAGATGCCGCTCGCCGGCCCGGTGCGGCTGCGCCAGGTGGAGAGCGAGATCGCCCGCCTCGACGCGCTGAAGGCCGCGCTCGAGGACGCGGTCGACCTGTTCGACCTCGGCCCCTGGCTGCCGGGACGGAAGGGTCGCTAGCGACTCAGGTCGAGTCGCTGTGGCGCCAGCGTCCTCTTGGGTTTTCCCCGTTCTCCACAGGTTGCTCGCGGCCGCGCAGGGCCGGCGGGCCGGGGCTTTCCGGCGGCAGTTCCCGAATCGTTCGACGCCTCAGATGCCGCCGCGCGAAAAGTGCGTCAGCTCCTTCACCATCTGGTCGACCTTGGCCGCGACGGCCGGCTCCGCGGGGCGCCCGTCCGCGTCGAAGGCCCCGGCGGAGGGGCCCACCCCGAGCAGCGTCGGAGCCACCAGCGCGCCGAGCTTGCCGAGCGTGTCCCTCAGGTGCGAAAGCGACCATATGGTGCCATACTTTCCCGAACTGACCCCGCCGATGCCGAACACGGCGTGCCGGAACGGGCTCGGCTTCTGCCGGCTGAGCCAGGTGATGGTGTTGACCACCAGCGGCGGCACCCCGCCATTATATTCCGGGCTGGCGAGGAAGACGATGTCGTGGCTGCGGAACGCCTCCGCCAGCTGCCCGGCGCTGCCCGGCACATGATCCGGTTCGAGATCCTCGTTGAAGATCGGCATCTCGAAATCGGCGAGGCTGAGATCGGTGACCGTCACCCCGGCCTCGCGCAGCCGGCCCGACAGATGCCGGCGCAGGAGTTCGTTGACGGAGCCCCTGCGCAGGGAGCCGCAGAGCGTGATGGCGGTCGTCATGGGAGGTCCTTGGGTGGGGCAATGGCGAACAGAGTGCAACGGCGGCGCCGCGCACCGCAAGTCCGGACGGGCGTAACCCGGCCTTGTCGTCGCTGCAGCGGGCTGCAAGACTGTCGCGGCAAGGAGGATCAGGCCATGCCGAGCCAGTTGACGATCACCCATCTCAGCCACGACATCGCGGCCAGGAAGTCCTTCGTCTCCTATGTCTGGTCGGACGATCCGGGCAAGCGCCTCGGCCTCGAGGTGCCGTTCGGGACCGCGCTCGACGATGTCGAGCCGGCAGCCCGATCCGCTCTCGCGGCGCTGTCGGCAGAGCTGCGGTCCGCGGACGTCAGGCTGCCCTGAGCCGCCTCAGGCCTCGAACATCTTCTTGAGCTTGTCGAAGAAGCCGCCCGAGGTGGGCGAGTTCTCCCGTGTCGATTCGCGCTCGAATTCCTCGAGCAGTTCGCGCTGCCGCCGGGTCAGTGACTGCGGCGTTTCGACATCGAGCTGCACGTAGAGATCGCCGAAGTCCTTCGAGCGCAGTACCGGCATGCCCTTGCCCTTGAGGCGCACGCGCTGACCCGGCTGGGTGCCCGGGGCCACCTTGACGCGCGCCCGCGTCGTATCGAGGGTCGGCACCTCGAACTCGCCGCCGAGCGCCGCCGTGGTCATGGCGATCGGCACGCGGGCATAGAGGTCCGCGCCTTCGCGCACGAACAGATCGTGCGGCTTGATCGAGATGAAGATGTAGAGATCGCCCGGCGGGCCGCCACGCAACCCGGCCTCGCCCTCGTTGGCGAGCCGGATGCGGGTGCCGTCTTCGATGCCCTTGGGAATGTCCACCGAGAGCGTCCGGCTCTGCTGCCGGCGGCCCTGGCCGCCACAATCGGTGCAGGGCTGCTCGAGGATCTGGCCGCGGCCGTTGCACACCGGGCAGGTCCGTTCGATGGTGAAGAACCCCTGCGCCGCCCGCACCTTGCCAGCGCCGTTGCAGTGGCGGCAGGTCGACATGCCGGTGCCCGGCTTGGCGCCCGATCCGTCGCAGGTCTCGCAGCTCGCCAGGGTCGGCACGTCGATATCGACGGTGCGGCCGAGAAACGCCTCCTCGAGGCTGATCTCGAGATTGTACCTCAGGTCCGAGCCGCGCAGCCGGGACTGCCCGCCCCGCCCGCGCCCGCCCATGAAATCCCCGAAGATGTCCTCGAAGATATCGGACATCGAGGAGGTGAACTCGGGCCCGAAGCCGCCGGGCCCGCGTCCGCCGCCATTCTCGAAGGCGGCATGTCCGAAGCGATCGTACGCGGCCCGCTTCTGCGGGTCCTTCAGCGTATCGTACGCCTCGTTGATTTCCTTGAACTTGTGCTCGGCCTCGGCATTGCCGGGGTTGCGGTCGGGGTGGAACTGCATCGCAAGCTTGCGATAGGCGCCCTTCAGCACCGCCTCGTCGGAACCCTTGGGCACCCCGAGCACTTCATAGTAATCGCGTTTCGCCAATCGGCCTCGTCCCCAGTCACCTGAATGCCCCGCCCCGGCATTCGGCCTAGATAGGTATTACCCAGCGCTCTTACCACAGGTGCCGCGGCGTTCAACTGCGCATGGAGCGGTCTGACCGTGGATTTCCGCCCAGTGTTGCGGGCAGTCACGTCCCGAGGGCGAGCGACAGGTTCCGCGCCAGCTGCGCCTGCGCGAACATCGCCTTGTTGACGATCTGGTAGAGGCCGAAGAAGCCGTGCGTGACACCCTCGTAGAGCGTCATGTCGACCCACACCCCGGCGCGCCGCAGCGCGTCGGCGAGCGCTTCGCCTTCCGAGCGCAGCGGATCGGCTGCGGCGAGGATCACCGTCGTCGGCGCCAGCCCGCCCAGGTCGATTCGTCCCGCGACGTTCGCCCGTGCATCCCTGAGGTCGTCCTTGCGGCGGAACAGCTTCCTCGATGCCCAGCGCAGCGCCTCGGTGTTCAGCGCGCCGGGCTCGCCCGGCTCGAGATGCGAGGGCAGGTCGAACAGCATCGCCGCCATCGGACCGACCAGCCCCAGGTGCACCGGGCCGATGCGGCCCTCGTCACGTGCCCGCAGGGCCACGTTGACCGCGAGATTGCCACCGGCGTCCTCCCCCACGAGGGCGGCGCGCCGCGCATCGGCGCCCAGCGCCGCGGCATTCTCCAGTGCCCAGATCCACGCCGCGTGGGCGTCCTCGTGCGCTGCCGGAAAGCGATGCTCCGGTGCCTGTCGATAGTGTGCCGAAACGACAACCGCCCCGGTCCTGCAGGCGAGGCTGCGCGGCGTCGCATCGAAGTGCTCGAGGTCGCCGAGCACGAACAGGCCGCCGTGGAAGTAGACGATCAGCGGCCGTGCCGCATCGACGCCGGGGGGATGGTAGATGCGCACCCGCATCTCACCCTTCGGGCCGGCGATCAGGCGCATCTCCATGCCGACCCCGAGATCGCCCGCGGTATCGCGCAGGATGCGCCGCAGGGCCATGTCGAGGGTCGGCTGCGCCCGCGCCTCCTCGGTGGTCCGACACGCTTCGATCGGCCGGCCGCCCATCGCGGCGCGCACGCCCAGTACATGGCGCATGTCGGCGTCGAGCCGGTCGACCGCACGCGCCGGCAGGTCGTCATGGGCGATCCGCCAGATATCCATCGACGACATGCCGGTGCCCCTTTCGAATGCGTCTGCGGAACGGGGCCGACCCGGCCCGGCGCCGTCCGACCGCCGCTGCTGGGGGCGACCGGACTTTCGAATCCGCCTCCACTCTAGCGGCGGATGTGAAGCCAGTTGGGCCGGTCCACGGCATTCCTGCGGCGGGGTTGCACAATCTGGCCGCGATTGATTCACGTGGAACGCGGTGGCAGCCGGAAAAGCGAGAGCCCGGCCGACCGGCCGGGCTCCGCGGATTTGCTGCGCTGCCGTCGATCAGGCCGAACGCTTGTCGTCCTTGACCTCTTCGAACTCGGCGTCGACCACGTCGTCATCGGCCGGCTTGTCGCCGCCCGCCGCCTTGGCCTCGGCCTCCGCCTGGCTCTGCTTGTACATCGCCTCGCCGAGCTTCATCGAGACTTCGGCGAGCGCCGCCGACTTCTCCTTGATCGCCTCGGCATCCTCGCCGTCGAGCACGCCCTTGAGGTCGGCAATCGCCGTCTCGATCGCGGTCTTCTCGTCCACCGAGACCTTGTCGCCATAGTCCTTGAGCGACTTCTCGGTGGAGTGGATCAGCGATTCGCCCTGGTTGCGGGCTTCCACCGCCTCGCGCTTCTTCTTGTCGGACTCGGCATTGGCCTCGGCTTCCTTGACCATGCGCTCGATGTCGGCGTCGGTGAGGCCGCCGGAGGCCTGGATGCGGATCTGCTGCTCCTTGCCCGTGCCCTTGTCCTTGGCCGAGACCTGCACGATGCCGTTGGCGTCGATGTCGAACGTCACTTCGATCTGCGGCACACCGCGCGGCGCCGGCGGAATCCCGGCCAGGTCGAAATTGCCGAGCAGCTTGTTGTTGGCGGCCATCTCGCGTTCGCCCTGGAACACCCGGATCGTCACGGCGTTCTGGTTGTCCTCGGCGGTCGAGAAGGTCTGGCTCTTCTTGGTCGGGATCGTCGTGTTGCGGTCGATCAGCCGGGTGAACACGCCGCCCAGCGTCTCGATGCCGAGCGACAGCGGCGTCACGTCGAGCAGCAGCACGTCCTTGACGTCGCCCTGCAGCACGCCGGCCTGGATGGCGGCGCCCATGGCGACGACTTCGTCCGGGTTGACGCCCTTGTGCGGTTCCTTGCCGAAGAAGCTCTTCACCGTCTCGACGACCTTGGGCATGCGGGTCATGCCGCCCACCAGCACCACTTCATCGATCTGGCTGGCCGAGACACCCGCATCCTTGAGGGCCTGCCGGCAGGGCTCGACCGTCTTCTGGATCAGGTCGTCGACCAGCTGCTCGAGCTTGGCGCGGCTGAGCTTGAGCGTCAGGTGCTTGGGGCCGGAGGCGTCGGCCGTGATGAAGGGCAGGTTGATCTCGGTCTGGGTCGAGCTCGAGAGCTCGATCTTGGCCTTCTCCGCCGCTTCCTTTAGGCGCTGCAGCGCGAGCTTGTCGCGGCGCAGGTCGATGCCCTGGTCCTTCTTGAACTCGTCGGCCAGGTAGTCGACGAGCCGCATGTCGAAATCCTCGCCGCCGAGGAAGGTGTCGCCATTGGTCGACTTCACCTCGAACACGCCGTCGCCGATCTCGAGCACCGAGATGTCGAACGTGCCGCCGCCCAGGTCATAGACAGCGATGGTGCCGGTGTTCTTCTTGTCGAGGCCGTAGGCGAGCGCCGCGGCAGTCGGCTCGTTGATGATGCGCAGCACCTCGAGCCCGGCAATCTTGCCGGCGTCCTTGGTGGCCTGGCGCTGGCTGTCGTTGAAGTAGGCCGGGACGGTGATCACCGCCTGCGTCACCGGTTCGCCCAGGTAGGACTCCGCGGTTTCCTTCATCTTGGTGAGGATCATCGCCGAGACTTCCGACGGCGAGTACTTCTTGGAATCGACGCTGACCCAGGCATCGCCATTGTCGGCATTGACGATCTTGAACGGAACGAGGCCCTTGTCCTTTTCGACCATCGGATCGTTGTAGCGACGACCGATCAGGCGCTTGACGGCGAACAGCGTGCCTTCCGGATTGGTGACCGCCTGGCGCTTGGCCGGCTGGCCGACGAGGCGCTCGCCATCCTTGGTGAAGCCCACCATGGACGGCGTGGTGCGGGCGCCTTCCGCGTTTTCGATGACCTTGGGGGTCGAGCCGTCCATGACGGCGACGCAGCTATTGGTCGTACCCAGGTCGATACCGATGACTTTACCCATGCTCTGCCTCTTTCCTAGCGAAACCGGATGGAACCCCGTGCGGCAGTTCCTTGACCCCGTGGCGGGAGTCCGGCTTCCTTGCTTGAGATTACGCGATCTG
>NZ_JAYRYM010000226.1:0-6203 GCF_041917035.1 Devosia sp. | reverse complement strand
TTCATCTTGGGCGAACCGATGAAACCGGCGACGAACAGCGACTGCGGATTCTCGTAGAGTTCGAGCGGCGTGCCGACCTGCTCGACGAGGCCGTCGCGCAGCACGCAGATGCGATCGGCGAGCGTCATCGCCTCGACCTGATCGTGCGTCACGTAGACCATGGTGGCGGTGTGCATCTGGTGGTGCAGCTTGGCGATCTCGAGCCGGGTGGCGACGCGCAGCGCCGCATCGAGGTTGCTGAGCGGCTCGTCGAACAGGAACACCTTGGGATCGCGCACGATGGCGCGCCCGATGGCGACGCGCTGGCGCTGGCCGCCCGAGAGCTGCTTGGGCAGCCGCTCGAGATAGGGCGTGATCTGCAGCATCTCGGCCGCCTGGTGCACGCGCTGCTTGATCGCCTCCGGACCCGACTTGGCCAGTTGCATGCCGAAGGCCATGTTCTCGTAGACCGTCATGTGCGGGTAGAGCGCATAGGACTGGAACACCATGGCGATGCCGCGCCGCGAGGGGGCAAGCGCGTTGACCAGCTGCCCGTCGAACCGCATCTCGCCCGAGGTGATGTCCTCGAGGCCCGCCATCAGCCGCAGCAGCGTTGACTTGCCGCAGCCGGACGGCCCGACCAGCACCATGAATTCGCCGGAGCGGATGTCGAGGTCGACCCCCTTGATGACGTCCACCAGTCCGAACGACTTGCGGATGTTCTTGAGCTCGATATGCGCCATGGTTGTTAGCCCTTTACGCCGCCGGCGGTCAGGCCGGAAATGATCTTGCGCTGGAAAACGAGGACGAGGATGACCAGCGGCACGGTGACGATCACCGATGCCGCCATGATGTTGCCCCAGGGGATTTCGTACTGGCTGCCGCCCGACAGCAGCGCAATGGCGACCGGCACGGTGCGGGTGGCATTGGACGAGGTGAAGGTCAGGGCGAACAGGAACTCGTTCCACGCCCCGATGAAGGCGAGCAGCCCCGTCGTCACCAGCGCCGGCCACATCAGCGGCATGAACACCCGGGTGATGATCACCCAGGGCGTCGCCCCGTCGACGATCGCCGCCTCCTCGATCTCGATCGGCAGATCGCGCATGAAGGTGGTCAGCACCCACACGGTGAAGGGCAGCGTGAAGATGGTGTAAGAGAAGATCAGCGCCCACGGCGTGTTGTAGATGCCGAGGAAGCGGATCACCTCGAACAGGCCGGCGAGCACCGCGATCTGCGGGAACATCGACACGGCGAGGATGGTCATCAGCAGCAGCCCGCGACCGCGGAAGCGCACGCGACTGAGCGCGAACGAGGCGGTGACCGCGAGGAACAGCGCCAGCAGCACCGTGACGCCGGCGACGAACACCGAGTTCAGCAGGTTCTGCGGGAAGCTGCCCGAATTGAGCACGCTCAGGTAGTTCTCGAACGACAGCGAGGTCGGCCAGTAGGTGACGCGGAACAGGTCCGTGCCGGATTTGAAGCTGGTCAGGATGGCGTAGTAGAACGGGAACACCGCCACCACGACGATGAACACCACCAGCGCGTAGAAGCCGGTCTTCTTGGCAAGCGACCAGACCATCAGCGGTCTCCCCCGTCGAAGCGGACCTTGCCCAGCCAGATATAGAGGGCGGTCATGACGGCAATGATCAGGAACAGCAGTGTCGACTGGGCGGAGCCGTAGGCGAACTTGTCGAAGTCGAACAGGTTCTCGCGGCTGATCACGCTCATCGTCTTGGTGGCCGAGCTGTTGGGCGTCAGCACGTAGATGAGGTCGAAGATGCGCATGGCGTCGAGCAGGCGGAAGATCACCGCCACCATCAGCGCCGGCTGCACCAGCGGCAGCGTCACCCGGAAGAACACCTTGACCGGATGCACGCCATCGATGCGCGCCGCTTCGTAGACATCCTTGGGCACCATCTGCAGCCCGGCCAGGATCAGCAGCGCCATGAACGGCGTCGTCTTCCAGATGTCGACGATCAGCACCGCGGTCATGGCGGTGTCGACGCTGGCGGTCCAGGCGATCTTCTGGCTGATCAGGCCCAGGTTGAGGAACAGATCGTTGATGATGCCGAACTGGTCGTTCAGCATCCAGGACCACATCTTGGCCGACACGATCGTCGGGATGGCCCAGGGAATGAGGATGGCGGCGCGGACGATGCCGCGGCCCCTGAATTCGGCATTGAGCACCAGCGCCACGATCATGCCGATGACCGTCTCGAGCGCCACCGAGACGACGGCGAAGCGCACGGTGTTCCACACCGCGTTCCACCAGGCCGGATCGACCAGCAGGCCGGAGAAGATGGTCCGGCCGCTCTTCAGCGTCGTCCAGCTCAGGTAGTTCTTGAAGCCGACGAACTCGGCTCCGTAGAGATCAGTCAGCGAGGCATTGGTGAACGAGAAGTAGATCGTCCTGAGCAGCGGCCAGCCCGCCACCACGGCCAGCGCCGCCAGCATCGGAATGAGGAACCACATCGCCGCGGCGACGCGGGACTTCATCAGTTCGGACTCGATCTTCCGGGCCTGGACGATCGGCGAACTGGGGACGGCGGCTTCCGTGGTCATCGAAAGGGGCTCCTGCTGGCCAAGTGACGCCACGGCGCGGACGACGAGGGGGTGCCGTCCGCGCCGCGTGAAGGTCTAGGACCTTACCAGGTATCGCCGCCCTTGAGCTCGGTCAGCTTGGCTTCGAGCAGCTCGAGGTTCTCGGCGGCGGTGCCATTGCCCGACAGCGTGTCGTGGACGGCCGACCAGAACAGCGAGGAGACCTCGTTGTACTTCACCTTGGTCGGCGCCGACGGACGCGGCACGGCATTGAGGAACACGTCCTTCCAGCGCGGGATGATCGGCTGGCTCGCGGCGATGTCGGCATCGTCGTAGAGCGAGACGATGGTGGGCAGGTTGGACTGCTTGAGAGCGCGTTCCTTCTGCACGTCAGCCGACGACAGGAACAGGGCGAGCTTGATCGCCTCGTCCGGGTTCTTGGAGTACTTGGAGACGGCGATGTTCCAGCCGCCCAGCGTGGCCGCCGAGCGGGCGCCCTCGCCTTCACCCATCGGCAGCGGAGCCACGTCGAACAGGCCCTTCACCGCCGAGTCGTCGCCATTGCCGAGCTGGAAGGCATACGGCCAGTTGCGCATGAACACGGCATTGCCGAGCTGCCACACGCCGCGGCTCTCTTCTTCCTGGTAGGCCAGCACGCCCTGCGGCGCGATGGTGCCGACCCAGCTCTTGGCCATCTCGAGCGCGGCCGCGGCCTGCGCGTTGTTGATCGAGATCGTGCCATCGGGCTCGACGATCTGGCCGCCGCCATACGACTTCACCCACTCGAGGGCGTCGCAGGTGAGGCCTTCATAGGCGTTGCCCTGGAACACGAAGCCCTGCATGTCGGCCTTGCCGGCAGCACGTTCCGCGTCCTGGATCTCCTTGGCGGTCGCCGCCAGCTCGGACCAGGTGGTCGGCACGGACTTGCCGTACTTCTCGAGCAGGTCCTTGCGGTAGTAGAGCGCCGGGGCGTCGGTGAAGGCGGGCAGCGCCACCAGCTTGCCGTTGGCGGTCTGCGACTCGATGATCGAGGGGAAGTGGTTCCCGACGACGTCCTTGGCGGCCTCGGTCAGATCGAGGAACTGGTCGGCGAGCTGCGGCGCCCAGATCACGTCGGTCTGGTAGACGTCGATATCGGCATTGCCGGCGGCGAGCCACAGCCGGTACTGGCCGAACTGGTCGGTCGTCGACGACGGCATCGGCACGATGGTGACCTTGTTGCCGGTCTCGGCCTCGAAGCGATCGAGCTGCGAGCGCAGGAACTCGAGACCATTGCCGGTGTCGCCCGAAACGATGGCGAGATCGGCCGCCTGGGCCGCCATCACGCCGAGCGTGGCGCCGGCAAGCAGGCCCGCGATCAGGGACTTCAGTTTCATTGGTATACCTCCCAAGGGACTGGTTGACCGGGAGGCAGACGAGTGGAGGACGGCACCCAAAACGGGCGTCGGCCGGCACCAGAACTCCTCCCTCAAACGCTCCGATCCCGAACGATGTCCCCGTCCGGGAATGTCTTCAAAGCGCTTTGAGCCGGAAATTAGTCTCGTGAGCGAAACGCTGTCAAGCAGGATTCGGACGATTCCACGTCGCGGGAGTGACGGTTGATAGAATTGTTCATGTATTACAGATAGTTATATGGGGAACTTCGTCGTCATGGCAGAATCGCTGTCGCATGCGATGAGGTTCGTACCTCAGGAAATCGGGGCCGGACAGCCCACTTGCGCTTCGCTTCCAAATCGCTTTGAATGCCCTGCCTCGAGGAGGAGGAGCTCGCGGGCGGCGTGCAGCCGCCGGCGCGGCTGTGCGCGGGTGCGATCGTGTCGCGGCCGCCCGCGCGGCGACCGACATGTATGGGTGTATCTGGTTTTGACGATGAAACTCAAAGACTTGGCCGCCGAGCTCGGGCTGTCGCAAACGACCGTCAGCCGGGCCCTGAATGGCTTTCCCGAGGTCAACGAGGCCACCCGGCAGCGCGTCAGCGAGGCGGCGCGACGACTGGGCTACCGGGCCAATGTCGCGGCCCGACGCCTCGCCACCGGCCGCTCCGGCGCCATCGGCGTCGCGCTGCCGCTGCAGCGCTCGATGCATTTCGGTCCGCACGTGTCGGAATTCCTCTCCGGCATCTCCGAGCGGCTGGCCCAGAACGAGATCGACCTGGTCGTCGCGCCGATCGAGGAGGACGATGAACTGCCGGTCTACCGCCGGCTCGCCGCCAGCAAGCGGGTCGACGCCGTGGTGATCTCGGCCCCCACCCCGAAGGACGCGCGCATCGCCGAGCTGACCGAACTGGGACTGCCGTTCCTGCTGCACGGGCGCACCGAAGTCGGCATCCCGCACGCCTTCCTCGACATCGACAACGAGGGCGCCTTCCGGCGCGCCACCAGCCACCTGATCGACCTCGGACACCGGCACATCGCCATGATCAACGGGCCGGAGGAACAGACCTTCGCCATCCACCGCGACCGCGGCTACAAGAGCGCCATGCTGGCGCGCGGCCTCGTGCCCGACCCGCAGCTGATCGGCGGCGGCCGCTTCACCGACGAGAACGGCTTCCGCCTCGCCCAGGCCTTCCTCGAGCGCCGCCCCCGCCCCACGGCGTTCCTCGCCGGCTCGATGATGACCGCGCTCGGCGTCTTCCGTGCCCTGCGCCTGGCCGGGCTCGAACTGGGCCGCGACGTCTCGATGATCGCCCATGACGACGTGTTCCCGTACCTCAACGCCGACAACATGGTGCCCTCGATGTCGACGACGCGCTCCTCGATCCGCGCCGCCGGGGCCCGCATCGCCGACCTGATCCTGCTGATGCAGGAGGGCAAGGACCCCGGCTCCATCCACGAGGTCTGGCCGGTGGAACTGGTACTGCGGGAGTCGACGGCCCCGGCGCCGGTGTGAGCCGGAGGCGGGTCTGTCAGTCGACGGTACGCCCGTTGGCATAGCGCCAGACCGGCAGCCATTGCAGGACCGAAATGAGCAGTGGAACGCCGATCGCGACGGCGAGACCGGCGGCATCGGTCGAGCGCCCGCGCGTGAACAACGGCCAGGCGGACAGGCCGTTGGCGACCATGCCGAAGGCGAGCCAGGCGGCGTAGGCGAGGGCAAAGGGGAACCAGAACCTCTGGCCAAGGATCGACCAGCCGAATGCATAGGCGAACAAACCGACGAGCCCGATGATCGAAAATCCCAATCCTATCCAGTGGCGCGGCTCCAGCGGCCCCACCAGTAGATCCGGAATGCCGCTGACGGTGATCAGGGTAAGAACAACGGCCAATATCTTCCAAAACATGCGATACTCCACATGAAACGGGCGAAGTAGAGCATAGGCCGGTTGAGGGATTGTTGATCCGGCTTGGGGAATTGTTGGGCGCCTTCTCGCCGTGCCGGGGCGTTCACACCGGTTTCAGTCGCCGCAGGTGGTTGTCGAAGTTCAGTTCGAACGTCGTGAGCGGGGCTGGGGAACCGGCAAAACCCGCGAGGTGGCCGGTGCCGCTCGAGACGAGGAGGCCCGGGCCGTCCGGGGCGACGCCGCAGACATTGTCGAGGCCGAGCGTCGCCACCACGCCACCCGTGTCCGGATCGAGGGCGAGGATGGTGTTGCCCTCGGGCGAGGAGACGCCGACGAGGCGGCCATCGGCCGAGACGGCGACCGAGCCGATATAGTTGCGCAGGGCGGCAAGGGGCGCCGCGGG
>NZ_JAYRYM010000225.1:0-6204 GCF_041917035.1 Devosia sp. | reverse complement strand
CACGGCGGTGCTGCACACCGACCGTCGGTTCATGCCGCGCCGCAAGCGCCTCTGGAGCGCATGGAACTACCTGCGGACCGCCGGCGACGACGGGGAACGGCTGAGCCTGACCTACTGGATGAACCGGCTGCAGCCCCTCGACACTCGCACCGATCTGTTCGTCACGCTCAACCCCGGTCACGACTTCGCTCCCGGCACGGTGCAGTATCGGACCACCTATGAGCATCCTCTGTTCGACGCCGGCGCCATGGCTGCTCAGGCTCAGCTTTGGCGCATCCAGGGAGTCTCCCGGACCTGGTTTGCAGGGGCCTGGATGGGTTATGGCTTCCACGAGGACGGGCTGCAGGCCGGCCTCGAGGTCGCCGAGAGAATTGGCGGGGTCAATCGCCCCTGGGCGGTGCGCCGGCTGCGGGATCGCATTGCCCACACCTGGAGCGGGGAGGAGAGGTTGCTTTGGGCGGCCGAGTGACGTCTCTGGGCGCAATCTACGTCGGCGAGGTGGTGCACAAGCGGGCACGGCCCCGGCGGCATAGCCTCCGCTACCGCGTCTTCTCGCTCCTCGTCGATCTGGATCGGCTTGAAGCGATGGATGAGAAGTTCAGGCTGTTCTCTTTCAATCGATTCAATGTTTTCTCGCTGTTCGCCCGGGACTTCGGTCCGCATGACGGTGCTTCACTCGCGGCGTTCATCAGGAGCCGTGCCCGGCAGGCAGGGCTCGATGGGCAGGTGGCGCGCATCCGGATGCTGGCCTATCCCCGCATCGTGGGTTACGCCTTCAACCCGCTGACCACCTACTTCCTCGAGGATGCCGCCGGCTCGGTCAGGATGATCGTCTACGAGGTGCACAATACGTTCGGCGAGCACCACTTCTACGATGCCGTGATCGGTTCAAACTCCGACCTCTCCAGCCACACGGCGAGCAAGGCCTTCTACGTATCTCCGTTCAATTCGCTCGAGGGCGAATACCGCTTCTCCGTACGACCGCCGGGCGATGACGTCTTCGTCGGTATCGTGTTGCGGACTGGCGAGGGGGGGCTGCTGACGGCCTATTTCAGTGCGGTGCGGCGACCGCTGACCGATGCCGCGCTGTTGAAACTCCTGCTTGCATATCCACTTATGACCGCTAAAGTGCTTGCCGGAATTCATTGGGAAGCGCTGCTGCTCTGGCTCAAAGGGGTGCCGGTGACCCTCGGTCTCCGTCGCAGCGTCGGGGCAGTGCGCCGCTAGTCTGGAATGTTGCAGATGGATAAGCTTGCGGTCGAGCCGAACCGGACGGCGCCGTCGCCGGTTGATCGTGTTCTCTCCGTTCTCGCCGCCTTCATCGGCAAGCGCCTGATCGGTCGGCCCAAGCATGGTGCCGTCACCATCACACTGCCCGACAATTCGGTTCGCACGTTCGGCGATCCCGCGACCGGTCAGCATGCCCGTCTGCACATCAAGAACTTCAGCGTCCTGCCCAAGACGCTACGGCGCGGAACGGTCGGCTTTGCCCAGTCCTATATCGACGGCGACGTCGAGATCGAGGACCTCACCACGCTGTTCCGCTACTTCCTGCAGAACCGCGATGTCCTCGATAGTGCGGAGAGTTCCTGGTATGGCCGCGCAGCCCAGGATATCGCCTACCACCTGAGCCGCCACAACTCGAAGGAAGGCTCCAGGAAGAACATTTCCGAGCACTATGACCTCGGAAACGACTTCTATACCGAGTGGCTGGACCCCTCGATGACCTACTCCTCCGCCTACTATGTCACCGGAGACGAGTCCCTGGAGGCGGCCCAGCACGCCAAGTACCGCAAGGTGGCCGAGATGGCTGGCGTCAAGGAAGGCGAAAGTGTGCTGGAGATCGGCTGCGGCTGGGGCGGCTTTGCCGAGACCGTGGCGCGCGACTTCAATGCCGTTGTTTACGGCATCACGCTGTCGGTAGAACAGCTGAAGTTCGCCCTCGACCGGCTGCGCCGGCAGAACCTCGACAACCACGCCACCCTGCACCTCGAGGATTACCGCGACACCAAGGGCCAGTTCGATCACGTCGCTTCCATCGAGATGATCGAGGCGGTGGGCGAGGAGCATTGGCCCAGCTACTTCAGGACCGTGCACGACCGGCTCAAGCCGGGCGGCACCGCGGCCATCCAGGCGATCACCATCGGCGAGAGGGATTTCGAGGACTACCGTGCCCGTCCCGATTTCATCCAGCGCTTCATCTTCCCCGGCGGCATGCTGCTGACCAAGACAGCGATGCGGGAGCAGGGCGACAAGGTCGGTCTGGTGCTCGAGAATGTCGAGACTTTCCGCCTGTCCTACGCGCGGACCCTGGCGCTGTGGCGCGAGCGCTTTCTCGAGCGCTGGTCCGAGATCCGGAAGCTGGGCTACAGCGAGGAGTTCCGCCGCAAGTGGATCTACTACCTTGCCTACTGCGAGGCCGGCTTTGCCGAGGGGTCGATCGACGTCGGCATCTACCAGTACCGCAAGCCCGGTTGAGCGTCCCCGGGGCACCGTTCGCTGACGTCAGGTCCCGTGCCCGAGCAGCGTCCTGCGATAGAGGTCGAGCACCGCGGCCGCATTGACTTCGGTGCAGATCGTCTGGCTCGGCCTGTTGTCCCAGGCGCTCGGCGGGAAGCGCTTGGCGTCCGGCTTGATGAGGGTCTGGCCGGCCGCAATGCCGTCGGTGACCACGCGCACCGTGCCGGTTTCGGTGCGGAAGAACTCGGGGTGCAGGGCGTAGGCCACGGCGCTCGAGTCGTGGACGTAGAATCCATCTATTCCGGCGCTTTGCCGATGGAATTCCTGGTAGAAGGCCGAGACGCTTCGCACGAAGCGACCGTCTTCGCCGGCCACCTCGGCCAGATCGGCCAGATAGCGTTCCGACATCTGCGTCTCCTGCGAGACGTCGAGCGGCACGATCGTGATCGGCCAGTCGGCGCCGAACACGATATCGGCGGCATGGGGGTCACCCCAGATATTGGCTTCGGCAACCGGCGTCACGTTGCCGGTGTGTCCCCCGTGCCCGAAGGCCCCTCCCATCACCACCACCCGCGCCACCTTGCCGGCGATGTCCGGCGCCTCGGCAAGCGCGAGGGCGAGGTTAGTCATCCTGCCGACCGCGATGACCGTCACCCCGCCGGGGTCGGAACGGACCATTTCGGCGATCAGTCGGTGTGCGGGGCGTGGGTCGAGATTGCCCTGCACCGGAGGCAACTGGATGTCGCCCAATCCGTTGTGTCCGTGGACAAAGGTCGGCGGAGGTCCGGCCTCGCCCACCAGAGGCCTGTCCGCACCGCGCGCCACGGGAGCAGAGATGCCGAAGCGGGCGGCGAGGTAGAGCGCGTTGCGGGTCACGGTCCCGATTGCGCCATTTCCGAACACTGTAGTGATGGCCGCCAGCTCGACTCGGGGATGGCGGGCGAGCAGCAGCAGCGCCATCGCATCGTCGATGCCGGGGTCGGTGTCGAATATCACCTTGAGCTTCGGCACGCCCAGCCTCCGCGAATACGGAGGCCATTGTGGCGTACCAGGTCGCGGATGGCTACCTCTTCGGCATCATCATTCGCGTGATCGCGAAGAAGAGCGGGTAGGGCAGCATGCGCATCAGCTTGAGCAGCCAGACCAGCCGTCGCGGGAAGGCGATCTCGAATCGAGTCGAGCCCAGCAACCCGTCCACCGCCCTCTGCGCCGCCGCTTCCGTCTCCATCAGGAAGGGCATCGGAAAGTCGTTCTTGGCCGTCAGTTCGGACTTGAAGAAGCCCGGGGCGATCATCCGGACGCGAATGCCCCGTGGCTCGAGTTCTGTCCGCATGGTCTGCAGCAGGTTGATCAGCGCGCCCTTGGTGGCATTGTAGGCGGCCGCGCGGGGCAGGCCGAAATACCCGGCAACCGACGCGATGACCGCCAGCTGACCGCCACCCTGATGGGTCATCTGCGCCACCACAGGGTTGGCCATCCGCACGAAACCCATGAGGTTGGTATCGACCAGCCTCTGGAACTTGGCAAAGTCGTAGTCACCAACGGTCAGCGGCTGCCATGTGGCCGCTCCGAACACGTAAAGATCAATCCGCCCCAGGTCGGCGACCACTTGCTGCAGTACCGCTTGCACCGCGATCGCATCGGTCACGTCCAAAGGGTAGGGAGCAATCAGCCGTGAACCTGAAGCCACCTCGGCAAGCCGATCGGCGCGCCGGCCGGATATGGCCACCCTCCAGCCTCTTGAGGCCAGCAGCCGCGCCATTGCCGCACCGATGCCGGAACCGCCGCCAATGATCCACGCGGTCCGGCTCGGCGCCTCGCTCATAGTCCGAACAAGGGCTGCAGCGTCCGCACGAGCCGGCTGCGGAAGCTCAGCTTCGCGTCGACCGCAACGAGGCAGATGCAGTCCTCGCCCGGTTCCGCGATGGGCTGGTGTTCCACATCTTCGTCATGGTCGGCGATGTCGCCGGCGCCGAAGCGACCGAAGCGATCACGGTAGGCGCCCTGCAGGATCAGCGTCAGTTCCTGGCCGCCATGACTGTGTTCCGGTACCCGGCGGCCTGCCTCGACCCGCAGCAGCATCAGGCGTCCCTTGCCAGCCCTGCTGCTCGGCAGGTCAGCGACGGCAACGCCTGGACCGGACCACCGCCACCGCACCCCGTCGAGCCCATCCGGCAGGTGATGCGCTATCGGGCCGGGCACGTCCGCGTGGGACTCGGGCGCGCGGGTGGCGATGTCGTCGTCGGCGGCCGCCGCAAGCAGCCTGTCCAGCGCGCCAGAGGCCATGTCTGCCTCCGGTTCGGACGTCAGAAACGCGCCACCGATCAGGTCGATCCGCTTGACCTGCTCCCGGCACGCTTCGCACATCGCGAGGTGGGTCGCCACGACAACCGTGTAGGCTTCCTCCAGCGTGCCCGCCGAGAACGCCATCAGCGTCGCGATGTCGGGGTGGAAGGAAATCGTCAATGTAGATCCTCCAGCAGCGGCCGCAGCCTGTCATAGGCAAGGCGCAGCCTCGATTTCACGGTACCGAGCGGAATGCCGATCCGCGCGGCGATTTCCGATTGCGACAGCTCCTTGATGAAGCTCAGTCGCACGACTTCGCGCTGCTCTTCCGGCAGCACTTCAAGTGCCTTGCTGACGCGCGCAACCACCTGACTCTGCTCGAGCAGGGCGTGGCTGTGCGGCGCCTCGCTCTCCACCTCGATACCCTCGAGGTCCACATAGGGCCGGTTCGACTGCCGCCGCGCCGCGTCGATCCGCAGATTGCGCGCGATGGTGAAGATCCACGTGCTCGCCGCGCCCTTGTCGGGCGAGTAGAAATGCGCCTTGCGCCACACCGACAGCATGGCCTCCTGCGTCAGGTCCTCGGCGTGGGCGCCGTCGACGCCGAGACGGAGCATCATCGACTTGATGCGAGGCGCGAACTGCAGGAACAGCGCCGAGAGGGCCGCCTTGTCGCGGCGCTCCGCAATCCGACGGATCAGTTCGGCGGGCTCGGCGCCCTCGGGCGCCACGCCCTTGGGCGAGTTCGCTTCTGTCATGCTTGTCGCGTACATCGGCGGCTCCACGCTGTCGATGGGATCATACGGGCCCATCCGCGATCCGGATCAGTTCGCCTCAATTCGTGATCAGGACTGCGGCGATGCGGGGGCTGGTATCTGGCGGTCACTGTGACACACTGACGACGTCGCGTATCCGGCAGGCCCGGAATCACTGTAGTTTTGCGTATCAGTCACGGAGTGACCGCCCCATGGCCAAGGCGCTCTATCTGGTTATCCGCAGTCAGGACAACTGGTGGGTTGACTTCGAGGGGAAGTCGCATGGCCCATTTGCGTCACGCGAGAATGCGGCGCTGGAGGCGCGATCACTGGCCCGCTACGAGGCCTCCGGGCGCGAGTGCCAGGTGCTGGTGCCTGATCAGGAAGGCAAGTACTGGGTCATCTGGTCGAGCCTGCACGACAGTGCGGATGGCGCCCGCCCATTTGTTCCGAGGCGCGTCGCGGGCTGAATTCAGCCGCGATCGAGCCAGGCACTCAGCTGATCCATCAGGTAGTTCGTTCCCGCCTCTCGCTGTTGCACCGTATCGAGCCCGTCGAGGAAGGCGCCGTCCTCCCGGATCATCAGATGGGTTCCGTCCGCTTCGACGGTGAAGGAGACGGTGGCCAGCGAGACCGAGATGCGCTGGCCGTTCATCGTCATCTCGTAGGTGTAGACGATGCGGCTGTCCGGCACGATGTCGTG
>NZ_JAYRYM010000224.1:0-6208 GCF_041917035.1 Devosia sp. | reverse complement strand
CCGCTCTCGTCATCGGCGCCGCCCGCGGCATCGGCAAGGGCATCGCCCAGCGCTTTGCCGAGGAAGGCGCCCGCCTCGTCATCGCCGATACCGAGGTGGCGGCCGGCACCGCCACAGCCGCCGAACTCGGCGCACGCTTCATCCGCACCGACATCTCCAGTGCAGCCGACGCCGAGGCCGCCGTCGCCCTCGCCGTCGCAAGCCATGGCCGCCTCGACATCCTCGTCCAGAATGCCGGCATCTATCCGTGGCAACTGCTCGAGGACACCACCCCGGAAGACTGGGACCGGGTGATGGGCGTCAACCTGCGCGGCAGCTTCATCGCCGCCCGCGCCGCGCTCGGGCCGATGAAGGCGCAGCGCTATGGCCGCATCCTGTTCACCTCCTCGATCACCGGCCCGCACGTCACCAGCCCCGGCCATGGGCACTATTCGGCCACCAAGGCCGGCATCAACGGCCTGATCCGCGCCGCCGCGCTCGAGTTCTCTGGCTACGGCATCACCGTCAACGGCGTCGAGCCGGGCAATATCCTCACCGAGGCGATCCAGTTGCACCGCTCGCCGGCCTTCATCCAGTCGATGGAGGATGCCATCCCCCTCGGCCGGCTCGGCAGCGTCCGCGACGTCGCCAACGCCTTCCTGTTCCTCGCCTCCGACGAGGCCGCCTATATCACCGGCACCACCATCGTCGTCGACGGCGGCCAGTTGCTTCCCGAGGGCAACGACTTCCGCCTCGCCCCGGATCGACCCTGACCCAGGAAAGACCGACGGAGCAGGTCCGGGGGATTCCCGGGCCCTCCAAGGCTACAGCGAGCGCGCCATGAACACCGTGTGGCGTGGCAGTTCGCTCCCCCGTACCTCGCCGAAGCCGAGCTTCTCGTAGAACCTCAGCGCATTGCGGTTCTTCGGGCTGACCTGCAGGTGCATGCCCGGCGCGCCGGCGTCCCGCAGCCGACCCATCAGGTGCTCGAGCGCCGCCCGGCCGATGCCGCGCCCCCGCGCCGCTTCGAGCAGATCGATATGTCCGTGGGCCGGGTAGGCCTGCAGCACCGGCGGATAGACGATCTCGGGATGGTGTATGGCGCGACGCGCCCAGTCGCTGCCGCGCCAGCGGCTCTCGTCACCGCCCGGATCGCGAACCCGGGTGGCGAGCGGCGTCAGCCACTCCCTCTGGTAACGCTGATAGAACGTCGCGCTGTCCGGTGTCCCCAGTACATAGCCGCTCACCCCCTCCGGCCCCTCGACGGCAAAAGCGAAATCGGGCGCGAGCACCTGGTAGGGCGTCGCATAGATCAGCCCGAGCAGGTCCGGATCGTCCTCGCGCGCCGTCGCATCCTTGCCGGAATCCCCGGTCCTCAGGCAGACGAGGTTGAACGCCGCATGGTCCGCCGAGTTGGCACGGCGCAGCCGGTAGCCGTCGCCGAACTCAAGCACCATGGTGATACCGCCCGCCGGCGTCGCGCCTCAGCAGGTCCTGCACCGCAACCGAGAACCCCTGGCGGTAGAAGTTGTAGATCCGCTCCCGGCCCGGAAACTCGTCCTCGGTCGCCGGCTTTTCGGCCAGCCAGTCGAGATAGGTGCACAGGTGCGTCACTTCCTCCCGCACCTCCCACAGGTACTGGTTGAAGGCGTAGAACAGGTCGCGGTTCTCGAGTTCGGTGGTCCGGTGGAAGAGATCGCGGACCTGGTTGCGCAACTCCCGGACCGCCCGGTGGCCGGCTTGCCACTCGGCATCGTCCACGTCCGGACGATGGCTGGCGAGCATTTGCCGCGTGCGCCCGAGCAGCGCCTCGATCGTCGGGCCGCACCGGAACGGCTGGTAGTGCAGCTCGGCGAGGAGCCTCAGTTCGGCCAGCGGAATGGTCTCGCGACTCGAGGCAAGGCGGAACCGCGTCTGCCAGGCCGCCAGCGCCGCCTCGAAGGCCGCTGCCTCGTCATAGCCGCCCCGCACCAGCGCCCCGGTGGTGTGCACCGCGACGAAATTCGCCTCGAACTCATTGTTGGGGTTGGAGATGATGCCGTCGATCAGCGGCAGGATCTCGTCGCCCCGTCCCCCCAACGGGCCGGCATGGACACGGCGGATGTCGTAGTCGTTGGCATGGAAATTGTCCCAGATCACCGGCTTGCGCCGCAGCACCCTGCCAACCTCGGCGAGGCTTGCGGCACTGATCGTTTCCGAGACGATGTCCGGGCCGGTCCAGAACACCTTGATCGCCGGGTCGAGCCGCCGGCCCAGGGTATCGAGATAGCTCGAGCCCGGCACGTCGTGGCCGGCGAACGCCGCGCAGTACTCGGTGGGGCAGAACACCATCAGCGCCCGGGGCTCCCTCGCCCGCACATGCGCGAAAGCGGCATTGGCGAGGTGCGCCTGCGCGGCGGCGAAGTTCGGGAAGGCCGCCTGGTCGGGCGCCGAGAGCGTCGCGGGGATGTCGTCGAACAGCAGCACGAACTGGTTCACTCCGAGCTCCAGCAGCTGGTCGAGCCGGCGCTTCAGCGCCTGAAGTTCGGCGGCGTCCGAGTAGGTGACATCGAGACATGGGGCGATCGCCACCATGAAGTTGAGCCCACGCTGCGCGGCGGCCTCGACCAGATCCGCGAGGTCGGCGGCCTCCTCGGCATCGTAGGTCTCCCGCCAGCGGGCCCGGACCTTGATGTCGTCCTTTGGCCCGTAGATGAAGCAGTTCATCCCCGCCGCGACGATCCAGTCGAGCATGTCCACCCGCTGCGCCCTGCTCCAGGCGCGACCGTAGAAGCCCTCGATGACCCCTGAGAGTAACATGGCGCTCCTAGTCCATCGCCGTTGCCGTGAGCCCGGCGATCACATGACGTTGCAGGATGAAGTAGAGAATCAGCACCGGCACCGTGGTGATGGTCAGGGCGGCGAAGACCAGCGCGTAGTCGGTGCTGTGATAGCCGTAGAAGCGCACCAGCCCGACCGGCAGCGTGCGCTTGTCCTCGTCCACGATGAACAGCAGCGCGAACAGCAGCTCGTTCCAGATGTTGATGGTGTTGAGCACGATCATCGTCAGCATTGCCGGCCAGACCATCGGTACCGACACGCGCCAGAAGATCTGCCAGGTGTTCGCCCCGTCAATGCGCGCCGCCTCCTCCATGTCGGGCCGGACCGAGTTGAAATAGGCGCGCATCAGGAAGACCGTCAGCGACAATGACCACGCCGCGCCCGGCAGGATGAGCGCCCAGGGCGTGTTAAGCAGGCCCATGTCGCGCAGTTGCGTGAACAGCGGGATCGCCACGGTCGGCGGGGGCAGCAAGAGACCGAGCAGCAGCACGCGATAGCTGAGCCGCCGGAACGGGAACTCGAGGCGGGCGAAGGCAAAGGCCGCCGCCGTGGCGAAGCCGACGCAGAGCGTCACGGCGCTCGCCGTCACCAGCAGCGAGTTGAGGTAGAGCGTCCCCAGCCGCCCCAGTTCCCAGGCCTCGACGAAGTTCTCCCAGCGCCAGACGCTGGGCAGGGCGAACGGCGTGCGGAAGATTTCGCGGTTCGACTTGAACGCCGAGAGTACCATCCACACCGTCGGGTAGAACATCGCGGCGACCAGCACGGCGCCGATCCCGAAGCGCAGCCACTCCGTCGGGCTCCAGCTGCGGCTAGTAGCGGTGGACACTGAGCCGCTCCGATATCCTGAGATAGACGAGCGAGATCGCCATCACCACCGCCGCCAGCACCACGGTGAGCGAGATGCCGTAGCTCAGCTGGTTCTTGTCGAAGGCCTGCTTCATGATCCAGGTCGCCGGCACCTCGGTGGCCCCGAACGGATTGCCGTTGGTCATGGTGAAGAACAGGTCGAACCCGGCGAACCCTCCGGTCACTGCCAGCAGCACCGCCACCATGACGTTCTGGCGCAGCAGCGGCAAGGTGATCTGGAAGAACTGCACGAACGGCCCGGCGCCGTCGAGCGTTGCCGCCTCGTAGATGTTGCGCGGGATGCGGCGCAACGCGGCAAAGAAGATCACCATGTAGAACCCGGCATACTTCCAGCCCGATACGATCATGATGGCGATGAGCGCCGTCGCCGGCTGGCTCAGCCAGGGCTGCGCCAGCTCGCCCGCCCCAAGTGCTTTCAGCACCGAGTTGAGCAGCCCCGAGCGGTAGTCGAGCACGAAAGCCCAGAGCACGCCCGCCGCCGACATCGACAGCACCACCGGCGAAAAGAAGAAGCCCCGCATCAGCGCGAAACCGCGTCGGTCGGAGTTCAGCAGCACGGCCACCGCCAGCCCGAAGCTCACCTCGAAGATCAGCGTACCGAGGATGTAGAGCATCACGTGCACATAGCTCATCAGGTGCACGGCGTCGGCGAAGGCGCGCTGGAAATTGTCGAGGCCGGCCCAGCGCGGCGCGGTGAACCCGTCCCAGTGCGTGAAGGCGTAATAGAACGCCGATCCCACCGGCCACAGCACGAACAGGCCGAACAGCAGCATCGCGGGCGCGATGAACAGCAGGTTCGCCGCGCCCCTGGCGACTGGAGCCGTCCGGTCCTCGATCGGCCGCCCGGCCCCCGCTTCGGCCATGGCTGCCGGCCTATTCGGCGATCAGCGCCACGGTCTCGTCGAGCCAGCTCAGCGCGTCGGCCGGCGACTTCTCCCCGGCCGCCACATAGGCCGCGGCCTGGTAGTAAGCCTCGGCCAGCGCCACCGGGTAGGTGGTGTCGGGCGGCGGCACCATGGCCGGGGCCTCCGCCAGCATCCTGGCCATCTGGTCGGTCTGCGCATCGAGATTGGCGGTCTCGTTGACGCCCTTGATCGGGCTCAGCGTCCCCGCCTCGGCCCGAAGGATCTGATTGGCCGGCTGGGTGTAGAACTTCAGGAACTTGATCGCCGCCTCGGGGTTCCTGGCCTTGGCGTGGACCACGAAGCCGGTCGCCGTACCGATGACGCTGTGCGCCAGCGGGTGGTCGGGGTCGATCACCGGGGTATCGAACGAGGCATAGCGGAAATCGGCGTCCGCCAGTTCCTTGGCCGTGCCGATCAGCCACGAGCCGATCGGGTGCATCGCCGCAGAGCCCTCGAGGAAGGTCGCCATCGCCGGGTCGGCGCCGAGACCCTGCAGGTCTCGGTTGAATCCCCCGGCCTCGCGCAGCTCGAGAATGTACTCGAACGCCTTGAGGAAGCCCGGGGTGCTGAACTTGCCGGTCCGCTCGAAGGCCGCCGTGTACTCGGCCGGCGGCACCACCTTGGCGGCGATGTGCGAGGCCCAGTTGCCGAATGGCCAGAACTCGTTGTTGCCCTGGATGATGGCGATCTCGCCGGCATCGGTCAGTGTCTTGGTCAACGCGACGAACTCGGCCCAGGTCGCCGGCGGGCTGATCCCGTTTTCCTCGAAGATCGCTTCGTTGTACCAGATCGTGTTGGTCACATCGAGCGAGGTCGGGATCATGTAGATCTTGCCATCGACCATCGTGCCGGCGCCGGCCGTCCACACCGACGGCACGAAGCTGTCGCCCCAGCCGTCGGTGGCAAGCGCCGTGGTGAGGTCCATCGCATAGCCGGCCTCGGCGTCGCGCTTCACCGGGAAACCGGCCCACTGGAAGTAGATGTCCGGAACGTCGTTGCTCTGCAGCTGCGTGATCAGTCCGGTGTTGGAGTAGACGTCGTCGTCGAACGGAATCTGGACGACCTTGATGTCCGGGTTCGCCGCCTCGAAATCGGCAATGATCTTGTCGAGCACCTCTTTTTCGGCGCCGCCGGTGGTGGCGTGGGTGATGCGGATCTCGGTGGCGGCCAACGCCGTCGTCGTCATCAGCGCCGCTGCGATCAGCGCGAGCGAACCCTTCAAAAACTGCATCCTCGAACCCCTTGGAAATGGTACTGGTATGATATTGGTTTATTTCCCGCTGTCCAGCATCTGTTCATTGGTCAAAGGTAGGGCCAATTCGCCTTGCCAACGGCAAGCCAAAGCCATACCAGTTGCTGCAAAAGCCCGCTTGTGCCGGCTGGAGGCGACTTGGACTTCTATACCGCACTGAAGGAACGGATGGACCGCCAGCACGGTCCGCTGGGCGAGCGGCTGCGCAACGCCCTCGCGGCGGTGATCGAGACCGGCGCCATTCCGCAGGGTGAATCACTGCCCTCCGAGCGGGAAATGGCGGAACGGCTCGACGTGTCGCGCTCGACGCTGCGCACCGGCCTCAAGGATCTGGTGCAGATGGGCCTGCTGGCAACGCGCCCGGGCGCCGGCACGGTGGTCGCCG
>NZ_JAYRYM010000223.1:0-6214 GCF_041917035.1 Devosia sp. | reverse complement strand
AACAGGTAGATGTCGCGATAGCCGCGGCGCTCCGCCTGGCTGCGGAAGTTCGGATGGACCTTGGAGTGCGAGAAGTCGTAGTTCCACTTCTTGCCGGTGGTGTCGGCGGGCGTGTCGAGCAATTGCCGCTCGCCGGCAGCGTTGGGGTTCTTGTCGATGTAGTTGCTGCGAAGCGTCTCGATCGGATCCGCCGGGGGCTTGGCCGTGGCGAACTGCCCCCAGCTGATCGACAGGTCCCGCAGCGTCGTCTGGACATTCTCGGCCGCCGCCGAGTTCACCAGATCCTGCTCCAGGGTCGTCAGGTAGGACTGGAATGCCTTCGACTTTCCCGCCGCGACCGTCTGGATCTGCTCGATGCTCATCCGGCTGACGATCTCGGAGCCGATCAGGTAGCTGGCTATGCCGACACCGGCGCTGACCACCAGCGCCATGCCCACCATTGCCAATGGCAGCTTCTGGGCAATCCTCAGCTTCGGCATCCAAACCATGACGTCACCTCCCACGATGAATCCGCGTCGGCGGTGCTTGCGGACAGGACGACTGCTCCCAACAGCGCCCCGACCTCCGTCCGCTCGCGAACGGGACCGCCACCGCCTGCACGTTAGGCAGGTGAGCCTTAATTTCTGATTACGGGAGCCCCAAGAGCCCCGGAAACCGGGCGCTTAATCGATTACATTCTAGGCTGGAAAATAGTAAGGCCGCCTTGCGGCGGCCCCCACGCACCCGCTCGTCCCGCGCTCAGGACAGCGTGCCGATCACCGCCTCGATGCGCTTCTTCATCGTCGAGGCATCGAATGGCTTGATGATGTAGTTGTTGACCCCGCAGGAAATGGCCTCCTTGACCTGCTCCTTGTCGGAGCGGCCGGTGGCCATGATGAAGGGCATGGCCTGGGTCTTGGGGTGCTTGCGGATGACGCGCAGCAGGGTCAGCCCGTCGATGTCTTCCATGTTCCAGTCGGAGATGATCAGGTCGACGCTGCTCTTTTCGAGCTTGCCCAGAGCGTCGCGGCCCGACTTGGCCTCGATGATGTTGGTGAATCCGAGCTGAGTGAGGATGTACTTGCAGATGCCCCGCATCGACTGCTGGTCATCGACGATCATCACGCTGACTGCACTTGCCTTCGGCATTGTTACGCTACGCCTTCTAGCCGCCCGCTGGGTACCGGGTCGCGCACCCGATCGACCCTAGGAAAATTCCGTTACCAAACCTTCAACCCGTGGCCGTGTTATGCCGCCGACTTGAGTCGCGTCAGCGCCGCCGCAAGGCGCGCCGCCACTGCTTCGACCGGCGCCTGTTCGACCACGGCCCCTTCCTCGAAAGCGACTCGCGGCATGCCGTAGACCAGCGCCGAGCCCGGACTCTGCCCGATGGTGTAGGCGCCCGCGTCGCGCATCAGCTTGAGCCCGCGGGCGCCATCGCGCCCCATGCCGGTGAGGATCACCCCAACCGCCATGCCGCCGACGGATCTCGCCACCGACTCGAACAGCACATCGACGCTGGGGCGGTGGCCCGAGGCGAGGTCGTCCTGCGACAGCCGGCACTTGAGCTGACCCGAGGACCTCTCGACCCTCAGGTGATAGTCGCCGCGCGCCACATAGGCATGGCCCTGCAGCAGCGGCATGCGGTCCTCGGCCTCGACCACGGTCAGTTCCGTCAGTTCATCGAGGCGACTGGCAAAGCGGGTGGTGAACCCGGCCGGCATGTGCTGGGCGATGACCACCGGCGGGCAATCGGTCGGCAGTTGACTCAGCACCACGCGAATTGCCTCCACCCCGCCGGTCGATGCGCCGATGGCGATCAGCGACCCGTTTGGCGCCGCCGCGGTGCGAACCGGCACGTTGACCGGCGGCGACCGCATGGCGCGCCCCTTGACGTCGGAATTGGCCGCGGCCCGCACCTTCTGGCGCAGGTTCTCGCCGAACGCGTCGAGCCCGCCGGACAGCGAGGCGTTGGGTTTGGCGACGAAGTCCACCGCGCCCAGTTCCATGGCCAGCAGGGTCTCGCTCGCCCCCTTGGTGGTGAGGGTCGAGACCATCACCACCGGCAACGGATGCAGCCGCATCAGCTTGTCGAGGAACTGCAGCCCGTTCATGTTGGGCATCTCGATATCGAGCGTCACGACGTCGGGGTTGAGTTCCTTGATCTTGGTGCGCGCCTCCAGCGGATCTTCCGCGGTACCCACCACGGCGATGTCACCGTCCTTGCCCAGGGTGCGCGACAGCACCTCGCGGATCAGCGCCGAATCGTCGACGACCAGCACCCGGATACTCATGCAGCGTCCCTCGCCTTGTTCTGTGCCCGTGCCTGATAGATGGTCTTGCCGACCAGCCGGAAATTCTCGCCGCCCGCCCCCAGGTTCTCGGAGTGCCCGATATAGAGGAAGCCCTCGGGAACGAGGATTGCCCCGAGGCGTGCGAACAACTGGCCCTGCGTCTTCTTGTCGAAGTAGATCGCCACGTTGCGGCAGAACACCGCGTCGAACGGCCCGCGCATCGGCCAGGGATTGTCCATCAGGTTGAGCGGCTTGAACGCGATCAGTTCGCGCGCCGCTGCCGGCACCCGGATCTGTCCGTTTCCCATCGATTCGAACAGGCGCGCGCGGTCCGGCGCGAGCCCGTTGAGTTCGCCCTCCGGATAGACCCCGGTCGCCGCCTTCGCCACCACGCTGGTGTCGATGTCGGTGGCGAGAATCCGGAAGTCCCAGCGCTTCAGTTCGGGCAGGGCGGCCAGCAGGCTCAGGGCAATGGTGTACGGCTCCTGACCGGTCGAGCAGCCCGCCGACCAGATGCGCAGCTTGGGCCGGCCACCGGTGGTGCCGCGCGGCCGCTGCTGCATCAGCTGCCCGACATAGCCGATCAGGTGCTCGAAATGGTGATCCTCGCGCCAGAAGCGCGTGAGGTTGGTGGTCAGCGCATTGACGAAGTCCTGCGCTTCCGCCGGGGTCGCCTGCCGCTCGAGATAGTCGACATAGGCGTCGAACGAGCCGAGCTTGAGGTTTCGCACCAGCTTGCCCAGCCGCGACACCACCAGCGTGCGCTTGGCGTCGGACAAGGAAATGCCCGCCTCGGCGTAGACGCGTGCCTTGACCCGATTGAACTCGCGGTCACTGAGGGCAAACTCGCCCTGTTCCATGATCATGTCCCCGCTGCCGTTCAGGCAGACTGCTTGCGCGCCGGCAGTTGCAGGGCTCGTGCCGCCTCACTCCCGACTGCCGCGACGTGGCCGCCCAGGCGGGAGATGGCGCCGCTGCCCTCATCCAGCGCGCCGGCGATAGTGTCAGTCTCATTGCTTAGATTCTCTAAATGCGAACCGAGCCCACTCAGTATATTTCTGAGAGTGTCGGTCTCGGCCATCGAGCTCTCGGTGCGGGCCCGGCTGTCCCCGACGAGACCACGGATCTCGCGGACCGCCGCCTGCGTCGCCTGCGCGAGGGTCCGCACCTCGCTCGCCACGACGGCGAAGCCGGCCCCCTTCTCGCCGGCCCGCGCCGCCTCGACGGCCGCGTTCAGCGCGAGGAGGTTGGTCCTGAAGCTGACGTCCTCGATCGCGCCGATCATCCGATCGATCTCCGCCGCCGTCGTGCCGAGCCCGCCGACCGCGGCGCCGGTGCGCTCGACCGCGCGGGCGGCCTCGGCCGCCAGCGCGACGACCTTCTGCTCGTGCGCGCGGGCCGCCCTGGCCCCCTCGCGCCCCCTGTCGATGGCGAGGGCGGCCGCGGCGAGACCGGTCCGCCCCTGATCGGCCAGCTCGGCGAGACTGGTCACACTGGCGCGATAGCGGTCGATCGCCCTGAGAATCGCCTCGACCTTGCCCTCCAGCCGCTCGCGCGCCGCGACGGCCTCGTCCCGCTCCTCGAGCAGCGTGTCGAGGGCCGCCTTGAACTGCTGGATCTGCTGGGCGAAGCCGCCGGCACCGAGCAGCAGGTAGGGGTCCACATCCTCGCCGGCGAGCATCTGCTGCAGCGCCCGGATTCCCTTGTCGAACCCCTCGAGGGCCCCGCCCAGCGCCTTCAGCGCCGGCGAATGCTGCATGCCCCAGTCATCGAACCGGAAACCCGTCTTGCCGTTGGCCAGCGCCGTCACGAAGGCGTCGAAGTCGTCATCGGCGATATGGTGGCCGGCGGGGCGCAGTTCGAACACGGTGCGGCCGCCGCCCGCATCGCGCCGCTCGACGACGAAACGGTGTCCGGCCACCTGCACCATGCTGGCTTCGGGCGTGTCCGGATCGAGTGTCCCCGCACCGATGAGCGCCCCGATCTCGGCCCCCTCCTCGGCACGTCGCTCGATTGCCGTCAGTCCCCTCGTGGCGCTGGCGATCCGCCCGTCCGCCGCAACCAGCGCGGCCGGCTGGGACAATTCGGTGAACGCCGCCCGGTACTGATGCGCCCGGTCGAGCCGCTCGCACAGGTTCTTGACCATCACCTCGACGCTGGCGGCATCCTTGCCCCTCAGCCCCACCGCCAGCCCGAGCGCGGTCAGCCGTTCGGCGTCGGCGCGATCCGACCGGATGGCGATCACCAGCGACCCCGCCACCGCCAGCATCACGGCAATCGCCAGGACTGCACCGGTGAGCGGGGTGGCCCCGAGCCAGACAAGGCCGGCCCAGCTCAGCCCGAGAGCCCCGAGCCAGCACAGATTGGCAATGACCGCAACGGCCAGGCGGCGCACGAATCAATGGTCCCCGTAGCGGCCTCCCCAGGCCGACGGCGCCACGCTAGTCGGGCAATGGTTAACCAAGCGTATAGGCGGGCGGCGGACGGTAAGGCTCTGGTAACCTGCCGACCGCCTAGAACAGCTCGATATCGTCGTTGACCGGAGCCTTGGCCGCCGGCACCCGGCGGTGCGCCACCGCCAGCTCTTCACGCGCGATGGAGGCATTGGCGGCGTTGTCGAGCCGCTTGACGAAGGCCCGGCCGGAATGGGGCTTGAACATCACCCGGCGCGCGTAGGTGCCGCCGAGGTCCTCCTTGGCCATGCTGTAGCCTTCGTTGGAAAGGAACTCCCGCACGAACTCGATGTTCTTGGCGCCGACATCGTCGAGCGCAGCATTGATCTTGCCGCCGCCGAACACCTTGATCTCGAGATTCGCCTTGCGGCCGGTGCCGCGGCTGAGCACCTGGTTGATCAGCTGTTCCATGGCAAACGCGCCATAGCGCGCCGAGGCGCCGTAACGATCACGCGCCGAACCGGACTGTTCGGCCAGCAGGAAGTGGTTCATGCCTCCGACATTGGCCACAACGTCCCGAACGCAGGCGGAAATGCAGCTGCCCAGGACGGTCGAGTAGGTGAGATCGGGTTCGGAGGAGACCAGACAATCGCCCTGATGTACGGTCGTGACGACACCGCGGTCGAACTCGGGCGGCAGGGAACTGGGCAAGGCCATCGAGAGTAGTCTCTAGGGGGTACCTGCCGACAATCGTTAGCGGCAATTCGTTAGTGAAGCGCTAACCAAAAACCCGGCCTGCCACCTATGCCTTCGGCTTCGCAAGAACCCATTCAGGAATTGTCGCTAGCGTTTGCGGCAAGTACCGGGGGTTCCGACTACATGTCGCTGCAAAAGCTCGCCCGCGAGCTCGATGAAACCGCTAGGCAAACAGCGGGGATGGTTGAGGGCATCACGCAGGCGCTCGAACTGCTCGGCGACCAGTCGGTGTCGGGCGATGAGGCGCGTCGAGAGGCGATGCGGATGATCATCCATGCCCTGCAGGGCCAGGACCGCATCGAGCAGCGCTGCCAGAACATGGCACTCGCAGTGCGCCAGTTCGCGCTGCTGCCACCGACCACCCCCGACTCCGTCTATGACGAGATCTGGGCGGGGCTGGTGCTCGACGAACTGCGTGTTCCGAGCCTCTCCGGGACGGGCACCCACGGCATTCACGGGGAAGCCGAGCTGTTCTGAGCCGAGCTCTCCCGGCCTGCTCTTCGCGCCGGCAGCGCTCAGGCGCGGCGCCGCCGCCGTGCCGGAGCGACCTGCATGCCCGACAGCCACTCCCGACGGGTCACGAACCCGACCAGTGCCTCTGCCGACAGCGGTCGCGCGAAGGCATAGCCCTGCAGCGTCGTGCATCCCAGCTCGCGCAGCATCTCCGCGTGCTGCAGCGTCTCGACCCCCTCGCCAACCACCTCGATATCGAGGGCCCGGCCGATCTCGACGATGGAGCGCACCAGCCGACGCTGCGTCGGCGACGTGACGATCGGGGCGACCAGCTGCCGG
>NZ_JAYRYM010000222.1:0-6258 GCF_041917035.1 Devosia sp. | reverse complement strand
CGCGCCGCCCGGGTGATGGAGGAACTGCTGGCGGCCGGCTTCACCACCGTGCGCGACCTGGCCGGCGCCGATATCGGGCTGGTGCGCGGCGTCGAGGACGGCTTCATCAAGGGGCCGGACCTGGTCATCTGCGGCAAGGGGCTGTCGATGACCGGCGGCCACACCGACCTGCGCCAGCGCACCGACACGCGGCCCGACGCGCTCGCCTGGCGCCTGGGCAACATGGGCGTGCTGGTCGACGGCGTCGACGAGGTGCGGCAGGTCTGCCGCCGCATGCTCAAGGAGGGCGCGCGCTTCATCAAGGTGATGGCCAATGGCGGCGTCGCCTCGCCGAACGATCCCATCGACGGGTTGCAGTACTCGGACGACGAGATCCGCGCCATGGTCGAGGAGGCGACGAACGCCAACACCTATGTGTCGGCTCATGTCTATTCCGACGCCTCGATCCGCCGCTGCGTCCGGCTCGGCGTCAAGTCGCTCGAACACTGCAACCTGATCTCGGCCGATACCGCCAAGATGGCGGCCGATGCCGGCTGCATCGCCATCCCGACGCTGGCCGCCTACGAGGGCCTCAAGCGCGATGGCGCGGCGCTCGGCTTCGGCGCGGCCGAGATGGCCAAGCTCGACGTCGTCCGCGACGGCGGCCGGCGCTCGCTCGAACTGATGCGCGCGGCCGGGCTGCCGATGGCCTTCGGCACCGATCTGCTCGGTCCCCTGCGCAAGTATGGCGGGCTCGAGTTCGAGCTGCTGGCGCAGGTGCTCACTCCGACGGAAATCCTCTCCGGGATGTGGGAGGCGGGCGCCCGGCTGTGCCGTATGGAAGGCCAGGTCGGCACGCTGGCGGCTGGCGCGCGGGCGCATCTGGTCGCCTTCGACGCCGACCCGTTCGCCGATATCACCGCCCTCGGCCGGCCGGCCGAGACGCTCCGGCTGGTGGTCAAGGGCGGCACCGTCCTGCACGACCGGAGGGCGGCATGACCCCCGACCTGGCGCACGCCTTCGGCCTTGCGGCCGGACCCGACGCCGCCCGCAACGTCTTCGCCTATGCCCATGCCGGTCTCGCCGTCACAGTCGGTTCGCTGCTGACCACCGCGTCGGTCTACGACCTCCCCAACATGCGCTCGCGGCGGGTCTGGACCGACGACGCAGCGGCCTACCCGACCGGCAATTTCAAGCGCCTCGATCGCAACCGCTACTACGAGACGGTGATCGAGGGACGTCGGCCGTTCAGCTCGACCACCATCGAGGAGATCGCCACGGTTTTCTTCGATCACGAGAAGATCCGGGCGCTCGGCTTCGAATCCAACATGAACCTGCCGGCAATCGTCGACGGCGCGGTCATCGGCACGATCAATCTGCTGCACCGCCGTGGTCACTACACCGCCGCGCGCGTCGCGACGGCGATGGCCTGGCAGCCGGTCGCAACGCTCGCCTTCCTGCTGCTCGCCCGTGGCGGGTCGGAGACGGCGACCTTCCACGGCTCGGACGCGCAACCGCTCGGCGGCGTGACCGAAGGATGAGTTTCGGCGGGGCCGTGCGCCGGCCCAGCCCGAGAAAAGGCCCGGACGAAGCGGGCCGGACTACCAAACCCAGGGGACACGGTGCCCCCTGCAACAGGAGAACGTCATGACCCGGAAACTTCTCGCAGCCCTGCTTGTCGCGACCGCCCTCAGCCCGGCGGCCGCGCTGGCCGAAGACCCGATCCGCCTCGCCTTCCTCGCCGCCTCCAGCCAGAACGGCTACAATGACGCCACCTGGCAGGGCGTGCAGGCGGCCGCCAAGGAAGCCGGCAATGTCGAGGTCGAGATCTTCGACGGCGAGTTCAACGCCGCCGTGCAGTACGCCCAGGTCGAGGACATCGTCGCCGGCGGCCGCTTCGACGGCATCATCGTTGCGCCCAACGATACCGTCGGCATCGCCACCGCCCTCGAGGAAGCGACCGGCGCCGGTCTCCTCGTCGCCTCGGTGCTGTTCCCGGTCGGTCCCGACCTCACCGTGATGACGCCGCAGGTCAAGGGCCTGACCACCACGGTCGCCTCCAACCCGGTGATCGGCGCCACTGCCGGCGCCGAGGAAGTGGTCACGTTCTGCGAGGGCAAGGACCCCTGCAAGGTGGTGATCATGATCGGGCAGCTGCAGTTCCCGTTCGACAACCTGCGCTACCAGACCTTCCAGACCGTCCTCGGCCAGCACGCCAACATCAAGGTCGTGGCGACCGGTGAAGGCAGCTACAGCCCGGACGCCTCGCTGACCGCCTTCCAGGACATCCTGCAGGCCAATCCCGAGATCGACGCGGTCCTCTCCAATGCCGACCAGCACCTGCTCGGCGTCGAGATCGCGCTCAAGGATGCCGGCATTCCGATCGAGCCGATCTATCTGATCGGCGGCGGCCTCAATGCCATCACCGTCGAGAAGATCAAGGAAGGCCTGTTCGATGCGACGGCGTCGGGCTACCCGTTCTCGGAAGGTTTCTACGCGGCTGACGCGCTGATCCGGGCCAAGAAGGGGGAGACGGTGCCGAACTGGATCGACCCGGCGACGCTCGCCAAGAACCCGCCGATCGTCACCAAGGAATGGCTCGACGCCAATCCGGACTTCGTGGCGGAGTGGGAGGGCTGATCCTCCTTCGACTTCGGGCCGGGGATGACTCCCCGGCCCATCCCCTGAACCGGTGCAGGTGGTAGGGCCATGGCTGCAGGACAGATCGCCATCAGTGTCCGCGGCGTCGCCAAGAGCTTCGGCGGCACCCGGATTCTCGACGACATCTCGGTCGATATCGAGGCGGGCTCCGTGCATGCGCTGGTCGGCGAGAACGGCGCCGGCAAGTCCAGCCTCGGCAAGATCATCGGCGGCTACTATACGCCCGACGAAGGGCAGGTTTCGGTGTTCGGCGAGCGGGTCACCCGCTTCACCCCGCGCGAGGCGCTCGGCCGCGGCGTCGCCATGATCCACCAGGAGCTGCAGCTCGCCCCCGAGCTGAACGTCGTCCAGAACGTCTTCCTCGGCCGCGAGAGCGCCCGCGCCGGCATCCTCGTCAAGGGCGACCTCGAGCGCTTCGCCGCCCTCGAGAAGACCTGCGATTTCGGCATCGATCCGCTCGCCAAGGTGGCGCGCCTGCGCATCGCCGAGCGCCAGAAGGTCGAGATCATGCGGGCCATCGCCCGCGACGCCCGCGTCATCATCATGGACGAGCCCACCTCCTCGCTCACCGAGGACGAGGCCGACCGGCTGCACGAGGTCATCCGGCGTCTCAAGGCGCAGGGCAAGACCATCGTCTACGTCAGCCACTTCCTCGATCACATCATCGCCAATTGCGACAACGTCACGGTGATGCGCGACGGGCGCGTGGTGCGCACCTCGCCGATCGCCGGCGAGACCAAGAAGTCGCTGGTCGATTCCATGCTGGGCCAGGAGTCCGATATCCTGTGGCCCGAGCTGCCGCCGGCGCCCGACGCCTCGGTCGCCCCCATAGCCGAACTGCGCGACGTCGAAACGCCGGCCGGGCTCAACGGCATCTCGCTCGCCGTCCGCCCCGGCGAGATCGTCGGGCTCATCGGGCTGGTCGGCTCGGGACGCACCGAGGTGGCGCGCGCCATGTTCGGCGCCGACCCCATCACCGGCGGCACGTATCTCATCGACGGACAGCCGCAGGGCCGGCTCAGCGTCCGCGATGCCGTGCGCCGGGGGGTTGCGCTGGTGCCGGAGGATCGGCGCAAGCAGGGCCTCGTGCTCACCCAGGCCACCCGCCCCAATGTCAGCCTCGGGACGCTGGGCGCCATCAGCCGCGGCGGCATCCTCGATACCCGCACCGAGGTGGCGCGGGTCAGGGAGATGATCGCCCATTTCGGCATCGTGCCGGGTCGGGTCGACGGGTGGGTTGCCCGCTACTCGGGCGGCAACCAGCAGAAGGTGCTGCTCTCCAAGTGGGCGGTCGCCCGGCCGAGGATCCTGATCCTCGACGAGCCGTCGCGCGGCGTCGATATCGGGGCGCGCCAGCGCATCCACGAGTTCATCGTCGAGATGGCGCGGCAGGGCATGGGCGTGCTGCTCATCTCGTCCGAGCTCGAGGAGGTGATCAACCTGTCGCACCGCTCCTACCTGATGAGCGACGGCCGCATCTTCGCCGAGGCCCCGTCGAGTTCGCTCACCGTCGAATCCGCCCTGCATCGCGTCTTTCTCGAACAGAACCGCCGCTCCGCTTCCCAGGAGGCCGCTGCCCAATGACCGACACGACCCTCAAGACCCCCGTCCGTCCGCCCCGCCGGCTCCGCGTCGGCGATCTGGCGCGCGAGTACGGCGTGCTGATCATCATCGCCCTCCTGCTGGTGGCGCTGACCATGCTGTCCGGTTCGTTCCTGACGCCGCGAAACCTGCTCAACATCCTGAACCAGTCGACGCCCCTTTTCATCATCTCGTGCGCCCTGACGCTGGTGATCATCGGCGGCGGCTTCGACCTGTCGACCGGCGCCATCTTCGGCGTCGCCTCGGTCAGCGCCGGCTGGCTCGCGGTCAATGTCGATCCGTTCTTCGCCATCGTCGCCGGGCCGCTGATCGGCATGGTGCTGGGCGCGCTCAACGGCATCATCATCACCGCCTTCAACGTGCACTCGTTCCTCGTGACGCTGGCCACCAGCCTCGTCTATCGCGGCATGGCGATCCTCGTCACCGACGGCAAGCTGATCCCGGTCCGCATCGAGGAGTTCTCCTGGCTCGGCCGGCAGAAGCTCGATCTGGGCGGCGGCGTGGCGGTCAATGTCGCCGTCATCGTCATGTTCTGCTTCATGGCGCTGATGATGTTCGTGCTCAACCGCACCACGCTCGGCCGCGCCGTCTTCGCCGTCGGCGGCAACGAGGAGGCGGCGCTGCTGTCGGGTATCCGCACCAACCTCGTCAAGATCATCACCTTCGCCGTTTCGGGCGGGGCGGCGGGGCTGGCCGGCGTCATCACCGTGTCGCGCCTGTCGATGGCCGAACCGCAGGCCGGCACCGGGCTCGAGTTCGAGGCCATCGCCGCCGTCATCCTCGGCGGTACCTCGATCATGGGCGGCGCCGGCGCCGTCTGGCGCTCGATGGCGGGCGTGCTGCTGATGGCGCTGATCGGCAACGGCTTCAACATTCTCAACGTCAACCCGTTCTTCAAGGACCTGACGACCGGCGTGATCATCGTGCTCGCCGTCGCCCTGGCCGCCGCCGGCAACCGGCGGTGAGAGCTTAGCCGACCCTGCCGTCGAGCATCCCGGACGGCATTGTCGACAGATTGGATACGGGATAGCGTGGCCGCCGGTTGGGCGGCATTGGGACCCTGGAGGGTGGTGTGAGCGGTAAGTCGTATCGCGTGTCGGCGGATATTGGTGGCACGTTCACCGATCTGGTCTTTCAGGATGCCGAGACCGGCCAGTGTTCGGTCGCCAAGGTGTTGTCTACGCCGGCAAATCCGGCCCTGGCGGTGATCGAGGGCATCTCGACCAGCCTGCCGGCCGATGCCCGGATCGATTTCTTCATCCACGGCACCACGGTGGGCCTCAACGCCGTGCTGACCCGGCGCGGCGCCAGGGTGGCCCTGCTCACCACCGAGAACTACCGCGACGTCTACACCATCCAGGGCAATGACCGCCGCGAGATCTTCTCGATCCGCTGGCGCAAGCCCAAGCCGCTGGTGGCGCTCTCCGATACCTACACCGTCAGGGAACGGGTCAATGCCAGGGGCGAGATCGAGACGCCGCTCGACACGCGCGAGCTCGACCCGTTCATCGCCGCCGTCAAGGCCAATGGCTACCAAGCGATCGCCATCTGCTTCCTGTTCTCGTTCAAGAACGGCGCGCACGAGCTGGCCGCCGAGGCCTATCTCCGGCAGCACCTGCCGGGGATCCCGATCACCCTCTCGCACCGCGTCTCGCCGGAATGGCGCGAATACGCGCGGACCTCGACGGCCGCCATGGATGCCTATGTCGCCCCGGTCGTCCGCAACTACCTCAACACGCTGGTCGACCGGCTCTCCGATCGCCTGCCGGGCGGCAGCGAACTCCACATCATGGAGTCCAATGGCGGCGCCATGACCGCCAAGGCAGCCAGCGAGACGCCGTTGCAGACCCTGCTCTCGGGTCCGGTCGGCGGTGCCATCGGCGGCGAGACGCTGGCGCGCACCCTCGGCCGCTCCAACCTCATCTGCGTCGACATGGGCGGCACCAGCTTCGATGCGAGCCTCATCGTCGACAGCCAGCCCTCCTCCTCCAACGAGGCCGAGCTCGAGGGCCTGCC
>NZ_JAYRYM010000221.1:0-6291 GCF_041917035.1 Devosia sp. | reverse complement strand
TCCTGCTGCCGGCCTATACCGGTTCGACGTGACCAAGTTCCGCTCGGCCGAAGCCGAGACGGCCTGGACGTCGTTCAAGACCCTCTGGCAGTACACCAATCCGGCTTCGACCACCTACGATTTCATGCAGGAGCCGCTGCTCACCGGCGATGTCTGGATCGCCTTCGACCACATCGCGCGTCTGGGTGAGGCGTTCAACCAGAGGCCCGACGACTTCGTCGCCTTTCCGGCTCCGGCCGGTCCCAAGGGCCGCGCCTTCATGCCGGTTCTGGCCGGGATCGCGGTGCCGTCGACGGCGCCTGATGCCGCCAAGGCGAAGGAACTCGTGGCCTACATGATGCAGCCTGCCCAGCAGGTTGCAACGTTGATCGCCACCAACTTCTTCCCGACCACCGACGCGCCCCTGCCGGCCGATCTGCCCAACGCCGCCAGGGCCCTTGGGCCGGCCGTTACCGCGATGACCAGCGCCCCCGATGCCCTGCCGGCTCTGCTGCCGATCGGGCTCGGCGACAAGGGCGGACTGTTCAATCAGGTCTACGTGGACACGTTCGAACGCGCCGTGCTTGCCGGACAGGACCTCCGCCAGGTGCTCGATCAGCAGGCCGAAGCGCTGCGGGCTGTGATGAACGAGGCCGGTGCGCCGTGCTGGCTGCCCGATGCGCCCTCGCAGGGGGCCTGCCCGGTCGACTGATCCTCCCCCCGCCGTCCGGGGCCTCGGCTCCGGACGGTGCCACTCCCGAGGGACGAGCAATGAACCAGCGGTACCTGCCCTATCTTCTGCTGGCTCCGGCCACGCTGTTCCTGTTCGTCTTCTTCCTCTACCCCTTCGCGCAGATAGCGGTGCAGGCGTTCACCACCGAGGGTGGCCTGACGCTCAGGCATTTCCAGACCATGGCCGGTAACTGGAAGTTCTGGCCGACCTTCTGGAACACCGTGATCCTCGCCGCCATCGTGGTGCCGCTGCAGCTCGCCATGGCGCTGAGCATGGCATCGATCGTTGCCAGGCTGCAGACCGGTCGCAGCGCCATTCTCTACATCTTCTCCATCCCCCTCGGCCTCTCCGATCTGGCCGCCGGCATCATCTGGCTGGCGATCTTCGAGCAATCGGGCTTCCTCAACTCGATGCTGGTGGGGCTCGGCGTCATCGCCAAGCCGATCCTGTACCTGGGCTACCAGAACGTGTGGGTGATCTTCGTCGCGGTGATCCTCGCCGAGCTGTGGCGCGCAACCGCCATTGTCATGGTCATCCTCGTCTCGGGCATGGGGCTGATCCCCAAGGAGTACTACGAGGCGGCCGAAGTCTTCGGCGCCGGGCCATGGAAGCGGTTCCTCACGGTGACGCTGCCCATGCTGCGGCCAAGCATCCAGACCGCGCTGATCCTGCGCACCATCGCCGCCTTCGAGGTATTTGCCGTCGTCGTCGCACTGGGCGGTACCACCCTGCCCGTGCTGACGGGCGAGACCTTCAATTGGCAGTTCGCGCTCCAGGACAAGAGCGTCGCAGCCGCCTATGCCCTGGTGATCCTCGCCATTTCCATCGCCGCGACGCTGATGTTCCTGCGCCTGCTGCGCACGCCGAAGGGGGCGACGCCATGACCTCGAAGGCGGCAGTACCGGCCGACTCGCCCAGGCCGGTCTCGGACATCACCGGTGTGGGGCGTTTTCTCTTCGTCGCCAGCATCCTGGTGCTCTGTGCCTGGGTGCTGGTGCCGATCTATCTGCTCTTCGTCAACACGCTGTCCGCGCCGCAGGAGGTCACGGCCTTCCCCAAGACCGGGATTCCATCTTTCGACCTCGGCTCGGTACAGTTCTTCCTCGGTTTTGCCGGGGTCCTGGGGGCGTTGTGGAACTCGCTGCTTGTCGCTCTCCTGACCATGGCGCTCTCCATCGGCATCGGCGCGCCTGCCGGCTATGCGCTGAGCCGGTTCGATTTCCCGGGCAAGTCGGCGTTCCGCATGCTGGTGCTGATGACGCGGGCCTTCCCCTTGCCATTGCTGGCTCTGCCGATCGCCGTGATGTTCATCCGCATCGGGCTTGACGATACGCCGGTGGGCCTCGCACTGGTCCACACCACGCTTGCCATTCCGTTCTCGGTCCTCATCACCTTCTCGATCTTCTCGGGCATTCCGCTCGAGCTCGAAGAGGCGGCCTGGACCCTGGGCTGCAATCGCCTGCAGGCGTTCCACAAGGTCGTGCTGCCGCTGGTGCTGCCAGGCCTTACCGCGTCGGCCGTGTTCGCCTTCACCATTTCGTGGAACGAGGTCTTCGCTGCGGCGGTCCTGACGGTGCAGAACCGCACGCTGCCGGCCTTCCTGCTGCAGAGCCTCTCGGTGTCGCCGATGCATCTGCGCTTTGCCGGTGGCGCAGCGCTGGTCATTCCGGCGCTCGTCTTCATCTTCGCCGTCCGAAAGTACCTGTTTGCGATGTGGGGCATCGCCAACCGTTAGGAGCCTGCCGTGGCCGAGATCGCCATCAAGAGCGTTGCCAAGAGCTTCGGGGCCTTCCGTGCCCTCCAGTCGATCGATCTGACGATTGCCGACCAGGAGTTCATGGTGCTGCTCGGCGCTTCGGGTTGCGGCAAGACCACTCTGCTCAGGATCATCGCCGGTCTCGAGACCCCGACTGAGGGCGAAGTGTGGATCGGTGGGCGCCGCGTCGACCGGTTGCCGCCACGCGAGCGCGGCATCGCCATGGTGTTCCAGAACTACGCGGTCTTTCCGCACCTCACCGTCTTCGAGAACATCGCGTTCGGGCTGCGCATGAAGAAGTTGCCGCAGGCAGAGGTGGTGCGCCGGGTCAATGGCACCGCTGAACTGATGCATATCGAACAGCTGCTCAAGCGCTACTCGGGACAGCTGTCGGGTGGGCAGCGGCAACGGGTCGCTGTGGCACGGGCGCTCGCCATGGAGCCCGACGTCATCCTGATGGACGAGCCGCTCTCCAATCTCGACGCGCTGCTGCGCCTCGAGATGCGGGCCGAGCTCAAGGGCGTCCTCGCCGGATCGAAGACCACGACCGTCTACGTGACGCACGACCAGGTCGAGGCGATGTCGCTGGCCGACCGGATCTCGGTGATGAATGGCGGGCGCATCGTGCAGGCCGCCTCGCCGGTCGAGGTTTACCGCAATCCGGCGGCGCGGTTCGTCGGCAGCTTCATCGGCAGCCCGCCGATGAACTTCCTGCCCGCGACACGGGCGAGCGATGGCCGCTACCAGGTGGCCGGCCTGTCGCTCCCCGGCCCGGCGGGCGTTGGCCAACTGCTCGAGTTTGCCATCCGTCCCGAAGACCTCTCGATGGCGCCGGGCGGGCTGAGTGCCGTAGCGCGCGTCGTCGAGCCGCTGGGCGCCCATACTCTGGTGACCACCGAGGTCGATGGGGCTCTGTTCCGGGCCGTGCTCGACAGCGATGTCAGGATCAGCCCCGGCGACGAACTCAGCCTGCTTCCCAAGCCAGACCGCGTCCGGTGGTTCCACCCCGAAAGCGGCAACGCCGTCGTTTGACCTCAAGAGATATCGAGGACACATCCATGACACCCGAAACCGAGAAGATCTACGACCGCGCTCTCGAGGTCCTCAGGGAAAACGACCGGGGCAGCTACACCGTCCCAACCAAGGGACTCTATCCCTTCCAGTGGAACTGGGACTCGTGCCTCACCGCGCTGGGGCAGTCGCACTACGACGAGGCCCGGGCGTGGACCGAAATCGAGACGCTGCTGGCGCACCAGTGGCCCGATGGGATGGTCCCGCACATCGTGTTCCATGCCCATTCGGATGGCTATTTCCCCGGACCGGACGTCTGGGGCACCGACCGCCCGGTCGCGACCTCCGGCATCACCCAGCCTCCGGTCGCCGGTTTCGCCGTCAGGCGGCTCTTCGATCGCGCCCGCGACCGGGAGGCGGCGGCACAGCGAGCGCGGGCGCTGCTCCCCAGGGTCGATGCCTGGCACCGGTGGTTCTACGAGAAGCGGGATCCGTCGGGCGAGGGACTTGCGGCCATTCTGCATCCCTGGGAATCCGGGCGCGACAACTCGATCGACTGGGACGAAGCCTTCGATCGCGTCCCCACCGACGGCGTCGCCCCCTATGTGCGGCGTGACACCCAGCATGCCGATCCCGCCCATCGCCCGACCAAGGCGCAGTACGACCGCTACCTGTGGCTGGTGCAGCTTTTCCGCTCGCTCGGCTGGGACAATGCGCGGCTGCACGATGCCTCGCCTTTCAGGGTCGTCGACCCCGGCTTCAATGCCATCCTGATCCGCTCCGCCACCGACCTCGCAGCGCTCGCCGACGAACTGGGCGAACACGAGATCGCCGAGGCCAACCGGGCGCGTGCCGCGCGCGGGCTGGCGGCACTCGAGAGCCTCTGGAGTGCCCGGCACGGCCAGTATCTCTGTCGCGACCGGGTCACCGGCCAACTCATCGAAAGCGCCTCGATCGGGGGCATCCTGCCGGTCTTTTCCGCGGTGCCGCGCCAGCGGGCGCAGGACGTGGCGCGGACCATCGAGCGCTGGGCCGAACGGGTCCGCTTTATCGTTCCCTCGCACGATCCGTTCGATCCGCGCTTCGAGCCCAAGCGCTACTGGCGCGCGCCCGCATGGCTGGTGATGAACTACATGATCCAGGACGGGCTGCGCGCGGTCGGCGAGACTGCCGTCGCCGACCACATCGTTCGTTCCAGCCTCGAACTCATCACCCACTCCGGCTTCGCCGAGTACTATGATCCCCTGACCGGCGAGCCGTGCGGGGGCGGCCGCTTCACCTGGACGGCTGCGATGGTCATCGAGTTCCTGGAGGCGGCATGAAGCTCCTCGCCATCGGCGCCCATCCCGACGATCTCGAGATCTACATGTTCGGGACGCTGGCAGCGGCATGCGCGCGGGGTGACGAGGTGCACCTGGTGGTCGCGACCGACGGGGCGGGTGGCGGCGCCTTGCCGCCCGCCGAGCTTCGCCGTGTCCGCCGCGAGGAAGCCACGGCCGCTGCCGCCACACTCGGCACGACCCCGACCTTCCTCGACTTTCCCGATGGGGCGCTGGTGGCCGATGCCCGCCTCGTTGACGCGCTGGCGCAGGTCGTTCGCGACAGCGCGGCCGACCTCGTTTTGACCCATGCTCCCAATGACTACCATCGCGACCATCGCGTCCTCAGCGACGCGATCCGCATCGCGGCCAGTTTTGCCGCGCCGGTTGCGTGGGCCGACACGCTGATGGGCACGGGCTTTCTGCCGACGCATCTGGTCGACGTCTCCTCGCACTTCGAAGCGAAGCGCCGTGCCATCCGCGCTCACGCCTCTCAGGAGCCCGAACGCTTCGTCGCCATGGCTGAGCAGCTCAACGGCTTCCGCTCGGCGCAGGCCAATGCGCCCGCCGGCTTCGCCGAGGCCTACCGCTTCGAGCCGAGCTACCCGTTCGTGGACATCCGCGACCTGCTGCCGCCACCCCCGAAAGTCCGCCCCGTGACCGACCGCCGCCGGGGAACGCCCCCGGTCGGTGGCTGAGGTGGTCGGCGACGGATACCGAAGACGATCCGGCTCCGCCGCTCCTGGCGTTCTCGCTCACCGGCGGCGCCGATCAGGCGCTGATCGACATCGACGCAGCAACCGGCGAAACAGTCTTCCGACATATAGCAGTTGACCGATGGCTTCGTCGGCACGCGCACCGGCCTGATTGCCCTGTCGCCCCTCGACCTGGTCGAGCAGCCACAATATCAATTATTTCAATGACACAATTGGGTTTTTGGCGGGCAGGGAGGGATTCGAACCCCCGGGACGCTTGCACGTCCGCCGGTTTTCAAGACCGGAGCAATCGACCGCTCTGCCACCTGCCCGACGCGACAGGCTTTACCCGCGCCGCGCCGTCCGGGCAAGTCGTGTCGCCTTAGGGGATGAGCACGGTCGAGCCGGTGGTCTCGCGGGCTTCGAGCGCGCGGTTGGCCTCGGCAACCTCCGACAGCGGCCGCACCCGGTCGATCGCCACCCGGATCTTGCCGCTCGCCAGCATCTCGAACAGTGCCGCGGCCGCCGTCCGGATGTCGTCGGCGGTGCGGAAATAGGCCGCGCCTGTCGGGCGGGTCAGGAACAGCGACCCCTTCTCGGCCAGAATCCCCAGTCTGGGGATCGACACCGGGCCGGAAGCATTGCCGAAGCTGACCATCAGCCCGCGCGGTCTCAGGCAGTCGAGCGAGGCCTCGAACGTCGCCTTGCCGACACCGTCATAGACCACGTCGACCCCCCTGCCCGCGGTGAATTCCCGCACGCGGGCGACAAGCTCGTCGGTGCGGTAGTTGATGGCGA
>NZ_JAYRYM010000220.1:0-6314 GCF_041917035.1 Devosia sp. | reverse complement strand
ACCGTCACCGATCTGTCGCCGTCGCGGCTGGTGGCGCCGTTCAACGTCATGCTCAGCGTCACCGACTATGACGTCGACGAGCACTTCGAGGCGCGTGCCGTCGTCGATGTCGAACTGGTCCGCCTCTGCACCGAGCGGGCGGCGCCCGAGTGGCGGCAGCGCATCCTCAAGCTCGCCGTGGACGGGCGTGCCTTCCACGACGACCCGGTGGCCTTCCGGCTGCTCGATATCGAGTTCCACCAGGCGCTCAACCAGGGTGCCCACAACCGGCTGCTGACGGCCCTGTCGCAGGGGCTGTACGATGTCGGGCTCGATGTGCGCCGCGTCGCCAGCGCCGTGCCGGGAGTCATCGAAAAGAGCGTGGCCCAGCACGTCGAGGTCGCCGAGGCGGTGATGGCCGCCGATGCGCCGGCGGCCATGGCCGCCTATCGCCGTCACCTTGAACACGTCCGCGACACCACGATCCAGTCCATGGTCGCGGCCCGCCTTGCCGAGTGAGGATCAGATGCCCAAGCAGATTGCCTTCCGCATGAACCTGTTTCCCGGCCAGGCGGCCGAGTACCGCAAGCGGCATGACGAGGTCTTTCCCGATCTCGCCCAGGCCCTCAAGGATGCCGGTGTGTCCGACTACTCGATCTGGCACGATGCCGAGTCCAACCACCTGTTCGGCATCCTCACGCTGAGCGACGACAACACGCTCGACAAGCTGCCCGAACTCGAGGTCACCAAGCGCTGGTGGGCCTTCATGCGCGACATCATGGCGACCGATGCCGACAACGTGCCTGTGCAGATTCCCCTCAAGCGGGTGTTCTACCTGAAGTGAGCGCCTCGTTCCGGATCAAGGACGTCCGCGTCTACACGCTTGCGCCGGCCTCCGGCGCCGGCACCTATTTCAAGCCCGGCGATGCGCGGCACTGGCTGGTCGACAGCCTCATCTCGAACCCGATGTCGGGCTATCCGCGCTATCGCGAGAAGCGGTCGAGCTGGGGCATCGGGGTGCTCGGATCGCTGGTGGTCGAGATCGAGACCGAGGACGGGACGACCGGCGTTGCCACGGGGTCCGGCGGGCCGCCCGCGGCCTGGATGATCCGGCATCACTTCAGCCGCTTCCTCGTCGGAGAAGACGCCCGGAACATCAACCGCATCTGGGACGAGCTCTACCGCTCCTCGCTGCCGTACGGGCGCAAGGGCTTGCCAATCATGGCGATCAGCGCGGTCGACCTGGCGCTCTGGGACCTGGTCGGCAAGGTCCGCGGCGAACCGGTCTACAACCTCATCGGCGGGCTCAGTCGCGACGAGATCACCTTCTACTGCACGACGCCGGAGGCGCTCGCCATCAAGCAGCTGGGCTTCTGGGGCGCCAAGGTACCGCTGCCGCACAGCCCGTTCGACGGCGAGGAGGGGTTCGAGCAGAACATCGCCTTCCTCAGGCGCCACCGCGAGGCGGTCGGACCCGACTACCCGCTGATGGTCGACTGCTACATGTCGCTCAACGTCAACTACGCCATCCGGCTGGCCGAGGCGTGCCGCCCGCTCGGGATCCACTGGTGGGAAGAGGTGCTGTCGCCGGACGACGATGACGGCTATCGCGAGATCAAGCGGGCCCATCCCGATCTCAAGTGGACCACCGGCGAGCACGAGTACACGCGCTATGGCATGCGGCAGCTGATCGAGGAACGGCTCGTCGACATCCTGCAGCCGGACGTGATGTGGGTGGGTGGGCTGACCGAGACGCTGCGCATCGCCGCCCACGCCTCGGCCTACGATACCCCGGTGGTGCCGCATGGCAGCGGGCCCTATTCGTACCATTTCATCGCCAGCCAGACCGGGCCGGCCTTCTGCGAGTACGTGGCGGCGAGCGCCGATGGCCGCACCATTCAGCCCGTCTTCGGCCACCTCTTCGTCGGCGAGGACCTGCCGCAGAACGGTCGGCTGAAGGTGTCGGACCGGCCGGGCTTCGGCATGGAGCTGGCCGACCGCAACATGCTGGTGCCGGTGAGCTGAGGCGGGGCCGGAACCAGCGGCGGGGCAGCGGCTTGTACGGGGACTGAGCTTGACGGCACTGCGGCATTGCAGCGCTGCCGGATCGGTCGCAATATCGCTGAGTTGCCTCGCCGGAGTCGACCGAGGCTCAACCTCCCGGAGTTCGTACCGCCCGCCATGACCTTCTACCTGTTGCTGCTGCACCTGGGGGGCGCCATCGCACTGTTGCTGTTTGCCGTCCGCATGGTTCGGACCGGTGTCGAGCGCAGCCAGGAGCCGGCGCTCCGGCGGCTGCTACGCGACAGCAAGGGTGGGCGCATCCGGGCGGCGGGCATCGGCGCGGGGGTAGCGGTGCTGCTGCAGAGTTCGACGGCGGTCGGGGTGCTGGCGCAGGGGTTTGCCAGCACCGGCGCGCTCGGTCTCGAAACCGGCCTTGCCCTGATGCTGGGCGCCTATGCCGGCTCGGCACTGGTCGTCCTGGTGCTCTCCTTCGACCTCAGCCTGCTCGTCCCGGTCCTGCTGATCCTCGGCGCGCTGCTGTTTCTCAAGGGCAAGTCCCGTGAGCCCCGGCAACTGGGGCGCATCCTGATCGGGATCGCGCTGACGCTGATCTCGCTCGAAATGGTCGGACAGGCGACCGAGCCGCTGCGGGAAGCCGGCGCCCTGCCACAGATCGTCGCCTACCTTTCGGGCGACTTCGTCTCCGCCTTCCTGATCGGCGCCGGTTTCACCTGGCTGGTGCATTCGAGTGTCGGCTCGACCCTGCTGATCGTCACCCTTTGTGCGCGCGGGCTCGTCCCTCTCGAACTGGGGGTCTCGCTGATGCTCGGGGCCAATCTCGGCGGGACGCTGACGGCGTTCGGGCTCAGCCGTTTCGGCAGTCCGGCGGCGCGGCGGCTTGCCATCGGGCAGATCGGTTTCCGCGGGCTGCTGGCCCTCGTTGCGCTGCTCGCCTTCCACCTCCTCCAGCTCGAGGCGGTGGTGCCGGGCACTGCGGCCGGCCAGCAGGTGATCGGGCTGCATGTGGCGTTCAACGCCGTCGTGCTGCTGATCGGTCTGCCGCTCTGCGGCCTCGCCGCGCGCTGGCTGGAGCGGTTGGTCAGGGCGGCGCCGACCGATGCGCTCAACCCGCTCCCCGAGGCTCCGAGCTGTCTCGACCAGGCGGTGGTGGGCGTGCCGGCGCTGGCCCTCGCCAGCGCGACGCGGGAATTGCTGCGCATGGCCGAGATCATCGAGCGCATGCTGCAGCCGCTGATGGAGCTCTACGAGACCGGCGACGTCGAGAAGATCCGCCAGGCCCGGCGGCTCGAGGAAGCGGTCGATCAGGCGCAGTCCGAGATCAAGCTCTATCTGGCCAAGATCGACTACACGCGCGAAGACGAGGCACAGCGCGTGCAGGAGCTGTCGAGCTTTGCCATCAACCTCGAATATGTCGGCGACGCCATCAGCAAGACGCTGCTGAAGCTCGCCGAGACCCGCCGCGACCAGAAGCTCAGTTTTTCGCCGGAAGGCTGGCGCGAACTCAACGAGCTGCATCACCGGGTGATGACCAACATGCAGCTGGCCCTCAACGTGCTGGTGTCGAAGGATCGCGAATCGGCCCGGCAACTGCTCGTCGAGAAGGACGCCATGCGCTCGGCGGAACGCGAGAGCTACCGCCAGCACCTGGGCCGGTTGCGCACCGGAGCGGCGCAGAGCATCGCAACCAGCAATATCCACCTCGAGACCGTGCGGGCCCTCAAGACCATCAACTCGCTGTTCGCCAGCGTCGCCTACCCGATCCTGTCGGAGACCGGGGACCTGCTCGACAGCCGGCTGGCCAAAGGCCCGGGCTGAAAGCGGCCCGGCTGAGGTTCGCCGCCTATCGCAGCGCCCTCAGCGCGTTGAGGATCACCGCCACGTCGATCGCCTCCTGCACCATGGCGCCTGCCACCGGGGTGATCAGGCCGAAGGCGGCGACCACCATGCCGATGATCGAGAGCGCGAGCCCTCCCGCGACGGACTGGATGGCGATGCCGCGGGTGCGTCCGGCGATCTCCACCGCCCGCAGCACGCGATCGAGGTGATCGACGAGGATGACGATGCCGGCGGTCTGCGAGGATGCGGCGGAGCCTCGCGCGCCCATGGCAACGCCGAGAGTTGCCGCGGCCAGCGCAGGCGCGTCGTTGACGCCGTCGCCGATCATCATGGTCGCCGCCTGCTGGCTCTCGCGCCGCACCAGGTCGAGCTTGTCGCCGGGGGCGAGGTCGCCGATGGCCCGGTCGACCGCGAGCTTGGTGGCGACGCCGTCGACCACGTCCTGCCGGTCGCCGGAAGCGAGGACGATGCGCTCGACGCCATGCCGGCGCAGTCCGTCGAGAACGACCGCTGCGTCGGGGCGCAGCGGGTCGGCGAGGATGATCAGGCCGGCAAGCCGTCCATCCACGGCCACCGCCACGGTGGCTGCGTCTCCTTCGACCCCGTCGCGCAGGGAGTAGGGATCGCCGCTGCTGCGGCCGGCGACGTAGCGGCTGCCGCCCAGCACGACGCCGCGCTCTCCGACCCGGCCGGCAAGCCCGGTCCCCGCCTCCTCGAGGACTTCGGTCGGCGGCGTCAGCGGCAGGCCACGCCGATGCGCCTCGGTGACGAGCGCCTCGGCAATGACGTGGTGCGAGGCCTGGTCGAGCGAGGCCGCGAGCCGCAGCAGTTCATCCTCCGTCCAGCCCTCGGTCAGGCGCACCGCGGCCACGCGGGCGCGACCGTCGGTGAGGGTTCCGGTCTTGTCGAGGATGGCTGTCCGTATCCGGGACAGCGTCTCGAGGGCGCCGCCGTCCTTGATCAGCACGCCCTGCCGCGCCGCCTTCGAGATGCCGGAGATCAGCGCCATGGGGAGGGCGAGGATCAGCGGGCAGGGGGTGGCGATCACCAGCACCGCCAGGGCCCGCAGCCGATCGCCCGTCAGGCCCCAGGCGAGCCCCGCGATGGCGAGCGTGAGCAGCAGGAACCAGACCGCCAGCCGATCGGCGATCCGCACCGCCGGCGCCTTGCTGTTCTGCGCCGTCTCGACCAGCTTGACGATCTGCGCATAGGTGCTCTCGGCGGCCGGTCGCGCCACCGCGAGGTCGAAGGCGTTTCCGGCATTGGTCGTGCCGCTCATCACCTCGTCGGCGCGGCGGCGATGCGCCGGCAGGGCCTCGCCGGTGAGGGCCGATTCATCGAGCGCGGCGGTGTCGGAGAGCAGCGTGCCGTCGACAGCGACGGTCTCTCCCGATCGCACCAGGATGCTGTCGCCCGGGCGCAGCGCCTCGATCGGCACCTCTTCGAGCCGGCCATCGGCGTGCCGCATGGCGGTGCGCGGCACGCGACCGAGAAGGGCGGTCATCTCGCGTCGGGCCCGGCCCTCGGCAAAGCTCTCGAGCAACTGTCCGCCGGCGTACATCAGCGCGACGACATTGGCCGCGAGCGGCTCGCCGAAGGCGAGGGCCGAGGCCATGGACAGCGCCGCGACCAGATCGAGCCCGACCTGACCCCTGGCGAGCGACGTCACGATCTCCGCGGCGAGGCCGGCAAGCACGGGGAGGGTGGCGGCGAACCACAGCCAGCCACCGAGCTCGGGAGCCCCGGCCAGATGGGCGATCCCGCCGGCCAGCAGCCCGGCGAACGCGATCGCCGCCAGGGTCAGCCGGATGGTGGCCCGGGACGGAAGATGTGCGGTCCTCGGGGGTGTCGGTGAGTCGCTCGTCGTCAGGCCGCCCTCCCTTGCTGCGGTCACGTTGGCGACGGCGCGCCCCGGGAGTCAACGGCGCCACATTGTCACGCCCGGCGGCCTCACCGCTCCTGGGCGAAGTGGCGCAGGGTCCGCAGCGCGATCAGGGTTTGCCACCGGCCGGGCTTGCCGGCCTGTTCCATCCGAAGGTGCAACTCCCCGGACATCAGCGAGGTGGATTTCCAGCGTCCGTCCGGCGTGCGCCGGGCGCGGACGATGTCGAGCGCTTCATCCATGCGCGGGTCATAGACGGCGCCGACGAAGCGGAAATGGTCGAGCGCCCGCAGCACATTGTACTTGTAGCGCGGCGGGAAGGGGAAGCGCAGGAAGTCGTCGTTGATGATCTCCCCCGTCCGGTGCGAGCGGAACAGCCGGTGCACCAGCAGGAACTCGCGGGCCGCGGCGCTCGCGGCTTGCACCTCGTTCAGCCGGTAGCGGTGCCCGGCCGCCTCATACTCGGCAAAGCCCTCGAGCACGCAGATCGTGGTGTGCATCGAGGCATGATGCACCGGTCCGCGCTTGATGTCGCAGTTGAAGCCGCCATCGGCCAGCCGGCGCTCCAGGATGTAGTCGATCAGGCGCCGCA
>NZ_JAYRYM010000219.1:0-6321 GCF_041917035.1 Devosia sp. | reverse complement strand
GGATTCGCCTGGAATTACGGTCGCTTCCGCTTCTCCCCCAACTGGCAGGGCACGGCGGAACGGAAGGGCTACCTGTGGGTCTGCGATCCCGCCGAGATGCCGCGCTTCGCCGACCATTGGGACGTCACCGAGCAGGTCGACGACGAAACTCCGTACCGGCTCGCCACCAGTCCTTCGCGCAGCTTCCTCAACTCTAGCTTCGCCGAGACCCCCGGCAGCCGCAAGCGGCAGCCGCACCCCACCGTGCTGATCCATCCCGCCGATGCCGCCGATCTCGGGATTGCGGAGGGAGAGCGCGCGGTGCTCGGCAACCGGCGCGGGCAGGTGGAACTGACGGCCGCGCTGTTCGACGGCGTGCGGCGCGGCGTGCTGATTGCCGAAGGCATCCATCCGAACGCCGCACATCGCGGCGGGGCCGGCATCAACACGCTGGTGGGTTCGGACCCGGTCCGCCCGTTCGGTGGCGCTGCCTTCCACGACACCGCGGTGTGGGTCGCGAAGGCCGATCAGCCGGCGAAATAGGCCGCCCGAAAGAACCAGATCGTCAGCCCGATGGTGTAGACGATGACCAGCGCGCGGATCAGTCGCGTCGGCACGCGATGCGCCAGACGCGCGGCCACGTAGGCGCCGATCGTGACGCCGACCAGGGCGATCGAGCCCGAATACCAGTCGATCGAGCCGGCGGCGGCGAAGCGCAGCACTGCGATCACCGCGATCACCGCGGAAATCCACAGCTTCAGCCCGTTCATTGCGTGGATGTCGGTCATCCCGGCCAGTGCCAGGAAGGCGAGCAGCAGAATGCCCAATCCGGCATTGAAGAATCCGCAATAGATCGACAGCCCCGCGAGCAGGGCGAGCAGCAGCACGGCGCCGGCAAACCGTGCATGCCGCGCCGCGCCGGACCGCGCCGCGACGAAGCGGTTGATGCGCCCGCCGAAGACGAACAGGCCGAGCGCGAACAGCATCAGCCAGGGCACGATCCGGCCGAAGGCCTCGTTGGAGACGTGCAGCAGCAGTTCGGCGCCCACATAGCCAAAGACCAGCGCGACGAGCGTATAGGGCAGCAGCCGCGCCGCATGGCGCCGGATATCCTCGCGAAAGCCCAGCGCGCCACTTATGTAGCCAGGCAGGGCGGCGTAGGTATTGGTGGCATTGGCCAGCACCGGGGGCACCCCGACGGCGAGCAGCGCCGGAAACACCACGAACGACCCCCCTCCGGCGAGCGTGTTCAGTGCGCCCCCGAGCAGCCCGGCCGCCAGCAACAGTGCCTCGTTCACGCGTGAGTCTCCCCTGCGCCGCCTTGCTAATGCCAAGCCCGGCCCGCCGCCAATGCAAATCGGTGATCGCCCCGATCGCCGCCGCTGATCGGCGGCCGGTTGACAGGCCGGGGGAGAGGCCCGTATGTGCCCGCGGTTGCTGGCACCTGCCGCTCGCCGGGGAAACCCGACGGTGAAGCCCAGCCGCCCCGCGCGGGCGCCAAGACCGACATGATCGCTCCCGTTTCGAGGCGGTTCATGGCAAGGCGGGCCCCATGATGCATCCGCCTCGGCAACGAGGAATCGACATGACGTTCTCCCTGGATACCCCGAGCACCGCGAGCCTGAAGGCCGAGGCAAGGGAACTGCGCGCCCAACTGAGCCGGGACGGCAGCGCCGTCACGCACGGCGCGGCGCTCGAAATGGTCGCTCACAGACATGGATACCGCGACTGGAATGCCGCGGCGGCGGCGCTCCCCGAGCGTGTCGCAAGCCCCGTTCAGGTCGGCCAGCGCGTCGCGGGCACCTACCTCAGGCAACCGTTTGTCGGGCTGGTGCTCGGCGTACAGGTGCCGGCCGACATGCAGCACTACACGGTCACGGTGAAGTTCGATCAACCGGTCGATGTGGTGACGAGCGAACTCTTCTCGGCATTCCGGCAACGGGTGACGGCGACCGTCGACCTGCACGGGGTCTCACCGGCCCGCACCAGCGACGGTGAACCGCACATGCGCATCCACCGCCTCTGACGGAACATTCTTCCAACGGCGGGCCCGCCCGCCGTTTTCGCTTTCCCGTGAGGCGGTTGCGCTCCATCGTCAATTGCCGATAAATGAGATCAATGCCACGGAACCCGTCCGCGGCCCTTCCCCAGTCCGGACATGTGATGACCACCCAGACCTTGCCGATCGACCTGTACTACGCGGCCACGCCCAATGGCCGCAAGATCACCATCGCCCTCGAGGAACTGAACCTGCCCTACGCGCTCTATCCGATCAATATCGGCCGCGGCGACCAGTTCCGGCCCGAGTTCCTGGCCATCTCGCCCAACAACAAGATCCCCGCCATCCTCGACCCCGAAGGACCGGACGACGAGCCGATCTCGGTCTTTGAGTCCGGGGCCATCCTCAAGTACCTCGCCGAGAAGTTCGGACGCTTCTACGGCAGTTCCTGGCGCGAGCGGATCAAGATCGACGAGTGGCTGTTCTGGCAGGTGGGCGGGTTCGGTCCGATGCTCGGACAGAACAACCACTTCTCGCGCTATGCGCCCGAGAAGATCCCCTATGCCATCAAGCGCTACCAGGACGAAGCGCACCGCCTGTACCGGGTGCTGGACGAGCAGTTGCAGCGCCAGGCGGCCGCCGGCCGACACTATGTCGCCGGCGAGGACTACTCGATTGCCGACATGGCGATCTTCGACTGGTCGCGCGGTTCGGACAATCACGGTATCGACATCGGCGAGTTTCCGACCTTTGCCGCCTGGCGGGCGCGGGTGAGCGATCGCCCGGCGGTGCAGCGCGCCCTTGCCATCACGCTGGAGCCGAGCCAGCAGATCAGCGCGGCCACCGACGAGAAGGCCCGCGCCATCATGTTCAACCAGCGCTGACCGGTTCCTCCCGCGCTGCCGGTCGGGGGCCCGTTCCCGGGCCGGCGGTGCTCTTGAGTTGCCGACTGCGCGTACACAAAAAAGCCTTGCACCATCGTCGCCGCCCCCCTATCAGGGCCGTTGACGGAGAGGTGGCCGAGTGGTCGAAGGCACGCCCCTGCTAAGGGCGCAGACCTCAAAAGGGTCTCGTGGGTTCGAATCCCATCCTCTCCGCCAGTTTCCTTTGAAATATCTGACGTTTTCTGGATATTGGGGAGTGAGCCACCTTATGGGCCACCCTAGGGGGGGTCAACCTCGGGCTCCAACGGCTTGGCCCGACTCCGTCCGCGCTCTGGCCAATTCACGTGCATCGCGCGCCAAGCGGGTGGTGTGAAGTCTTTCGTTGCGAAGCGACTTCGGTCCGAGTCTGCGGGAATGATGTCGTCAGTTGGTGGGAGCCTCGGCCGTTGCGACGCGTCGTACCCCCGCCCCTGCCCCCGGTCTCTGTGGTGCAATCCCTATCTGTGTCGCGCACCAAGCCGGTGTGATCCAAGTTTTTGACAATTTCGACAAACAGGCTGTCGACCGGGCCGAGGCGTGGCCCCGGGTGGTTAACAGAGTGACCCGAGCGCATCGCCGGCGGCTAGGCTCAGGACTGATTGATCCAGAAGATGATTGTTGCGGCGATGCAAGTTGCCGAGAAGAAGGTATGAGCGAATCGATCGTATCGGGTAGCGATGCGTCGCCAGTCCTTGAGCTTTGCGAGCAGGTTCTCGATCCTGTGGCGTTGCCTGTAGATGGCCTTGTCGCAGGGGAAGGGTCGCTTGCCGCTGCGGCTTTGAGGGGATGCACGGCTCGATGCCCTTGTCGGCGAGGGCCTGGCGGAACCAGGCGCTGTCATAGCCGCGATCAGCGATCAGGTGCGAGGCGGCCGGCGTTCGTCGAGCACCATGCGAGCGCCGATATGGTCGCTAACCTGTCCGCCGGTGAGCCTGAAGGTGATCGGACGCCCGGCCTGATCGCACGCAGTGTGCAGCTTGGAGTTCAGTCCGCCTTTGGTGCGTCCGACATGGCGGTGAACATCCCCTCTTAAGCGGGCTCGCCGCAGTCCGGTGGGCCTTCAGGGAGTGGCGTCGATCATGATCCGCTCCAGTGTCGGTCCTTGTTGGCTCAACGACACGAAGATCCTGTCGAACACGCCGAGCCGCCTCCAGCGCATGAAGCGGTTGTAGAGTGTCTTGTGCGGACCATAGCCATTGGGGGCATCCTTCCATTGCATGCCATTGCGGATCACGTAGACGATGCCGCTCGCCACCCGCCGGTCATCGACACGCGGAACGCCATGCGCCAGCGGAAAGAACGGCGTCAGCCGCGCCATCTGACCTTCGCTCAGCAAGAACAAATCACCCATCAAATCCTCCTATTCGGAGAATCTGAATCACACCTCAATCGCGACTAATAGGTCCTGAGCCTAGGCCAGTTCATGGACTGAGCGAGAATGCGCTCGCGCGGTGCCACGCAAGACGGACGCGGTGCTTGTCGGTCAGCGGGATCGGCGCGTGCCAGCGCAGTTCGGCGCGGGCCGTTTCGCTCAGCTTGGGCGAGAATTCCGGGTGCCCATCATCATCGAAGGTCACGAGCCCTTGGTCGAACGCTGCGTCCCAAAGAGCCGACAGAAGCAGGCCGTTGTGCACGTTCAGGCGTTCGGCATCGGTGGAGCAGTCCCGCCAAGCGATGATGTGGCTGGCGCGAAGCAGGGCGGGGTCGGTGATCCCCGTCAACGGGCAGCGCCCCTGCCAATACGTCATAAGCCGGTCCCGGAAGATGTTCTGACCAATGCGCTGGACGACGAGCCGCTCGCCCTCGGTAGTCTTCGGAAGGCCCGCGACGGCCGCGCGGAACTCCTCAAGAGGGCCATCGGGCAGGGTCACGCCTAGTTGGTAGACCCGTGACATCACGGAATACAGTGCCGCGAGGCTGGGAAAGGCGTACCGCGCCAGCCCCGGGCCTGCCACATCTGCGTGTGGGAGGTTGAGTTCCTCGACGATGCCGGCGTGTTCGAGAGCCAGAAGCCACGGCCCCTCATGGCCAGCGGCCGCAAACCATACCGTGCCCCGCGCCGTGGTTGAGCTGTATTGTGCCCACCCTTCGACTTCGCCCATGGCACGTCGATAGCCGTTCTGCCAGGCAACCTTGTGGCACTCTTCGGCCACCACGAAGGACTGCGGGGATTGGATCATACCTCTTTCGCACTGTCTGCAGGGTCCGTCGGCCCCGGACTTGCTCCAATGGCTGGTTCAGCAAGCGCTTTCGCCGCAGCCTCAGCCCGCTCTGCCTCCCACTGCCCGTATGTTTTTCCGCCATCGTCCGACCAAGCAACACGGCCATTCAAGGTGGAGCCGGATACAACCTGAGTTACCGCCGCGATGGAGCGAAATGCGTGGTCTGCTGTGAAGGCCAACTGCCCGTCGCCTTCCTTAAGTATGCCGTCGTTTTTCAGGGTTTCTCTGAGCCGACGATACGACGGGGATAGGCTGGAGACCGCTTCTGCAGCTGCAGTACTATTGCTGAGGACAACAAAGGAGCTGTCGCCCGTTACCTGCATTTTGGCCGGACCGGGCATGTTGGTCGCTTTTAATATAAAGGTAGGCGATAGCGCAGAGATCGTCGGTGCTGAGGTTTGCATCTCGCCTGGCTGAACGGCAGGTTGCTGCGCCAAAGGCTGCAATTTGAAAAGGTCCAGCCCCAGAACGCCGGTGAGAAGCTTTGCCTCTTGTATGAAGCGATCCGCAGACACGGAATCGTGCCTTGGGAGCTCCCCGGCTCCAGGTCCAGGGTCGCGGCCCGACTTGACTACCCATTCACCGTTGGCTCGTGCCGCCTGTGTTAGGGCCCGTTCGACATATCGGACGTGCCCCTTTGAGAGGCTGTCATCTTCGCTGACAAGGACAATCGTCTCGGACCAATAGGTGTAGTCACTTGCGCCGCTGTTGGCCGCAGTAGAGTTGTGGGTGCGAAGGCGACTGGCGACCTGCTCAGACTCCCCCACATAGACGGTGGGGACTTGATCGCTGCTTGAGACGTCGGCGCCATAGAGCAAGTAGGTGCCGGGGCGCTGCCATCGCTGTCCGAAAAGCTCGATCGCTTCGGCAAAGTCCTCGCGTTGGAACGCGAAAGCGCGGATCGTCGACATGGGGAGATGGGCGACACGCGGACCCTGTGCGTCCCCGGTCTCAAGCAAGACAACAATGGATCGTGCAGTGTCTGCAGTGGTGCTCACAGTCCTAAATCCTTGAATTCGCCAACCGCTTCCATCCTGTCCCAGGCAGCAAGGACGAGGCTGCGGGTGCGGCATTCGCCGTATCGGCGGATTTCCTTTTCCTTGAGGACGCGGAAGGTTTCCGAGGGGTAGTCGGGGCCCTTCACGTCGGCGGGGTCGAGGATGTAGCGCAGCTCGTCGCGGGTCAGGCCGTAGGCGCG
>NZ_JAYRYM010000218.1:0-6346 GCF_041917035.1 Devosia sp. | reverse complement strand
GCTCATCCACCAGAGCGGCCAGCACCTGATCGAGGTGGTCAAGATGCTGCTCGACATGTCGCGCCTCGAGGCCGGCAAGTTCGAGCTGCAGACCGAGGCCTTCGCGCCCGACACCCTGGTCGAGCCGTGCTTCAAGATGGTCGACGCCATGGCCCGGGAAAAGTCCGTCCGCCTGATGAGCGACATCCCGCGCGCCCTGCCGATGCTGGTCGCCGACGAGCGGGCCTGCCGGCAGATCCTGATCAACCTGCTCTCCAATGCGGTCAAGTTCAGCCACGAGCACTCGGTGGTGACCCTCGCCATGCGGCGGCAGGGCCGGCACGTCGCCATCTCGGTGGCCGACCAGGGCATCGGCATGGGCGAGGAAGCGGTGCGCCGGCTGGGCGAGCCGTTCTTCCAGGCCCAGGGCGGGCTGGCCCGGCGCTACGAGGGGACCGGGCTGGGGCTGTCGATCGTCAAGGGCCTCGCCGAACTGCATGACGGCTCGCTGCATGCGAGTTCCTCGCCCGGCGAGGGCACCGTGATGACTGTCTTGCTGCCCATAAACGGTCCGGAAACCAAGCTGGTGGAAACTCCTGCCGTCACCCCCCTTCACCGGGATCCGGCGCCCCAGAATATGGCCACATGGCAAGACGAAAGAAGAAGAGCACTATGACGGCAGCGTCTTTCGCGCACCTGCCGCTGCAGGTCGGCGGCTTCGCTCTGGCCTCGGCGGGCCGGGCGGCGTTGTGGATCATCGGGCGCTACATGCGCGCGCCCCTGACCAATTCGGCCATTGCGGCGCTCGTCGTGACCAGCGCCATGGCGGGCTCCAATGCGCTCTACGGGCAGGCGCACGATCATCCGGCGCCGCTGTTCGCGCCCGTCGCCGCGACGGCCCGGGTCGAGCCGGTGATCCCCGCGGTCAAGCCCAAGTCGCTGGAGATGAAGCCGGCGCTGGTGGTCGGCAAGCCGGTCGAGGCGAAGCCGGCCATGGCCGAGGCCAGGAGCGAGCCGATCGGCAACCAGGACGTCATCGAGGTGCAGCGCAAGCTCGAGATGATGAAGCTGTTCGCCGGCAAGATCGATGGCCTCTACGGACCGCAGACGGCGCGGGCGATCAAGAAGTTCGAAGAACTGAACGGCATGAAGCCGAGAGGCGAACTGACCGCCGCGATTGTCGAGGCGATCCGCAAGGCCCCCATGGGCATGGCCGAGCCGAAGGAACAGCCGGCGGTAACGCCCTTGGCGCGGCCGACCGTCGAGCCGGAGCCCGAAGCCACCCTCGTCCCCGAAGCGCTCACGGAACCGGTGAGCGAGGACCTGCCGGAAACGAGGCCCGAGGCCGCCGAGGCGGTCGAACCGAGGACCCCGGCCGCGGCGACCCCGCTCGCGGACCCCGAGCCGCTCGCCATGCAGCTCGAGACCGGCTCGATCGGCAAGCCGGCCGCCGCGGTCGAGGCCACCGTGCTCGGCCGGCCGGTGCCGCAGACGCCGGAAGACGCGCTCGAACTGGCGGCCGAGACGGCCGGCGATGCCATCGACACCATCATCTCGGGGGTCGAGACCATCGCCATGACCAAGTCGAACAAGCGCGTCGAAGCGGTGCAGCAGTTCGCCGCCGAAATGGCCGCGCTGCCCGCCAAGCCCAAGGTCGGCGTGCCGCTCGCCATCGAGGAGGAGCCGGCCCCGCCGGGCGAGGCGATCGCGGTGCTCGACACCCCGGCGACCCCCGACGAAATCATCCGCACCAAGACCACCGACCCGGTCTTCGTCGCCAAGGTGCAGCGCGGCCTCGCCAGCCTCGGCTTCCTGCACGGACCGGCCGACGGCCTTGCCGGCGAAGCGACGGCCAAGGCGATCCGGAACTTCGAGACCTACTTCAACTACGAGACGACGGGCCGCATCTCGCCGGAACTGCTCGATCTGCTGATCGAGAACGGCGCGTCGATCTAGGGCGGATGTTCCGCTCCGACATCTGGGTGGCGGCCTTCGTCCGCCGCCACAACGACATCGGCCACATCTGCGTGGTCGCCCGGCGGGGCGACCCGATTGCCGGCCAGATCTTCGTCGAGGTCGACCACCTCAACGGCGAGACCTCGCTCTACGTCCCCGCGCCGGCCGCCAGCCGGGCCGACAACCCGGAAGAGCGGCTGTTCCAGCGGCGGTTCGACCGGGTCGGCCCGGACAGGGTGCGCCAGCGGCTGGTGCAGGAAGAGGCATTCGATCCCGACTTCTGGGTAATCTCGCTCGAACTGCGTTCGGGCGACCTGGGCCTGCTGGTGGTCGCCTGACCGCTCCGGAAACCGCTGGTTAAGGATAAGTCCACCATCGCCGGGTAAGCTCCGCCTCACCTGCCCGGAGGCACAGATGGACTTCAACAAGGTGAAGCTCAGCACCAAGATCGTGAGCGTCTCGACGGCCATACTCGTGCTGATCCCGGTGGCGGTGGGACTTGTCCTGCTGATGGTCAACGGCATCGGGGCCGCCAATGTGCGGGCGCGGGCCCAGACCGAGATCACCAGCCTCGTGCGGTCCGCCGACCAGTCGCTGCTGCGCATGGACCTGGCGGCGCGCGACATCCGCCTCGCGGTCAAGCAGGAGGAAGTCGACGCGGCCGGTCTGGCCGCCGACGCCGCCCTCGCCGAGATGACGGCCCTGCTGGATCGCACCGTGCCGCTGATGGCCGAGGCCGCCGACCGCGAGCGTATCGAGCGGATCAAGGCGACCCTGGCGGGCTACCGCAGCGTCGTGGGCGAACTGGGGGCGGTGGTCGCCGAGCAGATCTTCTCGGGCATGAAGATCGAGGCCGAGCGCCAGGCGGTCGTCGCCAAGCTGGTGGCCAGCGCCGCCGAGGCGATGGCGCTGATCGACGAGGCGACCGCCATCGCCGACCAGCGTGCGGCGGACGAGGCTGCCGCCGCCGACGGCTCGGCGAACGGCGCCGTCCTGATCCTCATCGGCGCCAGCGTCGTCGTGCTGGTGATGCTGGCCTTCGCCACCTGGTTCCTGATCGGCAGCGTCGCCCGCCCGATCCGGCGCATCACGGCGGCCATGGCGGATCTGGCGCACGGCCGCCTCGATGGCACCGTGCCGTTCACCGCCCGTCTCGACGAGATCGGCGAGATGGCCGCCGCCGTGCAGGTGTTCAAGGACAATGCCGCCAGGATCGACGCGGCGGGGCGCGAGGAGGCCGAGCGGCAGGCCGGGGTCGCCGAGCGTGACCGGCTGGTCGCCAGTTTCTCGGCCTCGTTCAACCAGGTGCTGGCCGCCACCGCGAAGGGCGACCTGTCGCAGCGCGTCGTCGATACCCTGCCGGACGCCGAACTGTCCGGCTTCGCCAAGGCGATGAACATGATGCTGAGCGGTATCGAGGGCGCGCTCAAGGAGGCCGGCGAAGTGCTCGGCGCGGTGGCCGACACCGATCTCACGCGCCGTGTCACCGGCACCTACGAAGGCGCGTTCGGCAAGCTCAAGGACGACACCAACAAGGTTGCGGACCGGCTGGCCGAGATCGTCGCACAGCTGCGCGAGACCTCGCGCGGGCTGAAAGTGGCGACCTCGGAAATCCTCAGCGGCGCCAACGACCTCAGCGAACGCACCACCAAGCAGGCCGCGACCATCGAGCAGACCTCGGCAGCCATGGAGCAATTGGCGCGCACCGTCATGCAGAATGCCGAGCGCGCCGCCGGTGCTTCCAAGAGCGCCACGGCGGTCACGGTTGCGGCAGAGGAGGGCGGCAGCGTGATGCGCGAGGCCAATGTCGCCATGGGCCGGATCAGCGAGAGTTCGGCCAAGATCTCCTCGATCATCGGGCTGATCGACGACATCGCCTTCCAGACCAACCTCTTGGCGCTCAATGCCTCGGTGGAGGCCGCCCGCGCCGGCGATGCCGGCAAGGGCTTTGCCGTCGTGGCCGTGGAAGTGCGGCGTCTGGCGCAATCCGCCGCCGGCGCCTCGAACGACATCAAGGCGCTGATCGAGCAGTCGGCCCGCGAGGTCAGCGGCGGCACCAAGCTGGTGGCCGAAGCCGCCACGAAGCTGGAGGTCATGCTCGACGCCGTCCGCTCCAACCGCGACATCCTCGAGGGCATCGCCCGGGACAGCCGCGACCAGGCCGGCTCGATCGACGAGGTGACCTCGGCGGTGCGGCAGATGGACGAGATGACCCAGCACAACGCGGCGCTGGTGGAGCAGACCAATGCCGCGATCGAGCAGACCGAGGCGCAGGCGAGCGAACTCGACCGCGTGGTCGATGTCTTCAGGGTCGCCGGGGCCTCCGCGCGCAGCGTCGCCACGCCGCCAGCACCGCCCAAGGGCATCCGGGCGCTGCAGCAGCGGGTCAGCACCGCAGCCAAGACCTATCTCAGCCGCGGCAACACGGCAGTCAAGGAAGAGTGGAGCGAGTTCTAGCCCGGGTCAGGTGGGCGGCGCGATCGGCTCCGTCGCCGCGGCGACCCGCGCCGGTCAGCTGGCGCGGGTGCCGATGCGGGCCAGGGCCTCGATCGCCTGTTCGACGATCGGGTTGCGCTCGCGGGTCTGGGGCGGCGGCGGGCGCCGACGCTCGGCCTCGAACGGCCGGTATTCCGGCTTGGTCAGGTCGAGCAGGTTCACCTCGCCACGCCAGGCGCTCATCAGGAAGGCCGTGGCGTCGACGCTCACCGTCTCGAACATGGTCGAGAACTGCGCCAGCGCCCGCGAGCGGTCCTCGTCGTGCGAGGTGGCGTGGATCAGCACCTTGAGCCCGTCATGGGCGCTGCAGCCGAAGGCGCGCAACACCACGAACAGGGCGGCGCCGCTGGTATCGTGCGCGATCTGGCCACAACGCACCTCGTCGAGCCCGGTGATCTGGTGGAGGAGGCGGGTGACCTCGGGCCGCCGGTTCTCGGAGAAGAGCTTCATCAGCGCCCGGGTGAGCTGATCCGTCGCCACCGACAGCTGCTCCAGCGTGCGCTTGATCGGCGCGGCCGGGGTCTGGCGCTGCGCGAAGGCGGAGATCACCTTGAGCCGGTCGGTCTCGCCCAGATCGAAGAAGGCCGGCGCGAGCAGGGCGGCGTCGAAATCGTCGCGGGCAGCGAGCGACCAGGCCACCTGATGATCCATCTGCGCAGAGCGGGCCAGCGCGTTGAGATACGGCCCGCGCGGCTGGATGGCGGTATTGGTGGCGAGCGCGCGATAGACCTTGCGGCTGTTCATCTGGAACAGCCGCGCCAGCACGGTGTTGCTGAGATCGGCGCGTCGCGCCAGCGCGGCGCCGAGCAGGACGTCGTTGGAGGAGATCACCTTGAGCATGGTGCCTTCGGAGAGGCGCGGCGCGGTGACGAGGAACTCCGCCAGATCGTCGCCCAGATGGCGCACCACCAGCTCCTCGAGGTCGGCAGTCAGATCCGCTGACCGGCCCAGCGTGGCCGCCGCCTTGGCGCGGGCGGCCGGCGACGCGATGGGAAACAGCCGCAGCGCCAGGGCGGAGAACTGCTCCAGCTCGGCCGCCGTGGGCTTGCCGCGGCGCGAGAACGCATCGCAGGCGGCGCACAGCAGCGTGTTGGTGCGATCGACCCCGCCGGTCTCGATCAGCAGCTGGAACGTCTCGTAGGGCTGAAAGCCGATCATCTGTACCCCGGGCGCACCGGGATTCGGCCGGTCACGCTCAGGCGCGATCATTTCCAGCAATTCGTTAGCGAACTGTTAACCTTGACGAACTCTTAATGAAAACCGTCAGGCATCGCGTCGGGCCTGATTTGTCGTCGGCAATGGGGCCGGCGAGGGCAGTTGCCCGAGGAGGCCAGAGTGGGAAAGCTGGTTCATTTCACCAGGCGCGGACGCAGCGCCGACGCCAAGGGCACGACCCAGGAAAGCGGCGAGATCGTGCTGTTCACCGGCGTCCGCTACGAACGTGCCGGCAGCGCGCCGCAGCTGCCGACCAAGCCTGTGGGCGCCGCTTCGCGCGCCAAGCGCCGGCGTGGCTGACGGCCCGCTGCGCCTCGCCGTCCTGGTTCTGTGCTGCGCCCTGGCGCTGCCCGGGCAGCCGGCCTCTGCCCGCCAGCTCGGCGATTTCGGGCGCGTCCAAGCCGGCGTGCTGAACGACGAGATCATTCCCGGCTTCGAGAAGATCTGGAAGCAGCTCAACCGCCGACCGGCCTCGGACTTCAACTGGACCGACCAGGAAGCCGAGATGCATGCGCGGGTCTGGCGTTTCCTCGTTGCGCCGCAGTCCCGCGACTGGGCCTTCGAGTATGCCGCCGAGATCAGGCCGGCCAAGGCCGGCGAGCAGCGCAAGCGCTACGAGGATCGCTACTACAGCTGGCTGAGGACGGAGCGCCATGCCTCCTCGCGCGGGCGCTACGCCACGATGAGCGAGCACATCGGC
>NZ_JAYRYM010000217.1:0-6361 GCF_041917035.1 Devosia sp. | reverse complement strand
CCAGACCGCGCTCCGGATGCTGCCAGCGGATCAGCGCCTCGAACCCGGAGAAGGCCCTGGTGCCGAGGTTGAGGATGGGCTGGTAGTAGAGCTCGAACTCGCCGTTCTCGAAGGCGCGGCGCAGGTCGTGCTCGGTGCGGCGGCGCGCTTCGATGGCGCGATCCATTTCCGCCTCGAAGACCCGGATACCGCCGCGCCTGTCGCGCTTGGCTGCATAGAGCGCCAGGTCGGCCGAGTGCAGCAACTGGTCGATATCGGCGCCGTCGGACGGTGCGCAGGCGATGCCGATGCCGACCGAGACGCTGACCACCTCGCCGTCGAAATCGAAGGGCGCCTGGCAGACCTCGGCGATCCGCAGGGCGAGTGCCCGGGCACTCGCCGCATCGCCCCCGGCCTGCAGCACGGCGAACTCGTCGCCCCCCATGCGGGCGGCTGTATCGTCACGGCCGAGGACCCGGCCGATGCGCCCGGCGAACTGACGCAGCAGCGCATCGCCCGTGGCATGCCCCAGCGTATCGTTGATCGGCTTGAAGCCGTCGAGATCGAGGCAGAGCACGGCGAAGTTTCCGTCCTCGCCGCGCGCATCGAAGGCGCGGTTGACGCGCTGATAGAACAGCGTGCGGTTGGGCAGACCGGTCAGCGAGTCATGGTAGGCGAGATGGGTCAGCTCGGCCTGCATGTTGAACAGCTCGGTGACATCCTTGTGGGTCGATACCCAGCCACCGCCGGCCATCGGCTGGTGTGTCATCGAGATCACCTGACCCGAGTTCAGGCGATGGATGCCGCCCAGCGGGCGCTGCTCGTTGACGGCGTTGAGGCGGTCGGCGACATAGCCGGGACCATCGTCGCCGACATGGGTGTTGCCCTCGACGCGGGCCTCGAGAATCCGCCGGAAACTCGTGCCGCGGCGACCGAGTGAATCAGGCAACCGGTAGATATCGAGGAACTGCCGGTTGCAGACGATGAGGTGCCCCTGCTTGTCGTAGAGCGAGACGCCGTGGGCGAGGTTTTCGAGGATGGCCTTCTGGCGCAACTGCTGGGTGTGAAGCCGGCTGCGCGCCACCTGCAACTGGTGCCGGAGATCGGCAACCAAATCATCTCCGGGCGGACTCCCGGACGATTCCATCGCTGCTAGCGGATCTGGAACAGGGCGCTTGGGCAAGGCTGGGATCGTCCATCGGTGGCGGCGACCGGACACCAGGATCCGTCGCCCGCGCCCAGCTGCCTGAAAAGTACGTCAGCAACCGGCAAACACTACGGCGCCACGGTAAAGAGAGGGTTTAGTCTACCTGGCGGTCCTCGAGTTGTGGGCGCAGCATGCCGCGGTAAAGGCCCGGCTTCGACTTCGGGATGACCGAAGCATCGAGGCGCTTGCAGTAGAACTCGACCGGACCGGGGTCCCCGATGACGGCATACGCATAGCCCGCGGCACGCATGCCATTGAGGGTGGCAAACAGAAGGGCCTCGCCGACGCCCTGCCCGCGCGCCGCCGCATCGACGCCGGTTGGGCCGAAAAAGCCCTTCGCGGTCGCATCGTGGCAGGCAAAGCCGAGCAGCGCGTTGCCGCGAACGGCGAGCCAGACGGTGACCGGAAGCTGGCCGAATCCCATCTCGACTTCCGCCGCCCACAGGCTGCCGAAATGCCGCGTCACCCAGTCGAGCACGATGAGGCGTTCGGGCGGCAGGGCGCGCCGGATCTCGATGCCGGCGGCGGCGAGGCCGTCGCGCACGGGGCCCTGAGGCAGATCGTAGAGCCGGACCAGCAGGTCGCCGACGTCGCCCATCAGTCGTCTCCAGCCTGTTCGTGACAACCATAGAGATTCGGCATCAGGCCGGCCAGGGCGGCAAAGCGGGCATAGTCGCGGTGGTGGCTCCAGCCGGTCTCGGCGATGGCCGAGAGCCGGGGGAAGACGAGGCGATCGAAAACGGCGCGATCGGTCATCGGCTCGGACCAGATGCAGGCCTGGACGCCGCGCAGGTGCCGCTTCTCGGCTGCGCTCCAGCCCGCCGTCGGCTCGAAGCGGTAGGTGGCCTCGGGTGAGGAGAAGCCGGCCCAGGCGGCGCCGCACTCGTGCCAGTCGGCGGCATTGGCCATGTCGAGATAATAGGCTTCGCCGGGGGCAACGACCACGCTGTAGCCTGCCGCGGCCAGTTCGCGACTGGTCGCGGCGGACCGCCAGCCGACCAGGTAGCAGCTGTCGCGGTCGATGCCGCCGCCATGCGAGGCCTCTTCCCAGGCGCCGGTGATGCGGCCCTTGGCCGTGAGGAAGGCCTGCAGGCGGCGCAGGAAATGCGCCTGCAGCGGCGCGGCGCCACTGGCGCCCAGGCGCGCGCCGAGGGCGCGGGCGGCCGGCGAGGTCTGCCAGGCCTCGTCGGGCACCTCGTCTGCACCGACATGGAAATAGCGCGAAGGGAACAGCTCGAGCATTTCGCCCAGGATGGTCTCGACGGCGCCATAGACGGCCTCGATCGCCGGATTGAGGCAGTTGTTGGGGAAGCTCTGGATGGAGTGATAGAGGCCGTTCTCGCCGGGATCGCGCAGCGAGGGCACTGCGGCGAGAAGCGCGTAGCAGTGGCCGGGCATGTCGACCTCGGGGACGACGTCGATCCCCAGGCGGGCCGCCAGGGCGACGACGGCGCGGATGTCGTCGCCGGTGTAGAACCCGCCGGAGCGTTCCGGCCCGGCCCCGAGCAGCGGCGGCAGGGGCAGGCCATGGCCGCTCCAGGCGGCCTTTTCGGTGAGTTGCGGATAGGCCTCGATCTCGACCCGCCAGGCCTCGTCGTCGCTCAGGTGCCAGTGCAGCACGTTGAGCTTGTTCCATGCCAGGATGGCAAGGAACTGCTCGACCTCGTGGCGGCCGTAGAGGCGGCGCGCCACATCGAGGTGGCAGCCGCGCCAGCCCATCGCGGGGGCATCCTCGATCCGGCCGGCGGCGGGAAAGCTGAAGCGGTGGAGGTGCAGGCGCGCCCCGCGCAGGATCTGCCCGATCGTCACCAGACCGTAGAGGAAGCCGGTTTCGGTCGCCGCAGTGACAGTCGCGTGATCGGCGGCGAAGTCGATCGCATAGGTCTCCTTGCCGCCGTCACCGGTGACCAGGTCGACCCGGTAGCCGCCCTGATGGGCCGGGCGAACGAGGCCCTCGCCGGGAAACAGGCGGGATGCCAGCTCGGCAAAAGCGGTGGCAGCGCTTTCGGCGGCAGGCGAGGTCGGAACGGCGACGAGGCCCGACGGCGCGCTGCGGCGCCCGGAGACCGCAACGTGTTGCGGCCAGGGAATGATCGAAACAGGCACCGGCGGATGTTCAGGTACGGGAAAGGCCATCGTCCCCTTGCGGCGCACCGCGTCGCTGCCGGCCAGCCGGGTGGGCTCGGTGGGCAGCGCGCGGGCGCTGCCATCGGCGAGGATCAGGAAGCCGGTGACGGCGCCATCGGTCCAGTGGCGAATCGGATAGTCCAGCGCCCTGATCTCGATCGTCCAGACAGCGCCGGGCAGGAGCACGAATCCGGACTCCGGCGCGATCTCGCAATAGTTGGAGAGGCGAGAGACCACACGGCCGCCGACCAGTTCGGCATCGTCGCTGACGCGGGCCGGGCCGGAGAACCCAAGCCGGAAGCCGGACAGCGACGCCGACCCGCCATTCGTCACGAAGAGCCGGTAGCACGGTCCGGCATCCGCTGTTGCCGGCTGCCACTCGCTGGCGAGCGAGACATTCTCAAACCAATCGATGACCATTCTAATACCACTCCCCCGTGCGGAAGTAGCCCTAGTCGACTCGGCCGCGGGCGGCAACAGGCACGGTATCGACCACCGCATCGCCGGAGACGAGCTGCACGGTGTCGAACAGGTTGGAGATCACGCAGGCATGGTTGGGGATGATGCGCACACGTTCGCCGATGCGGGGCCAGTCGGACGCGACCGGCATCTCGATGACGCCGTGCTCTTCCGAGAGCGCCTTGATGGTCAGTTCGGTCCCCATGATCAGGCCGAAGCCCTCCATGCCGAGCAGATCGGAGGTGAGCGACTTGGAGCCGGTGTCAAGCACCACCCGCGTCGCCGTGGGTCGGCTGACGACGGTGGCAAGGATGGTGAGCGCGCAGTCATCGAGGCTCGCCGCATGCTCCTTCACCTGGAAGCGGTCGTAGTAGATGTAGGTCCCGGGCCGCCGTTCGGTCACCGGGCCGCCGCCGGGCGCCCACATGTCGGGGCTGTTGCCGCCCGAGACCCGGTCGACCGCGATGCCGGCGGTCCTGAACTGGGCAAGGGCGTCGGTCAGCCAGGCGTTTGACCTGTCTAGCCCATGCAGCGGCGGGTACGTCATCAGTCCGCCGAAGCGCAGACCCGGAGCCATGCCGATCTGCCGGGCAAGGGCGAGAGCCTGTGCCGGGGTCTGGACGCCGCAGCGGCCACCGCCGGTATCGCACTCGACCAGGACGGTGAGCGGTCGATCGGCGGAGAAGGTCGCGGCATAGCCGGCGACGGTATCGGGGCTGTCGGCGGTGACCGACAGGGCGACCCGCTGGTTCAGCGCCTTGAGGCGGGCGAGCTTGCGGCCGCCGACGATGTTGTAGGGCAGGAAGATATCGACGAGGCCGCCATCGGCCATCACCTCGGCCTCCCCCAGCTTCTGCACCGTGATGCCGACGGCGCCGAGCGCAACCTGGCGCTGCGCGAAGCGCGGCAGCTTGTGGGTCTTGATGTGCGGACGCAGCCGGTAGCCATGCTGATCGGCATGCGCCTGGGCGCGGCCGAGATTGGCCTCCACCCGGTCGATGTCGATGAGGACGGCAGGCGTGTCGAGGTCGGCAAGGGTCTTGGCCATGGGTCGGGTTCCGGATTCGGGCTGGGCCGGGGGGCGCACGAGACGTGGCACGACCGGGCCGGTCTGGGCAACCCGTCGCAGCTCAGGCGCGGAGCTTGCGGGCGTTGGCGCGCAGGACGAAACCGATGACCTCGGCGACCGCCTGGTAGAGTTCGAGCGGTATCTGCTCGTCCAGCTCGACGCCCGCCAGGGCTTCGGCGAGCGGCCCGTTGGCATCGATGGTGACGCCGCTTTCCGCCGCAATCTCGACGATGCGGCGCGCCACCTCGCCACGCCCCTTGGCGACGACGCGCGGTGCCTCGCGGCTACCCTTCTCGTACTCGAGGGCGACGGCGAGGCTGACGGGGCTCTGATCGGCGTCGGTCATCGCGCGCTGTCCACCAGTTGGCCCGGATGATGGGGACGTGCCGCGGGAACGCCGCGCCGGACTCGAACCGCGCCGACGTCGAGACCGTGCCGGGCGAGGGCCGGCGACAGTTCGGGAAGCATCGCCTCGATCGCTTCGGCCGTTTCCGCCTCGGCAGCCCAGACCGAGATGTTGGCGGTGCGACCGAACAGCGCCACCTCGGCGCCGACCTCGCCGGTAGCGCTGAAATGCACGGCAAAGCGCATGCGCCAGGCGCGCTCGCGCCGGGTCGGACGATGCCGGGCATCGCGTTCGACCTGAAGGTGCAGCATGGCCGTCTCGGCGCCGAGCAGGAGCGGGATTTCGACGCGGAGTTCGGGCCGGGCCGGCTGGGCATCAGCACGGATGGACTCTGGGGGCTGGGACGCCACCTGCATCAGCTTCAGCCGGGACAGTGCGGCGTCGGCGTGGCCGAGGAGGTTTCGCGCCAGTTCGGGCAGCGCCTGTCCGGAACTCGCCGGAGCCTGCGCCGGCGCGGCACGCGGCGACTCGCCGCGCAGCGGCATGGCGGCGCGCCGGGCCTCGGGCACGGTCGCATCGGCATCGTGGCCGAGCACGGCGAGGAGTCCGGCACGGAGCTGCAGGAGACTGTCCCTGACACCGGGTCGCGAGCCGGCAGCATCGGCGAGGACCCCACTCGCCAGCACGGCATCGCGCAGCACGGTCCCCGCCGGCGGCGCGCGGTTGAGATCGATCCGCCGCGCCAAGAGCCCGACAGCCGCTTCGACGGCCGGGCGAGGCAGGGCGCCCTGGGCGAGGGCGCCGGCGAGACGCGCCAGCAACGGTGCCATGCTGTCCTGGCGGGCGGCCACCTGGCCCAGATCGGCGAGGTTGAGCGGCGCGGACGGGGAGGCGACGGGCGCCTGAGGCGCGGGACCGGTCGGTGGTCGCGGCACCGTGGCGACGCCAGGCTGGAGGAGAGGCGCGGCCGAGCCCGGACGCGCGGGTTCGGCGGCCGAGGGCAGCGCCACCGGCGTGGTCGCTGCCGCGACCGTCACCGTGGACGACGGAAGCGCCGAAGCGACGACCGGTCGGCCCCCGGCCTGAGCGGGCGCGGATGCCGAGGGCGCCGCGGGCCGGATCGCCTCGGGCGCCGCAGGCGCCGGCGCGGTGAGGGCGGCCGCCGGCAGCGCCG
>NZ_JAYRYM010000216.1:0-6382 GCF_041917035.1 Devosia sp. | reverse complement strand
GTGACGAGGCAGAACCCGGTGATGGCCTCGCTCGGCACCTCGGCGAGGCGGCGGGACAGCACCGAGTAGCCGGCCCAGGTGAATGCCGCCAGGAGCGCCGCGAGGTAACCGGGCGCATAGGCCGGATCGAAGCTCAGGCCGGCCCCCCTGGTGACGACCAGTCCGGCGCCGGCGAGCGCCAGCAGCACGCCCGCGACATGATGCCGACGCAGCCGCTCGCCCGGCAGCATGGCCGAGAACACCACGATGAGCAGCGGCCACAGGTAGTTGATCAGCCCGGCCTCGACCGGCGGGGCACTTCTGAGCGCGAAGAAATAGCAGAAATGGTAGCCGAACAGGCCGCCGACGCCGAGCAGCCACACCCGGGGCGGCTGTCGCATGGCGCCGAGCGAGGCGGGCCGCAGGATCAGCAGGCTCAGCCCGCCGATGCCGAAGGTGATCGCGGTCAGCTGCAGGGCCGGCATCGCCCCGCTCGCAGCGGTGAGGAAGGCCAGCAGGGACCACAGCAACACGGCCGAAAAGCCGATGACGGTCGCCGATGAACGGGTGAGCAGTGCCATGGCGGCCTTCTAGCCCGCGTCGATCGGGTTGCCAATGCGCTGGCGGGTTGAAGCGGGCCGCATCCGCCATTACCTTGCATTCAAATGGAAGCCTGACCGCATGCCGCTTGCCAGATCCGACCTTCTTGCGCTGCGCATGCGTCTCGACAGCGGCTTTGAGACCTTCACCGGCGAGGTTGCGGCGGAACAGGCCAGCTCGCTGGGGTACCAGGGGCGGCAGGTGGAGAAGGCGATGCAGGCGCTGCGCGATCACGATGCACGAGGCAGCGACGGCGCCGTCCGGCTGGCGCTGGTCAAGGCCGCGGCGCGGCAGGTCTGGGCCTTCTTCGTCCAGCGCGAACTGTGCGGGCTGCGCGACCAGAAGGAGGTCATCCGCATCTATGGAATTCCGCCGGAGGTGCTGCGGCGCCTGGGGGCGATGGACTGATGGCAAATCGGCTTCCGCAATGTGGTCGATTGCTGACGCCGGGCAGTCGACCTGATATGTCGGGATTCGCTGTCGTATCGAATGTTAGCTGGACCGGTGCGGTCCAGGGCGTGGCTCATGCTTCGTGACGCCGTACAGAGATCCCTGACGCCGATCCCGGTGACGGCCGAAGCTCGGGTGGTCGGTAGTGAGCCCGTGCCGCCCTTCCACAAGGTTGCGACCGAGGTCGTCTGGGTGGTGTTCCGCTTCGATCACGAGGCCGTGCGTCCCTTTCTTCCGGACGGGGTGCTGATCACCGAGGCGAGCGTCGGGATTGTCGGTATCTATCAGGCCCATACCGGGTTCGGACTGGCGCCCTATACCCGGGGCCTCGTCGGGGTGTCGGTGAAGGGGCGGCCGGGGACCGACGTGCCGGAAGGCATGCTGGTGCTGGCCGACATCATGGACGAGCCGGGGGCTTCGCGACTGAGGCGGCTCTATTCGGGCAATACCAGCGTCGGCTCGGCGCGCACCTGGCTGGACGAAGGCCTGCTGCACGGGGCGGCCCGGGTGGGGGACGAGGACTGGCTGCGGGCCACCATCCGGCCGGCCGGCGACAAGCGCCGCGACATGTGCGGCGTCGACACCTTCCTCGGCGTGACGGAGGCCGGCCTCGTCGCCTATGCCGACTCCAATGTGTCCGACCTCGACGATGCCGAGATCGTCTCGATCGAGATCACCGACGCGGCGCCGCCGGTCGTGCAGGCCATGCGGCCGACCGGCTTCGTCTTCGGGCTGCACGCGTTGCGGGTGAGTTCGATCTGGAGCGAACCGCGCGTGGTCGGCAGAAGCGCGATGGGCGACGCCGCCCAGATGTTCCTCGGCATCGTCGAGGATGCCGGTCGGGCGGCGGCCATCGTGCGCCAAGACGGGACGCTGATCGCCGCCAACAGCAGCGGGACGCGGCTGCTGGGAACGCAGGCCCGGCCGGGCGAGCAACTGCTCGGGGGGACGCTGGCGGAGCGGCAGGCGCTCGGCGCCGCCCTGCGCAACAGCGTGGCGCGGACCGGGCCGCGCGTCTCCGATCCGATTGCGATCACCCGCCCCGGCGGACAGCTGGTCGCCTACGTGCTGCCGCTCGAGCATGGCGAGTACCGCGCCGATTCGGCGCTGGTGCTGATGACCGATCCGCACGGGCCGGAGCGGCGCGATGCGGCGCAACTGCTGCAGCTGTTCGGCCTCACCGCGGCCGAAGCGCGACTCGCGGCGCTGGTCGGCACCGGCATCGCGCCGCGCCGCGCCGCCGCCGACCTCAGCATCACCGAGCACACCGCCCGTTCGACGATGAAGGCCGTCTACGACAAGCTGGGCATTCGCAAGCAATCCGAACTCGGCCACCTGGTGGCAAGGCTTCAGCACTTCTGAGTATTGGCATAACCTTGAGGCACGCCCCGCAATTGTGGGGTGCGGGCTTGGCTTTCCCGCAGCATTCTCGCATCTGCAAACAATTGCTCCAGGATGGATAGAGTGCTGGATATTTTGGAAAAGCCCGCCGGCGCAGTCATTCAGTCGCGCGGCGGCCTCACGGTGGGCGATGCCATCGCCATGCTGCGCACCTTCGATCCCGCCGCCCTGGTGCTGATCGCCGGGGAGTATGGCGGGCTCGACGAGATCCTCGGTTTTCGCAAGACGCCGGTCCGGCTGAACGTCAATGACGCGGATGGCTTCGGCCCGCACGAGGTCCCCTCGCATGGCGAGCGGGCCGACACGGTCGCCGTCGTCGTGCGCACCCGCGAGTAGGCCCCGGCGCCGACCGGCGCGGTTCCGCCCCGGCCACCGGCACTAGAAGCGCAGCTTGAAGCCTTCGTGGCTGCGGACAAAGCCCAGCCGCTCGTAGAAGCGGTGGGCATCGACGCGCCGCTTGTTGGAGGTCAGCTGCACGACGCCGCAATTACGCCGCTGTGCCTCGGCGATGGCGTACTGCAGCAGTTGCGAGCCGTAGCCGCGATTGCGGCAGGCGGGATCGACGTGCACCGCCTCGACGAGGCACCGCCGCATCCCCAGCCCGGCGATACCAGGAATGAAGGTCAGTTGCAGCGTACCGACGGGGCGATCCTCCAGCGTCGCAACGATCAGCTGCTGGTTGGGATCGGCGGCGATCTCGGCAAACGCGGCACGATAGCCCGGGTGGTCCGGCCGGTCGGGCAGATCGCCGGCCGGCACCACGGCGTCCTCGGCGATCAGGCGGACGATGAAGCCGAGATCGGCCTCGGTGGCGTGGCGAAACGCCAGGGTCATGGCAGCGCTCCGTGCGTTGTCCAGGTCGGTGGCGAGGCGACCGCGGGAAGCCGCGCGTCGGTCATTGACCGCCGCAGCGCCGCCCCATACTCCTCGTTGCCGGGCGAGGATACACCTTTCATGGACGTCAGGTTGCTGTGGTTGGCGCTGGGGGCGTTTGCCGGCAGCGTGGAAAGCTCCCTGGTCGTCAGCGTGCTCCCCGCGATCAGCGCGGAAACCGGCGTCAGCATCGCCCAGGCGGGCTATGTGGTGGTGTTCTACTCGATCGCCTACGGCATCGGCACGCCGCTGCTCACCACGCTGTTCGGGGCCGTTGACCGGCGGCGCGTGGTGGCCGGCGCCGAGCTGCTGTTCGGGCTCGCGGCCATCCTGTTCGGCCTGCTGCCGGGCTTCGCGCTGATCCTCGTCGCCCGGACCATGCTGGCCCTCGGGGCGGGCCTGTTCACCTCGACGGCGCAGTCGACGGCGGTGGCCCTGGCGGCTCCCGGCCGGCGCGGGCGCGCCGTCTCGACGGTGGTGATGGGCGGCTCGATCGCCGTCGCGGTCGGCGCGCCGCTCGGAGCCCTCGTCGCCGAACTCTACGGCTGGCGAGTCGCCTATGTCGGGCTCGGGCTGATCGCCGTGTTCGCCTCGGCCACCATGTGGCTGAAGCTGCCGCACGACATCCACGGCGACAAGCGCAGCCTCAGGGAGCGGCTGGCGCTGCTCGGCATCCGCGGCGTGCCGATGACGCTGCTCAGTTCGGCGCTCGGCGCCTTCGCCATGTTCGTGGCGCTCACCTATCTGGCGCCGATCACCACGCAGCTGATCGGGCTCGGGCAGTCGATGATGCCCACCGTGCTGCTGGCCTTCGGCATCGGCGCGCTCGGGGGCAATTTCATCGGCGGCTACCTCGTCGACCGGATCGGCGCGCGGTCGACGATGGTGGCGATCCTCGGCGGCATGATCTTCGAACTCGCCGCCATCGATCTCATCGCCCTCTTGCCGGCCGTCGCGGTCGTGCCGGTCTACCTCGTCCACATGGCGATCTTCGGCGTGGTGACCTGGGCCTATTTCCCCTCGCAGATCAGCCGTCTGGCCGTGTTGGCCCCGGCCTCGGTGCCGCTGGCCGCCTCGCTCAACCTCACGGCGATGAACCTCGGCGGCGCGCTGTCGGCGCTGGCCGGCGGGGTGGCGCTCGAACAGCTGGGCGTGGCGAGCCTGGGCTGGCTCGGCGCCGCCGCGGCGGTCGCCGCCATGGTGGTCACCGTGCTGGCGCCGGATCGTTCGGATCCGAAGTAGGATCCGGACCTAGGTGCGCTTGCCCTTCGGGCTCAGGCTCCAGGCGACGAACAGAACCACCACGGCAAGGATGCCCGGCAGCAGCGCCAGCCATTCCTCGCCGGCCGCGAGGACTGCCGTGCCCGCCCACATGATCGAGCTCAGTGCCTCCGAGATGGTCGCGGCGCGCGAGGCCACCTGCCGCCGCCGGAACATGGCGCGACGCATCGGGATGCGGAACCAGAGCTGGATGGCTGTCGCCGAGCCGGCCGACAGGGCGACGAACAGCGCCGTCACCCAGGCGAGGTCCCAAGAGGCGATCCAGACCATGGCCAGCACCGGGGCGAAGACCACGCCGATGGCGCAGAGCACCGCCTCGATCTTGGCGATCAGCACGGCGCGCGGGTGGATCGGCGCGGTGACGACGAGGTCGTGCGCGTCCTCGCCCGAGATGGCGAGCCAGCTGAGCCCGCCCGCCAGCTGCCCGGCGGCCATCACGATCACCGGGATGACGACGACATAGGTGCCGGCGCTCTGCCCGTAGGAAACCCAGAGGAACAGCGCCGGCGGGAACAGGTAGAGGATCTGCATCAGCGACTGGCTGAGCAGCCACGGATCGCGCCGCAAGAGCTTCCATTCCTTGACGCGCAGCGCATGGCGCTGGCTCGTCGGGCGGAACGGGCGGGCGGCGGCGCTCTGCTGCACGCGGGTCTGCGAGACGCCCGCGGCGGCGATGGCGCGGCCGGCGAAGCTGGCCGAGGTCAGGCGGATGACGAGGGCAAGGGCGCCGAAGCCGGCCACGGCGACCGCGAGCATGGCGCCGAGGTCGCCCATGGCGCCGCGTGCCGGCAGCCAGACGAGGCTCGCGAGGTCGGGAGCGGCTGCGACGAATTCGGGCGATTGCAGCACCGAGAAGCGGTTCATGTTGCCGAAGCTGAGGATGGCGACCGCCTGGATGCCGATGATGAAGCCGGCGCCGACGATGCCGGCGATGATCTGCGCGATCAGCCGGGTGCGGGCCGGGCCGGCGAGCCGGAAGAGGCCGATGGTGACGACCACGGACAGCGCGACCGCCACCGCGCCGAGCCCGGCGAGCACGCCATAGGCCGCCAGCCAGCGCGGCCCCTCGTGGGCGACGAGGACATTGACCATCGGGCTTGCCAGCAGGCAGGCGAGCACGATCGAGCCGAAGGCGGTGGCGCCGGTGCGCACCGCGAACAGCCGCTCGGCCGGGGCAGGGGAGGAGAGGATCAGGTCGAGGTCGGAGCGCGAATAGTAGGCGCGGGTCACCGACTCTAGGGCCTGGCTCAGCATCACCGTCCAGAACAGGAAGCCGGTGCTGGTGAGCAGCACCAGCGTCTCCTTGTCCGGCGCGATGCCGGAGGCGATCCAGGGGCCCATCAGCGCGTTGGCGAGCGCGTGCAGGCCCAGGTAGAACGCGCCGAGCACGACGAACAGCACGATACCGCGGACCTTCTTGCCGCCGGTGGTCATGGCGAGCCAGTCGCGCCAGGCCAGTCGGAACTCGTGCGCGGCGAACCAGGGGAGCGTCGACGGCGACATCATGCGGCGGCGACCTCGACGAGATCGGCCGTGTCGGCCTCCTTCTGCGCCACGAGGTCGAGGAAGATCTCCTCGAGCGTCGTTTCCCGGCCGACGCGGGCGCGCAGTTCGCCCAGCGTTCCCTCGGCTGCGAGCCGGCCGTGGTTGATCACCCCGATCCGTTCGGCCATCCGTTCGGCCACCTCGAGGATGTGGGTGGTCATGATCACCGTGACGCCCTGCGCCACCTTCTGCTTGAGCACATCCTTGACCTGGCGCGCCGAACCGGCATCGAGGCCGGTGAGCGGCTCGTCGA
>NZ_JAYRYM010000215.1:0-6398 GCF_041917035.1 Devosia sp. | reverse complement strand
TCGGCACGGTGCCGAACGTGCTGGTCGTCCACCCCGCCTTCGAGGCGAAGTCGGTCGCCGACCTCATCCGCATGGCGAAGGAGAAGCCGGGCTTCTACCACTACGCCTCGGCCGGCAACGGCACGCTGAACCACCTGGTCGGCGAGATGCTGAAGTCGCGGGCGGGGATCGACCTGAAGCACATCCCCTATCGCGGCATCGCGCCGGCCCTCTCCGACGTCATCGCCGGCCACGTGCCGATCAGCTTCGCCAATCTTCCCGCCGCCATCAGCCAGATCCAGGCGGGAACGGTGCGCGCCCTCGGCGTCTCGACGCTGAAGCGCAACAGCTTTGTCCCGCAGGTGCCGACCATCGCCGAGACCGTGCCGGGCTTCGACGCCGAGCTGTGGATCGCCATCTACGCTATCGCTGGCACGCCGCAGCCGATCATCGACAAGCTGGTCGCCGCCACCCATCGCGCCCTGGCGGCGCCGGAGATCAAGGCGAAGTTCGCCCAGCAAGGCGCGGAGGTCGTCACCTCCACCCCGGCGGAACTCGCCGCGAAGCTTGAGGCCGACCTGAAGGTGTGGGCGGAGATCGTGAAAGCGTCCGGCGCCCGCATCGAGTGAGCGGTCGTCCCGGCTGAAACACTCCGGCCCTTGTCGCCGTATCGACGCTGGGGGAACCGGGAGACGGACGATGGGCGGCACGCCGCAACGCCTTGTGGTAGGGCTTGCGGCGGCAGGCCTTGTCGCCGTCACGGCCGGTGCCGCGATGGCGGCGGGGCCGGTCCTCGCGGCGGCCGCTGTGATCGGCTCGCTCGCCGGGTTCGCCCTCTATCACGCGGCCTTCGGCTTCACCGGGGCGTGGCGGCGGGTGCTGACCGACGGGCGGAGCGCCGGAGCACGGGCGCAACTGGTCATGATCGGCGCGGCGGCGCTTGCCAGCTATCCGCTGCTCGGCTGGGCGGAGACGTCTGGGGCGCCGCTCTATGGCTTCGTCAACCCGATCGGTGTGCCGCTGGCGCTCGGCGCCTTTCTCTTCGGCATCGGCATGCAGCTCGGAGGCGGCTGCGGCTCGGGGACACTGTTCGTCGCTGGAAGTGGGAGCACGCGGATGCTGGCGACACTCGCGGCCTTCATCGCGGGATCGGTGGTCGCGGTGCTGCACTTCCCGGTCTGGATCACCTGGCCGGCGCTGCCCGGCGTCTCCGTGATCTCGACGCTCGGCTGGCTGCCGGGGCTCTCCCTGCTGATCCTCGCTCTGGCCACCGCGCATCTGTTGCTCCAGCACAGGGAACGGACCCGGCATGGCGCGGCGACGACGATCGGCGGGCTTGGATGGCCCTCCCCGGCGCTCGTCCTGCGGGGGCCGTGGACGCTGGCGGCGGGCGCGCTGGCGCTGGCCGGGGTCAGCCTCGCCACCCTGCTGGTGACAGGCGCGCCCTGGGGCATCACCTCGGCCTTCGCGCTCTGGGGTTCGAAGATCGCCGCGCTCGCAGGAGCGTCGCCCGCCTCCTGGCCCTACTGGGCGTCAGACCCGGCCATCGGCGCGTCGCTGCTGGCGGACCGCACCTCGGTCATGGATTTCGGACTGATGCTCGGGGCTCTAGCCGCGGCGGGGCTCGCGGGGCGCTTCCGGCCGGGGCCCTGGCCCGCAATGCGATCGCTGCTGGCGGCCGTCCTCGGAGGCCTGCTCATGGGCTATGGCGCCCGGCTGTCGACCGGCTGCAACATCGGCGCCTTCGTCTCCGGCACCCTCTCGGGGAGCCTGCACGGACCGCTCTGGCTGCTGTTTGCACTTCCCGGTAACTGGATAGGGGTCAAGCTGCGCCCCCGGTTCGACCTCGAGGCATGACGTCATGACGCATCCCCTCTTCCCCACGCGCCGCCTCGCCGTCTGCGGACTGCTGGCATCGGCCCTGCCCGCCGGAGCCCAGCCGACCCGGCGGCGCCTGCCCGACACCGAGACCACGCAGGCCGCAGGGCTCTCGGCCTGGCTGACGGAGCCGACACGGCGCTACGCCCATGCGGTTCTCGGCGACGCCATCGAGGCCGGCGGCTTCGCCGTCGAGCTGGGCGGGCGGCCGTTCCACCTCACCCTGCCGGAGGAGGCGGTGTTCGAGGATCGGCGCGTGAGGCTGGAGGACATCGACGGCGACGGCCGCCCCGAGGCGATCATCGTGAAGTCCTATCTCAGGCGTGGATCGGCGCTCGCCGCCTACCGCATCGGCGACGACGGCATCACCCCGCTGGCGGAGAGCGAGGCGATCGGCACGGCGCACCGCTGGCTCAACCCGGTGGGGGTCGCCGACTTCACCGGCGAGGGGCGGCCGCTCGTCGCCGCCGTCATCACTCCGCATATCGCCGGATCGCTCAGGCTCTACCGGCTGCAGGGCAGCGCCCTCACCGAGGTCGCCCGCCTCGACGGCGTCACCAACCACGTCATCGGCTCGCGCGACCTCGACCTCGCGCGGATCACCGACATCGACGGCGACGGTCGCCCGGAGATCGTGATCCCGTCGCAGGACCGCATGGCTCTCACCGCTGTGAGCTTCACCGGAGGGCGCGGCCGGGTGGTGGCAAGGGCAGCCGTCCCCGGTCCGATCGTCCGGCTCGAGCCGATGAGCGGAAACCATGCCGTCATGCAGTTGCAGGACCGCAGCATCGCCGAAGTCGAGCTTCGCCGGCAGTGATGGGGCGCTTTTCCAAGCCGCCACGGGCACGGCCCGAGGGCCGTGAGACCCACGCGGTGGACCTGCGTCCCTGACACCGCTCAGTTGGTGATGCGGATGCCGGCGCGCTCGATGACCGGCTTCCAGCGGTCGCGCTCGCGCGCCACCATGGCCCTCACCTCGTCCGGGCTCGAACCGACGGCCTCGAAGCCGGCCCCCTTCAGCCGTTCGAGAGCGGCCGGATCCTTCAGCGCCGCAGCCGCGGCCCGATGGATATCAGCGACGGTCGCCCCCGGCACCGCCGCCGGCACCATCAGGACGAACCACGAGGACATCGACAGATAGGGCAGGCCCGCCTCCGCCGCCGTCGGCACGCCGGGCAGCATGTCGGCGCGCGAGGAACCAGTCTGGACGAGGGCGCGCAGGCCGCCCGAACGGACCTGGGCGGCGGCCAGGGGGATGGAGAAGAAGGAGCCGGCCGTCTGGCCGCGGGCGATGTCGCCGACGCCGTCGGCCACCGCGCGGTAGTGGACCGGCTCGCCCTTGAAGCCGGCGCTCTGGGCGAAGAGCTCGGCGGCGATATGCCCGGGGCTGGTGACGCCGAAGGTGGCGAGCAGCGTGCGGTCCGTCTTCTTCGCGGCCTCGATGAAGGCGGCGATCGAGGCAGGTCCCCCCTGGTCCGGTACGACGAAGGCGAAATGGGTGCGCGCCACCTCGGAGACATAGGTGAAGTCGCGCAGCGGATCGTAGGGAAGGGAGGCAAAGGCGAAGGGCGCGATGGCGACCGAGCCGACCTCGCCGAGGAGGACCGTCGCGCCGTCGGGGGCTGCGCGTGCGACGCGGGCGGAGGCCACCTGCCCACCGGCGCCGGGGACGTTCTCCACCACCACGTTTACATTGCCGGCGCGCTGCATGGCTTCGGCGAGGATGCGCGCGAGGGTGTCGGGGGCGGTGCCGCCGGCGAAGCCGACGACGAGGGTGATGCCACGCGCCCCCTGGGCGGCTGCCGGCATGATGCCGGCCACGATCAATGCTGCGGCAGCGGCGACGGCCGCCCGGAAACCTGTCCTCACGCGATCCTCCCTGCGGCTTTGTTGATGATGCGGCGGCCGCTCGCCGGAATTCGTGCTGGCGCTAGGCCAGTTCGTAGACGTCGAGCAGAACCCTGTCGGGCAGCCGCGTGCCGACGCAGACGAAGATCGACCGCATCAGCCAGAGATGGTCGGCGGAGGCCGTCTCGAAGCGCGGCACGGTGCGGAAATAGATCTGCGCGGCATCGACGGTCTCGCCGCGGCGCAGCCGCGCCACGAGATCGGGCGGGCCGCGGCGGATGCCGGTGTTCTCGACATAGATCCTCGCGCCCTCGCGGGTTTCGATCACGTAGCGGGCGTGGATGTCGGCAAGGCCGGGGTCGCGAATGGACTGGTAGTCGGTGCCGCCGGGCAGGACCTTGCCGGTCAGCCGCGGGCCGGTCACCTCGCCGCCGAGGATGGGGATGAGCCGACGCTCGCCGAGCGGGGTCTGGCCGACCTCGACGGCCGGCGCGACCTCGGCGGCGATCGAGAAGGCGGGCACGAGTGTCGGTGGGGGCATGGACATCTCCGGCGCTGGCCGAAACGAACCAATGCTGATGGTTATTGTCAATAACTATCGGGATGGCACGACCGCCGCGGCACCTTTCCAAACTGTCACGTGAACGGCCCCTGGCGCCGTGGTAGAAAGGCGCATGATCTCGGATTCCGCCTGACCATGCGCCGCTGGCCCCTTCTGCTCCTTCTCCTCGCCGCCCTCGGTGGCGCCGGCTGGTGGTTCGCCGGCCCGGGAACGCGCGCCGTCGCCGACCAGCCCGCCTGGCGCCTCGCAAAGGCCGACCGCGGCGATGTCATCGCGGCGGTCAACGCCACCGGCACGATCAACCCGATCTCGACGGTGGTGGTGGGGTCGCAGGTCTCGGGACAGGTGCTGGAGATCACCGCCGACCACAATTCGCAGGTGGAGGCCGGTCAGGTTCTCGCCCGCCTCGACCCGACGCAGGTGAAGGCCCGCCTCGACGGCGCCCGCGCCGACCTCGCCAATGTCCGCGCCGCGCGGCTGGTGCAGCTCGCCCAGATCGAGCAGGCCCGCTCCGAGATCGGCCGCGCCGAGGCCGTCCGCCTCGATGCGACGGCGAAGCTCGCCCAGGTGGAAGCCCAGCTCGGCGAGGCCGAGCGCAACTTCGCCCGCCAGCGCGAACTCGGGGCCCGCGGCACGGTCGCCCAGGCGGTGATCGACACCGCCAGGGCCAACGCCGAGAGCCAGCGCGCCGCCCGCGATTCCGCCCGCGCCCAGATCGCCTCGGCGGAAGCCTCCAAGCGTTCCATCGAGGCGGCGCTCAGGGTGGCCGAGGCCCAGACCGGCACGATCGAGGCGCAGATCGCCCAGCGCGAGGCCATGGTGCGGCAGATCGAGGTGGACCTCGCCAATACCGAGATCCGCTCGCCGGTGAAGGGCACGGTGGTGCAGCGCTCGGTCGAACTCGGCCAGACGGTCGCCGCCTCGCTGCAGGCGCCGACGCTCTTCCTCGTGGCGCAGGACCTGCGCTCCATGGAGATCTACGCCAATGTCGACGAGGCCGATGTCGGCCGCGTGCGCAACGGCCAGGCCGTGACCTTCACCGTCAACGCCTATCCCGGCCGCGACTTCCGCGGCGAGGTGAAGCTTGTCCGCCTCGGCTCGCAGACGGTGCAGAACGTCGTCATCTACACGGCGGTGATCTCGTTCCAGAACCCGCGCATGGAACTCCTGCCGGGCATGACCGCGACGCTCAGGATCATCACCGACCGGCGCGAGGGCGTGGTGCGGGTGCCCAATGCGGCGCTGCGCTGGCGGCCCGCCGGCACCCCGGCCGAGAGGCCCCAGGCGGCCGGCCCGGCGGCCAATCCCTTCGGTCCTCCGGCCATGGGCCGCGGCCCGGGCGGCGGGGGCGGCGGCCAGCAGCAGGGCGGACGCCAGATCGGCGAATTCGTCGAGACGCTGAAGACGGAGCTCGCCCTCGAGCCGGCGCAGCGCGAGCAGATCGACGCCATCGTCGCCGATGCCCGGCCGCAGTTCCGCGCGCTGATGGACCCCTCCATCGACCGCACGCAGCGCATCGAGCGCATCCGCACCATCCGCGCCGAGATGGGCCGCCGCATCGAGGCGGTGCTGACCGCCGACCAGCGCAAGAGCTTCGCCGACATCCGCGCCCGCTTCGACGGCTCGCGCGGCGCCGACGGCGGCCTTGCCGGCCGCGTCTTCGTGGCGGGCGCCGACGGCAGGCCGCAGCCGATCGCGGTGCGCACCGGCGTGACCGACGGCGCGACGACCGAGGTCATCTCCGGCGAGATCGAGCCGGGCCGCGAGGTCATCATCGGCACGGGCCAGGCGCCCGGCGGGTCGCCGGCCGGTCCGCGCGGCTTCCGGATGTTCTGATGCCGCTGATCGAGACGGCCGGCCTTGCCCGCCACTACACGCTCGGCGACCAGGTGGTCACGGCGCTGGCGGGCGTCTCCGTCGACGTGGCGGAGGGCGAGTTCGTCGCCGTCATGGGGCCGTCGGGCTCGGGCAAGTCGACCTTCATGAACCTCGTGGGATGCCTCGACCGGCCCACCGCCGGCCGCTACGTGCTCGACGGCGAGGAGGTCTCGGCCATGTCGGCCGATGCCCTGGCCGACGTGCGCAACCGCAAGATCGGCTTCGTCTTCCAGCAGTTCAACCTGCTCGACCG
>NZ_JAYRYM010000214.1:0-6417 GCF_041917035.1 Devosia sp. | reverse complement strand
GAAATCCACCTCGAGACCGGTCCAGTTGTTGTTGGCGTCCGGAGCGGAGAAGCCGGGGACGCCACCGGTCACGCCGCACTGTACGTACCCCTTGGCCTTGACCGCATCGAGCGTGGCCGAGGCGGTCGTCTGCGCCACGGCGGCCGTCGCGGAGAGGCCGAGGCCTGCCGCGAGAGCGACGGTGAGAAGCTTATTGAGCATTGTTGTTGCCTTGTTTCCTGACCCTGTTTGGACCGGCACGCCTGGCTGGCAGCGCGTACCGGCGGCACCGCCGCCTTGGAGGGCGGGAGTGATGCTGCTAGCATCGAAGCGGCAATTGACGGTTGCGTCAAGCTCTATGGCCGAAATGGGGCAGCACGGCTGACTGTTTTTTGTTCACCAACCACCAATGACTGCATTTTGAGCAGGATCTCGACATGACCTCCAGTGCTGGGAAAGACGCCCGAAGTGCGTCCCCGGAAACCATTCTCACGCATAGCGGACGGAGGACGGACGAGCAGTTCGGCTTCGTGAACACGCCGGTGTATCGCGGTTCGACAGTGCTGTTCAGAACCCTGGACGATCTCGAGGGGACGGGCGCCCCGTACCGATACGGCCGCACCGGCAATCCCTCGACCCAGGCGGTCGAAACGGTGATCACCGAGCTAGAGGGGGCGGCAGGCACCGTGCTGGCGCCGTCGGGTCTCGCCGCGATCAGCACCGCCCTGCTCTCAGTCGTCTCGGCCGGCGACGATATCCTGCTCAGTGACTCCGTCTACGAGCCGACCCGTCTGTTCTGCCGCGAAACCCTGGGGAGAATGGGGGTCACCACGCGCTTCTACGACCCCCGGATCGGCGCCGGCATCGCCAACCTGGTGACCGACAGGACGCGCCTCATCTTCGCCGAAAGCCCCGGATCGCTGACCTTCGAGGTGCAGGACCTGCCGGCCATCGCCGCGGTTGCAGGGCCGCGGGGGATCGCGGTGATGGTGGACAACTCCTGGGCCACCCCGCTCTTTTACAAGCCGCTCGCGCTGGGCGCGGACATCGTCGTGCATGCGGGCACCAAGATGTTCATCGGACACTCCGATGCGATGTTCGGGACGGCATCGGCCAACGCCGAATGGTGGCCCCGGTTGCAGCGCACGCATCGACTGGCCGGCATCTGTGCCTCGCCGGACGATGCCTACCTCGCGGCACGAGGGCTGCGGACGCTGGCTATCCGGATGAAGGAGCAGCGCGAGCGAGCACTCGAGCTGGCGCGCTGGCTAGAATCGCACCCTCTGGTCAGCCAGGTGCTGCATCCGGCACTCGAGAGCCACCCGGACCATGCCCTCTTCCGTCGGGACTTCACCGGCTCGGGCAGCCTCTTTGCCATGGTGATCGAAGAAAAGCCGCGGGCGGCACTGGCTGCAATGCTCGACGGACTTGAGCTGTTCGGCATGGGCTACTCATGGGGCGGCTACGAGAGCCTGTGCATCCCCATCCACCCCGAGCGCATCCGCACCGCGACGCCGTGGACAACCAAGGGGTGCATGTTCCGCATCCATGTCGGCCTAGAGGGCATTGAGGACCTGAAGGCAGACATGGGGGCAGCGCTGGAGCGCTACGCCGCAGCCTAGCAACGGTTGGTGGCCGCGCGGCGCGCGAACGTCACGGGCGGCGGAACAGCGCCGCAACCGCGGAGAAGGGCTGGCGGACGATGCGTCCGCCCTCGGCCGTGAAGAGCCAGTTGCGCGACGCGAAGGCGTTGCGGACGGCGTAGGCGCCCAGCGTGCCGAGCACGGCGCCGGCCGTGACGTCGGTGAGGTAGTGCGCCCCCACGACGATCCGGGAAAAGCCGATCAGGACCGCCACGGCGAGTGCAGGCAGCGCCAGGCGCGGGAAGAGGAATGCGGCCACCATTGCCAGCGCGAACGACGTGGTGGCGTGCCCGGACGGAAAGCTCTGGTAGTCGTAGTCCGACAGGTTCCAGCGAAAAGCGAGCGGAAGTTCCGGGTGATAAACCTCGGGCCGGCCGCGACCGATGAGGCGCTTCAGCAGGGTGGAGGCCAGGCCCGGCAGGCCCACCCCGAGGAAGACGAAGCCGGCCACGGCCGCCAATTGTCCGAAGCCGGCGCGGAGCCGGGGCATCGGCAGGAAGCGCAGCAGCAGGAAAGCGACCAGTAGCACCAATGAGGGGTAGAGGATCCAGTCGGACTCCCCCCATTGCGTCAGCCAGCCGAAGCCGGCCCGGACCGGCTCGGGCAGCCCGGTGCCGAAGATGGAAAGCGGTCGATCCAGCCAGTAGAGCGCCGCGATCAGCAGGGCGAAGCCAGCAATCAGCAGCACGCCGTTGCGACGACTGAAGCCGGGTGGCCAGGGGAGAGTGAGATCGAACATGGCTGCTTGTCATGCGTTTTGCCCCGGCGCGTCAACCGCCCCTGGCCGCTGCTTGCTCTTTGGACCAAGTGACGGTATCGGAATGTCCACAGTCGGGGCATAGCTCAGCCTGGTAGAGCACCGGTTTTGGGAACCGGGGGCCGAGTGTTCGAATCACTCTGCCCCGACCATTCCACGAGGACGACGATGACGGCACGTATCTACCGACCTGCGCCGAACGCGATGCAGTCCGGACGCGGCAAGTCCAAGGCCTGGGTGCTGGTGCACGAGCCGGCGTCGCCGCGCGAGATCGAACCGCTGATGGGATACACCTCGACCACCGATACGCGGGCGCAGGTCAGGTTGAGCTTCGACACGCTCGAGGAGGCCGAGGCCTATGCCCAGAAGAACGGCATCGCCTACCATGTGCTCCCCGAGCACCGCTCCACGCCGAAGCGGACGAGCTATTCGGACAACTTCCGTTCCGATCGCCGGACGCCCTGGACCCACTGACGGCTTCGGCGCGATGCGCTCGCGGCTGCGAGGCTTCGCCCTTGCGACGTGCCTCGTCCTGGGAGCGAGCCTGCCCGCGGCAGCCGAGCCGGCGATGTGGCGGGTGAGCGACGACGACAGTCACGTTTGGCTGTTCGGCTCGATCCACCTGTTCAGCCGCCAGATGAACTGGCGCACGCAGACCTTCGACGCCGCCCTGCAGGATTCCGAGCAGGTCTGGTTCGAAATGGTCTTCGACGCGGCCGCCTATGCCACGATCGCCAGGCTGACCATCCTCGACGGCCGCCTGCGCGGCGGCCAACGGCTGAGCGAACTGCTCACCGAGGACCAGAACGAGCGACTCGACCGCGCCATCGCTGCCGCCGGACTCGATCCGCTGATATTCGACCGGCTGCAGCCCTGGATGGCCGAGGTGACGCTGTCGAGCGGCAGTGTTCAAGGCACGACCGCGGGGGTCGACATCCTCATCGACGCCGAGGTGTCACCCGACAAGAAGCGCGGCTTCGAGACGGCCGAAGAGCAACTGGGCTTCTTTTCCAGGGTACCGCTCGACCAGCAGATCGAGGGATTGATGGCGACGATCGACGCGCTTCAGGCGGGTGGAGTCGAGCGGCAGCTCGCCCGCATGACCGATGCCTGGGAGAGCGGCGACACCGAGGCGCTGGATGCCCTGATCCGGCAGGAAATGGGACCCGCCGACGGTGTGCGCTATCGCCGGTTGCTGACCGACCGCAATGTTCGCTGGGTTGCGACCATCGAGGACGTTCTCGCCGAGGACGTCGACTCGATGGTGATCGTCGGGACCGGCCACCTTGTCGGCCCCGACGGGCTTCCCGCGCTGCTGGGGCAGCGCGGGTTCACTGTCGAACGGATCGGCCAGGTTCCGGCCAACCCGGGCGGGCCGGCCGTCGCCTCCCCGACACCTAGACGTCGCTGAGCCTCGTCCACTTGCCATCGTTCTGGCTGGAATGGACGGAAGCCATGATGAACTCCATGCCCTCGACGCCATCGGCGAGGCTCGGCAGAAGCCCGGCCACATCCTTGCCCTCGCCGCGGATCACCTGGGCGAACTGGCTGTAGAGCGTGGCGAAAGCCTCGAGGTAGCCCTCGGGGTGGCCTCCGGGGATACGCACGTTCATCGAAGCCGCGGGCGGCGCGGAGATGGCGCCGCCGCGGGTCAGCAGCTGCTTGGGTTTGCCGAACTCGGTGAACCACATGTAGTTGGGATTGTCCTGACGCCATTCGAGCCCGGCCTTTTCGCCGTAGACCCTGAGCTGCAGGCCGTTTTCGTTACCCACCGCCACCTGGCTCGCCCACAGCATGCCCTTCGCGCCACCGGCGAAACGCAGCAGGATGTGGACATTGTCATCAAGCTTGCGGCCCTTGACGAAACTGGTGAGATCGGCACTTACCGCCTCGGTCTTCAGGCCGGTCACGAAGCGCGCCAGGTTGTAGGCGTGGGTGCCGATGTCGCCGATCGCGCCGCCGGCACCGGAGCGCTTGGGATCGGTGCGCCAGGAGGCCTGCTTGTTGCCCGGATCTGCGGCGTTGGTCAGCCAATCCTGTGGGTACTCGACCTGCACGACCCTGATCTTGCCCAGCGCACCGGACTTCACCAGTTCACGCGCCTGCCTCACCAGCGGATAGCCGGTGTAGTTGTGGGTCAGCAGGAACTTGGCGCCCTTTTTCGGCTTGATCGCCGCCAGCGCCCGCGCGTCGTCGAGCGTCGACGTGATCGGCTTGTCGCAGATCACATGGATGCCCGCCTCGAGGAAGGCCTTGGCCGGGCCGTAGTGCATGTGATTCGGGGTCACGATCGAGACCGCCTGGATGCCATCCTTGCGGGCGGATTCCCTGGCGGCCATCTCCTCGTAGGAGGTGTAGATGCGGTCCTCGGCGAGGCCGACGTTCTTGCCGGACTCGATCGCCACGTCGGGGCGTGACGACAGGGCCCCCGCCACGAGCTCGTAGTCGCCGTCGATGCGGGCCGCGACGCGGTGAACGTAGCCGATGAAGGCTCCCGTGCCGCCGCCGACCATGCCCAGACGAATGCGCGATGCGCCGTTCTCTGCCATTTTGTTCCTCTTCCCTCTTGTTCGATCGGTCCGCTGCCTGGCCCTCGCCCGGTCACCCCGGCGAAGGCCGGGGCCCAGCTTGAGATATCTCGGGATGGGTCCCGGCCTACGCCGGGATGACACCGAGTTCGGGGCAGCGCGGTGACTAGCTCAGCCCGAGCATGCGGCGATTGGCGGCCGTGTCGGTCCCCGACGCGGCGAAGTCGTCGAAGGCTTTTTCCGTCACGCGGATGATGTGGCTCTGGATGAAGGGGGCCCCCTCCTCCGCGCCCTGCTCGGCCGACTTGATGGCACATTCCCATTCGAGCACCGCCCAGCCATCAAAGCCGTAGGCGCTGAGCTTGCTGAAGATGCCGGCGAAATCGACCTGCCCATCGCCCAGCGAGCGGAAGCGTCCGGCCCGGTTCACCCAGGACTGAAAGCCGCCATAGACACCCTGCTTGCCGCTGGGGTTGAACTCGGCGTCCTTGACGTGGAACGCGCGAATGCGCTCGTGGTAGAAGTCGATGTAGCTGAGGTAGTCCAGCTGCTGCAGCACGAAGTGGCTCGGATCGTAGAGCAGGTTGGCGCGCGGGTGGTTCTTCACCCGTTCGAGGAACATCTCGTAGGTGACGCCGTCGTGCAGATCCTCACCCGGATGGATCTCGTAGCAGGCATCGACGCCATTGCGATCGAACTCGTCGAGGATCGGCAGCCAGCGGCGGGCCAGCTCGTCGAAGGCCTCCTCTACCAGCCCGGCAGGACGCTGCGGCCACGGGTACAGATAGGGCCAGGCCAGCGCGCCCGAGAATGTGGCATGCGCCTTCAGCCCCAGGTTGCGCGATGCCTGGGCCGCCCACTTGACCTGCTGCACGGCCCACTCGGTGCGGGCCTTGGAGTTGCCGTGCACCGACTTGGGGGCAAAGCCGTCGAATGCGGTGTCATAGGCTGGGTGGACCGCGACCAGTTGACCCTGCAGGTGGGTCGACAGCTCGGTGATCTCCAGCCCGTGGCTGTTCACCCGTCCCTTCAGTTCATCGGCATAGGTCTTTGACGTTGCAGCCTTCTCGAGGTCGATGAAGGCCGAGACCCAGGTCGGGATCTGCACGCCCTTGTACCCGAGGTCCGCTGCCCACCGGCAGATGTTGTCGAGCGTGTCGAACGGCGCCTTGTCACCGGCGAACTGGGCCAGGAATATCGCCGGCCCCTTGATGGTGCGCATTGTCAGTCCTCCCTAGGCGGCCGCCTCCGGCCGCTCCGTGTACGTACCTCAGTCGGTAACCCCAGCGCGCCGTCCGCTTGCTCATCCAGCCGGAACGTGCCGCCGGGCCACTGACATGTCAGTCCTCTACCTTGACTGCGGGCACTGAACTGTCAAGGCGAACAGCAGCGGCAGGCCGCCGCTCAGGTGTTGAACTTGAACAGCATCACGTCGCCGTCCCTGACGACGTACTCCTTGCCTTCGTCCCGCGCCTTGCCGGCCTCCTTGGCCGCCACTTCTCCCCCAAGC
>NZ_JAYRYM010000213.1:0-6424 GCF_041917035.1 Devosia sp. | reverse complement strand
CGGACCTTGAAGCAGTTCGATCAGGACGGCAACCCGGGCGCCGTTGTCGAGCCGCTCGAGCCGCCCCCGCAACCCGGCCAGCGGCCCCGCCACGATCTCGATGGCGCCGCCCGGCGGGATCTCTGCCTCCCCCTCCCCCCGGAGCGCCGCAATCACCTGGTCGGGCACCGGGGCCGGTCGGTCGCCGGCCATCAGAAGCCGCCGGACACCGCGCGTTCCGTTGACGGAGCGCCAGCGCATTTGGCCGAGATCGAGGCACACGAACAGGTACCCCGGAAACAGCGGCACCGCTTTGGTCCGGAACTGCCGGGCGTGACGCACGGTGCGGACCAGGGTCGGGGCATAGACCTGGAACCCCTGCCGTTCGAGCTGGTCGCGCGCCAGGGCGTCCGCGTGAGGCTGCAGCGCCACGGCATACCAGCGCTGGCCGCCCGTTGCGGGGGCGGATCCGGTCGACACGATCACGGCCCTGGACCCGCCCCGTACATCAGAGTCATCCAGATGGGGCTGGCCAGGCGCCATGAGAGCTCGCCCCGGCCATGAGGCCGCACGGTGCACGTCTGTGGGTTGCACGGCGGACCTACCGAGGTCGACGGGAGTCGATGCCGCCCGCCAGGGGGCCATCCCGGGATGAACGCCCCCTCGCCGACGACAGTCCCCCGCCCGCCGGGATCGATCTCTGCACGCCTCACTTCGCTCCGAACCCCGTGGCCAGGGTCCTCAAGGTGCGCAGCAGGATCAGGGCGTCGAGCCAGGGCGAGAAGTTCTTGATGTAGTAGAAGTCGTAGTGGAGCTTTTCGAGCACGTCGTCGACCTGATGGACGTGCCCCTGGTTGACCTGGGCCCAGCCGGAAATCCCCGGCCTCACAATATGGCGGTACCGGTAGTAGGGCAGTTCCTTCTCATACCAGGCCGAGAGCGGTTCTGCCTCCGGCCGCGGCCCGATCCAGCTCATCTCGCCGCGCAGGATGTTGATCAACTGCGGCAACTCGTCGATGCGCGTGCGGCGGAGCAGCCGGCCGGCCCGCGTGATGCGGGGGTCGCCATGCTCGGTCATGGCGGCCGTCCTCGCGTCACCCGCAAGCTCCGCGTCAACCACCATGGTCCTGAACTTGAAGACGGTGAAGGGCTTGCCGCGGAAACCGATGCGCGTCTGCCGGAACAGCGCCGGCCCCGGACTGTCGAGGCGGATCCAGAGCCCGATGGGGAGCAGGGCGGGCGCGAGCAGGATCAGGGCCGCCAGCGCACCGATCCAGTCGATGCCCTGCTTGATCTTGACGTAAAGAGCGTCGGGGTTGAGCGAACCCAGGGTGTTCTCCGACAGGTGCTCGATCTCGAGACGCCCGGTGAGCGCCTCCTGCACCTGCTTGACGGAGAAGACGCGCACGCCGGACAGGGCGCAGTCGGCAATGAAGCGCTCCCACTCGTCCGGCAGGTCCGCCGTGAGATCGGCAACGACCCCGCTCAACCGGGTGGCCGGCAGTTGCGGGCGCTCCAGCGGCTTCCAGACGGCGTCCGGGACGCTGGTTATCCTCTCCGCCCTCCCCCCTGGGACGACGGCGAAGACTGGGACGCGGTGCCGCCCTGCCACCGATTGGGTGATGAAGATCCACAGGATGGCGAGCACGAAGCTCGATGGAAACAGGTAGCGGTTGTACTCGACGCGGCCGAACAGCATCGCCACCAGCACGACGGCGAAGCTCGCCAGCATCACCGGGACGAGGTAGTAGCTCTCGCGGGCGCCCGGCAGAGCGCCGATCTGGCGTAGACCCAGCAGCCCCAGCAGAATGGCGAGGCTGGAGGCAATGGTGGTGTTGAGCTGCACGGGCAGCAGCCAGCCGTCGACCTCCCCCCCCCAGCGCAGGCTCACGGGCAGCACGATGCCGACGAGAAGCGCGCCGAGGTACTGATAGCGAAGCGCCCCCAGATGGCTGACCCAACTGCCCCTGGTGGCTGAACTCAACACAAGCGGCGCACCGTCCACGTCCCGACACTTCCCATATCCAGCTGGCCGGAAACCGCGGGTGCGCGGCAATCAGCCAGGGTATCGTGCGTCTCCGGCGACCGTCCCGCGAGTGACCGCAGCCGTGCAACGAGAGTCCAGTAAGTCGGGCAACAACAGCATTTGTGTGGCGGACCGACCATGGATCACTGATCCATATGCGATTAAAAGCACATGGGGCAGCGCAGATCAACCGCACAATCCGAATAGTCCGGGCCCCGGCCTCGTTACGACAATTGTCGGGACGGCTGTGCTGAAGTGTTTTGTTCCGATTGATGACAAAATACGATTGCGCTGAGTACCACAAAGACCAGCGCCAGTGCCGGTGTGCGCAGCGGGTAGTCGACAAAACTGTGCGCCAGCATGAAGAGCAGGCCGCAGAAGGCGGCCCAGCGCAGCGATGTCCTAGGGCGGTACCACATGGCCCAGCCGATCAGCAGAACACCGGCCGCCATCAGCAGGGCGGCGGGCATGCCGCCCTCGAGCAGCAGCTCGAGATACTCGTTGTGGGCGTGGTTGATGAAGGCGTAGCGAACGTCTGCCGCCGCCTCGAAGCGCGGGTAGACCAGTTCAAAGCTTCCTGCGCCCGAGCCGAATGGCAGGTAGGCCGGGATCGCCGAGGCCGTGGTCCTCCAGATGGCCAGCCGATCGAGCGGGTCGCCAGCCCGGAACTCCAGCACGTTGCCGGGGTTGAACGAGAGAACCACCGCCCCCGCTACCGCGGCACAAAGGAGGGCGATACGCCAGTGCATCCGCAGCGGGACGACCAGCGCGTAGGACACCAGCGCCGCGCCGATCGACAGCACGGCGCCGGCGAGTGAGCGCGTCGCGAAGCTGGCGAGGACGATGATGGCCACCGCAACGAGCGACAACATCGGACGCTTGATCGCCACGAACTGGTAGATCACCAGGGGAATGCCCACGAACATCAACGTGGCGAAGTGGTTCTGGTTGGCAAAGAAGCCGGCGGCCGTTTCGTAGGGCAGATAGCCCGGACTTATGCCGGTCCGCGCAGCGAACTGCACCAGCCCGAAGACCACGTTGAACAGCAGGCCCAGATACAGAAAGGGCAGCAGGCGGTTGAAGTCATTGACCGTGAACCGCCCCAGCACGACGAACATCATGGCGAGAGGCAACACGAACAGCAGCGCCTCGGCGCTTCGCCACCAATCGACCGTCAGGGCAAATGGGGCCGGCAGCGAGACACCGGGCTCGACGGTCCCGACGGAGCCGAGCAGCCAGCCGAGTGGCAGCAATTGGGCAACAAGCAGGACCAGTATGGCGATCGGCAGCCAGTTGACGACGGGCCAATAGCCGCCCGGTCGCCGCCAGTCGACGAGAGCCGGGGCCAAGGCGAGCGTGACGATTTGCACGACCCAATTGCTGGCAACACCGCGCACCGAGCTGCCGCCGATCAGCAGTGCCACGATCAGCAGCAGGCCAACTGCGGCCGGTCGCAGGTCAAGTTCGCCGGGCGCTGCCCGCCCTAGAGCCGAGTGATGACGATGGCGGTGAATCGCGCCTCTCCCTGGTAGCGATCTCGCCAGCTGTCGGTGAGCACCTCGGTGTCGAGGCTCAGGTTCTGCACGGCGCACCCGGTCGCCGGCACGTCGAACTCGACCTCGAGGCGAGCTGAGGCGGCGGTACCTTGCGGCACATCGAGCCGGGTCAGTTGCTGTCCTCCGCCGCAGCGCAGGCGCCAGAACAGCCCCTTCGGCGCATCAATCGACTGGCTCGACGCCTCGAGCCCCAGCCTGTAACGCCCGAACGGCAGCAGCAGGTTCTGGCTCACCATGCCAGGGCGCGCCGGTGAATCGAGGAACCGTACGCTGAGGCCATTGCCCCCTGCCCCGCCCCCCGGCCCGAGGCTGATATCGGTCGCCCCTGTGCGATTCACGCGCCAGCCGAAAAAGCTTCGGCTCGGCGGCCGCGTGAACCCGCCATCAAAGACATAGGCCGCCAGTTCTTTCTCCTCGGCGCGCAGGCTGGAGAGAAACAGGCCATAGGCATCGCCGTAGGCCTTGGCGGAGGCAAGTGCCCCGATCACCGTATCTCGATCGGTTCCCCAGCCCGGAGCGGCTCGGACGAAGTCCGGTGCGGCCGCGATCAGATCGCGCACAAAGCCCAGTGCCGACGGGACCTTGCTCAGCAACGCGATTGCCCGCGCCCGCCAGGGCGGCAAGGTGTCGAGCTTTCGGGCGAGCACGGGGGATGAAGCGGCGTCGCCGGAGGCGGAAACGAAGATCGCCTCGACCTGCTGCCAGTAGTCCGGCCAGCGGCGCAGAATCAGATCGATGGTGTCGAGGGCGCCGGCCACGTCGGACCGGGCGAGGTGAAGCTGGGCGATTCTCAGCAGTGCATGCAACTCGGTCTTGGAGTGGCTCAACGCAAGCCGATAGAGCGCTTCGGCGGCGGCCGGGTTGTCGGCCCGCTCCTGCACCGCGCCGAGCAGGCTGAAGCCGCGAGCATCTGCACGCGACAGCCGGACGGCGTCCTCAGCAAGTGCCGACAGCGCATCCAGATCCGGCGAGCCCACCGCATTCAGCGCAGCCGTCACGACGTTGACACGCGCCTCCATGTTGAGCGGATTAAGGGCCAGCGCGAAACCGGGGTCAATGGCCTCGCTGGTCCGGCTAGCCGCGTTCAAACAGAGGGCGCAGATGCCGATGGTAGAGGCTAACCAGAGCATTGCGGCTCCGGCTCGGACGCGAAGGGGCCGCGGCGGGGCCGCCCTCTTCGATGGCCAGTTGCGCTTCGGCGCCATATGCATAGTAGCCTTCATACATGTAGCGGTAGGAATAGCTGTACTCGATCCGCTCGACATCCAGCTTGCCCAGCATGGCGCCGACGATGTTGCCGCCGGTGGATGCAAGCCGCTTCAGTGCAGCGCGGGCGGACTTGCGTGCAGTCTGGTGGGCCGCAACTACCAGCATCGTTGCCTCCGCGAGGCGTGACAGGATCAGCGCGTCCGACAATCCGATCACCGGCGGGCCGTCGAGGATCACCATATCATAGCCCTTCATGCAGCCGCGCAGCACCGCGCCCATGCGCGCGGAGGACAGCAGGTCTGCCGGGTTCGGCACCATCGGACCGGTCGCCAGAAAGACGAGGCTCGGATGCTGGGCGGATCGGTGAAACAGCCGCGGGACCTCCGCCTGCTCGACCGTGTTGGTGAGTAGGTTGCTGAGCCCCATCGCATTGTCGACCTTGAACATGCGGTGCAGGCTCGGCCGGCGGAGGTCGCAGTCGATCAGCAGCACCTTGTTGCCGATCGCGGCGAACTCCTCGGCCAGCTTGAAAGCGGTGGTCGACTTCGACTCGCCCGGCTCGGAACTGGTGACGAGCAGTGTCTGCGGGGCGCCGTCGGTTCCCGAGAACTGCAGGGAGGTGCGCAACGAACGATAGGCCTCGGAAATGGCCGAGCGGGGGTCGGCCAGCCCTTCGGCGAGCTTCTCACCCTCCGCCTTGGGGATGATGCCGAGTACCGGCAACTTCAGTTCCGACTCGATCTGGTCCGGTACGCTGAACTTGTTGTTGAGCAACTCGAGGACATAGATCGTCGCCGCGCTGCCGGCGGCAGCGGCAGCAAGGAACAACAGCAGGTTGCGCAGCAGGCTGGGCTCGAACGGGGACTTCGGAACGACAGCGAAATCGACGACATCGACGTTGGCCCGGCGCAGATCCCCGACGACGCCAAGTTCGTTGCGCTTGTCGATCAGGCTCTGGTACTGCGCCCGGTACGATTCCACGTCCCGCTTCAGGATGGTGTACTGGATGTTCTTGTCGCGGAAGGCGACCTGCTCGGCATCCAGTTCGCCGAGCTTGTTCAGCAGGTCCCTCTCTTCCTGGATCGACGTCTCGTAGGCAAGCCGGATCGAGTTGGCGATGACGTCCACCTCGCCCTGCAGTTGCCGCTCGAATTCGGCGATCTGCGCAGCGAGCCGCTGCATGTCGGGAAACTCGGGTTTAAACGTGCCCCGCTTCTGCTGGTATTCTGCCCGCAGGTTGGCCAGCTTCTCTCGTGTGGCCTGAATCGCCTCGCTGTCGAGCACCTGCTTCAGTTCGGCGGCCTTGCCTGCCTCGATCTGAGCCACGAGCCGCTCGTTCTCCAGCCGGGACTGCACCGCGGTGGCCATGGCGTTGTTGATCGCGGTGATGCTGGCGGCAATCAGCGACCCATCCTCGCCGGCGGCGCCGAGTTGCTGCTCCTTGGAATAGGCGACCAGCTTTGCTTCGGCCGCCTCCAGCTTGGCCTTGGTATCGGCAACCTGCTCGTTGATGAACTGCTGCGCCAATTCCGAGGTCTCGATCGAGCGATCGACCTGCTGATCCATGTAGCTGCGGACGACCTGGTTGGCGACGGTACTGGCCTGCTGCGGATCGTTGTCGGCGAAGCGCACCTCGAGCAGGCTGGTGCCGCGC
>NZ_JAYRYM010000212.1:0-6485 GCF_041917035.1 Devosia sp. | reverse complement strand
AGGAGGTGTGAGTGCAGCCAATCTGGGCCGTCGGCCTGATGACCGGGACCGTTCTGGACGGCAACATCGACGTGGCGTTGCTGCGCACCGACGGCGAGAACATCGAGGCCTTCGGCCCCTACACGCTATCCCCGTATCCGCAGTGGATCCGCGACCTGCTCGAAAGGACGCTGACGGCGGCGCGCCAGTGGAACTTCGACGGGCCGGAGCCGGCGATCTTCGCCGAAGCCGAGCAGGCTCTCACCCGGGCGCAGAGCGAGGCCGTTCGCCAGCTGGCGGCTTCGGCAGGACTGGGCCTGGGCGAGATCGGCATTGTCGGGTTCCACGGCCAGTCCGTGCTGCACCGGGCCCCGCAGCCCGGACGCATCGGCGCGACACGACAACTCGGCGACGGTTGGCTGATGCACCGCCTGCTCGGCGCCCCGGTCGCGTATGATTTCCGCTCCGCCGACGTCCGCTCGGGGGGCCAGGGGGCGCCGCTCGCGGCACTCTACCACCAGGCGCTGCTGCGACGGATCGGCGCCGACGATGGACGCACGGCGGTGCTCAACCTTGGCGGGGTCGCCAATGTCACCTGGTGGGACGGCGGCGAACTACTGCTCGCCTTCGATGCCGGACCGGCGAACGCACCGATCAACGACTTCATCCGCGGCCTGGGACTGGGGGAGATGGACCGCGATGGCACCCTGGCGCTGCAGGGCCAGGTCGACGAGGACCGGCTGGTCCGCCTGCTGCAGCACCCCTATCTCGCGGCCCCCTTCCCCAAGTCCCTGGACCGGTTCGACTTTTCCTCCAGCATGGCAGATGGCCTCGGTCCCGCCGACGGTGCCGCAACACTGACGGCGTTCACGACGTCCGCCGTGGGCAAGGCGCTGGACCTGCTTCCTCGGCATCCCGAGCGGCTCGTGGTCTGTGGCGGCGGTCGCCACAACCCGGCGATCATGACCATGCTCGGGCAGCGCGCCGGGGTCGACGCGGTGCCCGCCGAGGCCGTCGGCTGGCGCGGCGATGCGATCGAGGCGGAGTGCTTCGCCTTTCTGGCCGTGCGGGTGCTGCGCGGCCTGCCGATCAGCCTGCCGACGACGACCGGGGCCCCCCGGCCGTTGACCGGCGGCGTGCTCGCCATGTGACGATCAGAGCGGCTTCTGCAGGAAGGTGCGGGTCCGCCCTCGCGGGAAGTCGGCGAGTTCCCCGAACGGGACATAGCCGGCGCGCCGGTAGGCCTTGAGCGCGACGGGATTGAAGGTATCGATGTAGGCGCCGTGGCACCCCCGCGTCCGCGCCTCGACTTCTGCGGCTGCGAGCAGCGTACCGGCAAGACCCTGCCCGCGCTGGCTTTCGGCGATCCACAGCCATTGCACGTAGAGCCAGCCCCAGGCGGTGTAGCCCGAGAGTCCGGCGAGGACCCTGCCCTCGCCGTCGCGCGCCGCGACCACCAGCGGCCGGCGGCCGGAGGGGCCGACATCGGCGTCATTGAAGGCCGCCAGCTGGTCGCCGATGGCCCTCAGGGTTTCGGGCGACGGGGTGTCGGTGACTTCGAGCGAATATGCGTTCATCCCAGCCCTTCGGGATCGGTTGGCGCGACGCAGCCCGCCGGGAGCACACCCGAGCCGACCAGTCGCGACTGGCTCCGCATGTTCAACGGAAGCGCCCGACAAGCAAGGACAAAGGAGATCCTCCCCACGGGACGCCCGCCGCGTCACCGACGCCGCACGGAGCCGCAGGCCGAGGCGCCCACCTCACAGAGGCCTCGACAGCGGGGGGAATCCAGATGCCTGCGCCTCGGCAACGCCCCTGTGGCCTCGCAACGATTCCGCGCGCCCAAAGTGCCATCGCGATTCCGGTTCAGGCCAGCCTGTGGCGCTTCACAGAGTCTGGAAGGCTCCCGTTCGGACGGAAGGACCTGTCTCCGCCAGACCGGGGAGGACGCCTGGGGCATTCCCCACAAGCGATCCGCATGGGGCGCACGGGCGCTTGACAGGGTTCCTCCTCCCGCTTTATGACATCGGTGTCATGACATCGGTGTCACAACCCGAGCGTGACGGGAGGGTCTGTTGGCAACCATCTACGACGTGGCCAAGGCGGCAAATGTCTCGCCCAAGACGGTCAGCCGCGTGCTCAATGGCGATGCTCCCGTTGGCGCGAAGACGCGCGACGCGGTCAACGCGGCGATGGCGGCCCTTGGCTACGTCCCGTCCAACGCGGCGCGCATGATGCGCTCCAACAAATCGGGCCTCATCGGGCTGATCACCGGCGCCATCTCCACCTCGCCCGAACCCGTGCAGCCCGCCGGTCTTCCCGAACTCCTGCTCGTACAGGGCATCCAGCGCATCATCGGGGCGAGCGGCAAGACGCTGATGATTGCCGATTCCGGCGGCCGCTCCGACAAGGTGCCGCACCTGATCAAGACCTTCCTCGAACACCGCGTCGAGGGGTTGATCTACGTGGCCGAGTATCATCAGGAGGTTCAGCTGCCGAGCCTGGGCGAGGACACCCCGCTGGTGCTGACCAACTGCTTCGACCAGCACGGCACGCCTGCGGTCGTGCCGGACGACCGGCGCGGACAGCACGATCTGGTCCAGCGCCTGGTCGCGGCGGGACACGAACGGATCGCCTACCTCACCCTCAGGGAGGACATCGTGGCGACGGGCCTGCGCAAGGCCGGCTACCGCCAGGCGCTGGCCGAAGCGGACCTGAGCTACGACCACAGCCTCGTGCAGTGCTGCGAACTCGACAATGCCGAGGGCGACACTCAGGTGCTCTGGGATGCCATCGACCGGATGCTCCAGCTTCCGGACCCGCCGACCGTGTTCTGCTGCGGCAACGATCGCATGGCGCTCAGGGTCTACGGCATCCTCAGGTCGCGCGGGCTGCGGGTGCCCGACGAAGTGTCGGTGGCGGGCTACGACAACTACCGCGTCATCGCGGAAACCCTCTATCCGCCGCTGACGACGGTGGAACTACCCTACTCGGCCATGGGTGCGCGCGCCGCGCAGCGCCTGCTCGGCCTGATATCCGGTGAGAACCGGGAGGACCGCGGAGCCGCAATCGTGGCCGGTCCAGTGTGCTGGCGCGGCTCGGTCACCGAGCGCCGGCCCAGCAATCTCTCCAGACTCAAACTCATCAGGGAGGACTACAAGTGAACAAACTCGGACTTTTCTCGGCGGCTCTGCTCGGAGCCACGCTTCTGAGCGGCGGCGCCTTTGCCCAGGCCACGCTCTCGATGTGGTACCACGGCGCCGGCAACGAAGTTGAATCCAAGATCGTCAACCAGATCATTGCCGACTTCAACGCCAGCCAGTCCGACTACAAGGTCGAACTGCAGAGCTTCCCGCAGGCCGCCTACAATGACAGCGTCACGGCCGGCGCCCTCGCCGGCAACCTGCCGGACATCCTCGATGTCGATGGCCCCGTGATGCCCAACTGGGCCTGGGCCGGCTACATGCAGCCGCTCAAGATCGACGAGAGCAAGATCGCGAGTTTCCTGCCCGGCACCAAGGGGATCTGGAACGGCCAACTCTACTCTGTAGGGCTCTGGGATGCGGCCGTCGCATTGGTCACCCGCAAGTCGTACCTCGATGAACTCGGACTGCGGGTCCCCACCCTCGACCAGCCCTGGAGCAAGGACGAGTTCATGGACGCCCTCGCCAAGGCGAAGGCCTCCGGCAAGTTCCAGAACGCCCTGGACCTTGGTACGGCCTGGACCGGCGAGTGGTATCCCTATGCCTTCTCGCCGTTCCTGCAGAGCTTCGGCGGCGATATCGTCGACCGCTCGACCTACAAGTCGGCCGAGGGGGCGCTCAACGGCGAGGCCGCCATGGCGTTCGGCAAGTGGTGGCAGGGGCTGTTCACCGAGGGCTATGCCCAGGCGACGCAGGACCCCGCCGACCGCGACTCCGGCTTCAACTCGGGCAAGTATGCCTTCTCCTGGAACGGCAACTGGGCCGCGCTGGGCACGCTGGCCGCCTTCGATGACGTCCTGTTCCTACCCGCTCCGGATTTCGGCAGCGGCTCCAGGATCGGCGCCGCCTCGTGGCAGTTCGGCGTCTCGGCCAAGTCCGCCAATCCGGAGGGCGCGGCCAAGTTCATCGAGTTCGCCCTGCAGGACAAGTACCTCGCCGATTTCTCGAACGGCATTGGCCTGATCCCTGCCACCTCGTCGTCGGCCGCGATGACCGAGAACTACAAGGAAGGCGGCAAGCTCGCGAGCTTCTTCGAGCTCTCCGCAAAGCAGGCCCTCGTCCGTCCGGTGACCCCGGGCTACGTGGTGCAAGCCAAGGTGTTCGAAAAGGCCCTCGCCGATATCGCCAATGGTGCTGATGTCGAGGCCACGCTCGATGCCGCCGTCGATGAGATCGACGCCGATATCGAGAAGAACGGCGGCTACGGGCACTGATCCCTCTCAGGGCCCTCAGGGTCCCGGCGTCGCTCCGGGACCCTGTCCTCTCAGCGAGATCGCAATGGCATCGAAATTCACCCGCTCCAACCGCGCCGGCTGGCTGATGGCCGGGCCCGCGGCTTTCCTGATGGCGCTGTTCGTCGTCCTGCCGTTCCTCTTCGCCATTCTGCTGAGTTTCACCAATCAGCGCCTCGTCTCGCCGAACCCGACCGAGTTCATCGGTCTCGCCAATTACCAGCAATTGCTCGGCGTGGGGCTTCTCACCCTCGAACCGCAGCGCGACACAGAGGGCAACGTCGTCCGGCAGGAGGATGGAAGCCCCGCCTATCCGCGGCTGCGCGACTACACGCGCGGCAATCCCGACTACCCCGAACTCGACGGGCTGCGCGAGTGGTTCAGCTTCCAGTCGGGCGACAGCCGCACCTATGTGCTGGCGCGCGACGTCGTCTTCATGAAGGCTCTCGCCAACACCTTCATCTTCGTGCTGATCGTCGCGCCGCTGCAGGGGGGCCTCGCCCTCGTCCTGGCGCTGCTGATCAACCAGCGGCTGCGCGGCATCAACCTGTTCCGCGCCATCTACTTCATGCCGGTCGTGGTCTCGATCGTCGTGGTGTCGCTGCTCTGGCGCTTCATCTATGACGGCAACTCGGGATTGCTCAACAACCTGCTCTCCGCCCTCACCTTCGGGGCCTTCCCCCGTATCGACTGGCTGGGCAATCCGTCGACCGCGCTCGGTGCCATCATCGCCATGTCGATCTGGCAGGCGGTCGGCTTTCACATGGTCATCTGGCTGTCCGGCCTGCAGACGATCAGCCCGACCCTCTACGAAGCGGCCGCGGTCGAGGGATCCTCGCCCTGGCAGACGTTCCGCTACGTCACCTGGCCGGGGCTGCGCAACACGGCCGTCCTGGTGCTGATCGTCATCACCATGCAGGCGTTTTCGTTGTTCTCGCAGATCGACGTGATGACCAATGGCGGCCCTCTCGACGCGACCCAGACGATCGTCTTCCAGGCGGTCGAACGGGGCTACGGGAAGCAGGACATCTCGGGGGGTTCGACGATTTCCGTCATCCTCTTCATCCTCGTCCTTTCCATCTCGCTGCTGCAGCGCTGGCTGACACGGGACAAACGCTGATGGCCCAGATCACTGCCGACAACCACCGGCTGCGCCTCGTGGTCCGCTACACCGTGCTGGCGCTCATCGCGCTGATCTTCGTCTTCCCGCTCGTCTTCATGATCATGTCGAGCTTCAAGCCCGACCAGCAGCTGCTACAGGACACGAAGAGTTTTGCCGCCTTCCTGCCGGTGGGCGACATCAGCCTCGACAACTACTTCGACGCCTTCAGGCGGGCACCGGTCGGCCTGTTCGTGCTGAACTCGGTCATCGTCACCGGCGTGACCGTGGCGCTGTCGCTGCTCGTCTGCTCGCTGGCCGGCTTCGCCTTCGTCTTCATCGACTGGCGCGGGCGCGAACTGGTGCTGACGGCCATCCTCGCAACGCTGATCGTCCCCTTCGAGACCATCGCTATCCCGCTGCTGCTGATCGCGTCGAAACTGCCCTGGATCGGCCCCGAGGGCCTCACGCTGGGCTGGCTGAACTCCTATCAGGTGCAGATCATCCCGTTCGTCGCGGACGGGCTGACGATCTTTCTCTTCGTGCAGTACTTCAAGGACCTGCCGGGCGAACTGATCGAGGCCGCTCGCGTGGAGGGGGCCTCCTGGGGCCAGGTCTATCGCAGGGTCGTCATGCCGCTCGCCGGCCCCGTTCTCGCCACTGCCGCCATTCTCAAGTTCCTCGCCATGTACAACCAGTACCTGTGGCCGCTCATGGTGGTGCAGGAGGAGACCTACCGGCCGGTGATGGTCGGCCTGCAGTATTTCTTCCAGCTCAACCGGGCCTGGGGAGAGATCATGGCCTATCTCTCGCTGATCACCGTTCCCGTGCTCGCCTTCTACCTCTTCCTGCAACGCGCCTTTATCGCCTCGATCGCCTCGACCGGCGTCAAGGGCTGACGGAGTTCTGAGATGACGATTGCCCTCGCCGACAAGTGGATCTGGGACAGCTGGTACGTCCGGCACGACGGCC
>NZ_JAYRYM010000211.1:0-6514 GCF_041917035.1 Devosia sp. | reverse complement strand
GTCTTCGAGACGTCCGGACCGATCGCGGCGACCCGGCGGGCGGTCGCCGCCCTGGTCCGGAGGCTCGACGCGCCAGCCGGGACCAGCCGATGAAGCGAGAGATCGTCCTCGATACCGAAACCACCGGGCTCTCGCCGGTGACCGGCGATCGTGTCGTCGAGATCGGTTGCGTCGAGCTGATCAACCACATCCCGACCGGGCGGCACTTCCACGTCTATCTCAATCCGGAACGCGACATGCCGGAGGAGGCGTATCGCGTGCACGGCCTCTCCAGCGAGTTCCTGCGCGACAAACCGCGCTTCGCCGACGAGGCCGACAAATTCCTCGCCTTCATCGCCGATGCGACGCTGATCATTCACAACGCCCCGTTCGACATGGCGTTTCTCAACGCCGAACTCGAGCGGATCGGCCGCCCCGGCCTCGGCAACCCGGTGATCGACACGGTGATGGTGGCGCGCGAGGTCCATCCGGGCGCCCGCGTCAGCCTCGATGCCCTGTGCAAGCACTACGGCGTCGACAACTCCCGCCGGACGTTGCATGGCGCCCTGCTCGACAGCGAGATCCTCGCCGACGTCTATCTCGAGTTGATCGGCGGCCGCCAGGTTGCCCTGACCCTGATCGCCGAGACGCGCGTCGAGATCAGCGTCGATGTCGAACTGCGCCCGGCGCGGGTCCGACCGACGCCGCTGCCGCCCCGGCTGACCGACGCCGAGCGCGAGGCACATGCCGCCCTTGTCGGCACCCTCGGTGCCGACGCGGTATGGCTGAGCTACGCCGACGCGGCCGTTGCCGCCGAGTAGCCGTCAGTTGGCGGCGTTCGCGGCGGACTGCGCCTGCAGGTTCTTGAGGTTCTGCAGGTAGAGCCCGTTGAAATCCACCGGCTCCATCATCAGCGGCGGGAAGCCGCCGAGCTGTACCGTGTTGGCCAGCACGTGCCGGGCGAACGGGAACAGCATGCGCGGGCACTCGACCATCAGCAGCGGCGGCAGGGTGGTCTCCGGCACGTTGCGCAGCCTGAACACGCCGCCATAGACCAGTTCGACATTGAACAGCACGGTGCTGTCGCGTTCGGCCTTGGCCGTCAGGTTGATCTCGACCGCGTAGAGATCGTCGGCCTGCTTCTTGACCCCGACATTGATGCTCACCGAGAACTGCGGGTTCGGCCCGCCCAGCATGACCGATCCCGGTGCACCCGGATTCTCGAAGCTGAGGTCGCGGATATACTGGCCGACGAGGCTGTAGCTCGGGGCGGTCGCATTGGCCGGCGCAGCGCCGGTTGGGGTTTCGTCAGCCATGGTGGGGTTCCTCGTGGGCCTATTTTGGCGCGCTCGCTAGCATCTTTGGCCCGCACCGACAAGGAGAACGCCGCGTTCAGCGCGGTCGCCACTCGTCATCGTCGAGTTCGACAGTGCCAGAGCCCCGCCCGTAGCCGTAGCCTTCGGCGCTCGCCGAGACCACCGTGAAGCGGGTGCGCAGGTATGCGTAGATCAGCCCGCGCACCGGCGGCACCAGCAGCAACAGGCCCATCAGGTCGGTGAAGTAGCCCGGCGTCAGCAGCAGGACGCCCGCCACCGCCACCAGCATGGCATCGGCCAGCGCCCGGGCCGGCAGCTCGCCGCGTCCCATCCTCGTCCGGATCTCGGCGAGCAGCGCCGTGCCCTGGCGGCGCAGCACCACCGCTCCGGCCAGCGCGGTGACCAGCACCCCGGCCAGCGTCGGCCACAGGCCGATCGCCTGCCCGACGAGGACGAAGCATGCGATCTCGATCAGCGGCACGGCGAGGAAGACGAGAAACAGGGCGCGGCCCACGGACATTCCTTTTTGCACTGGCATTTGCGGACAACCCTCAGCCAAACGTGAACTGGTTTCCGGCAAAGCCTTTCCCTATATATAGGCGCATCAGTCCGGCTCTGCGAGCCGTCCCTTATCCGAGACCCCCCGAGTACCCGCACCGATGGACGAGTTCTTCGACATTCCCACCCTGATCGTCATAGGTCTTGCGATCGTGGTGCTGTTCCGGCTGCGCCAGGTGCTCGGCACCCGCACCGGTCGCGAGCGGCCTCCCGTCGAGCGGCGCAGCGAGGCGCCGGCCAAGGCCGCCGACGAGAATGTCGTGCCGATGCGGCCGCGTCCTGCTGCCGAGCAGACCAACGAGGATGCCGAGCGTCAGGCCCGCAAGCTCGAGGCCGAGGTGACCCAGTTCGCGCATGGGGACGAGGCCGTCGCCGCTGGCCTCAAGGCCATCGTCGAGGCCGATTCGAGCTTCTCGCCCAAGAGCTTCATGGACGGCGCCAAGGCGGCCTACGAAATGATCGTCACCGCCTTCGCCGCCGGGGACCGCCAGACCCTGAAGAACCTGCTGGACAAGGAGGTCTATGACGGCTTCGAGCGCGCCATCAAGGATCGCGAGGCCGCCGGCCGGCGCATCGACTTCACCTTTGTCGGCCTGCCCAAGGTCGAGATTTCTGCCGCCGAGGCCGACAAGCGCGCCGTTCAGGTGAGCGTGCGCTTCCACGCCGAGGTGGTTTCGGCGGCGCGGGACAAGGATGGCACGCTGATCGAGGGCAATGCCGACCTCGTGACCGGCATCGCCGACGAATGGACCTTCGCGCGCAATCCCAAGTCGCGCGACCCGAACTGGAAGCTCGTCGCCACCAGCCAGCTCGAATAGGCTGGACGGCCGGGAACGCTCCGATGTCGAAGCGCCGCAGCGACGGCCGACCGCATCTGCCCGACTGGCACCTGTGGACCGAGGTGTCGCGCACGGTTGCGCCGCTGCGCCCGCAGCACCTCCCGCTGGTCGACCTGAGCGACACCCCGCTCCCCATCCCGGCGCCGGCCCCCGCGGCCAAGCCCCGCCGGCTCCTGCCTCCTATGCCGGCATACCAGTCCGACGGCCGTCCGTCGCGGCAGCCGCGGCAGGGCATCGAGCCCAACCTGCGGCAGCGCCTGCAGCGCGGTCGAGAGGCCATCGACGGTACCATCGATCTGCACGGCATGCGTCAGCTGGAGGCCCACCAGGCGCTCAACCGGTTCGTCTCGGCGCGCTGGGCGCGCGGCGACCGGACCCTCCTCGTCATCACCGGCAAGGGGCTGAAGAAGCTCTCCGACGATGCCGCCGTGATCGTCGAACGCGGCGTGCTGCGCGCCATGCTGCCGGTCTGGCTGTCGGGCCCGGAGCTCGGTCCGCTGGTCGCCGGCTGGGAGGTCGCTGCCCACGGCCACGGCGGCGACGGGGCTTTCTATGTGCGGCTGCGGCGCGAAAGGGACTACCGGTGACCCCGCTCGGCCTCCGCCTGCGGCAGCTGCGCGAGCAACGCGGCGTGACGCTCAAGGAGATGGCCGGCGCCCTCAACGTCTCCAGTGCCTATCTGTCGGCCCTCGAGCACGGGCGGCGCGGCAGGCCGACCTGGATGCTGCTGCAGCGCATCATCCACTACTTCAACGTCATCTGGGACGAGGCCGAGGAGCTGCAGCGGCTGGCCGAGATGTCCGATCCCAGAATCACCATCGACACGGCCGGCATGGCGCCCGAGGCCACCGAACTGGCGAACCAGCTGGCGCGTGCCATCGGCCGCCTGTCGCCCGAGGACCTGTCGTTCATCAGGAACGAAGTCGTGAAGCGGACCCGCTAGCCCCGGCTGGCACTTGCCGCTGAAACATGCATGCTGGCCGCACTATCGGGAGGGGATCATCATGGGCGAGCGGATCAAGCTGACGGCATCGGACGGATTCGTTCTGAACGGTTACCGCGCCGCTCCGGAGGGAAAGCCGAGGGCCGGCGTGGTGGTCATCCAGGAGGTCTGGGGCGTCAACAGCTGGGTGCGCTCGGTCGTCGATCGCTACGCCCGGCACGGATACCTCGCCGTGGCGCCCGCCATGTTCGACCGGCTCGACATGGGCTACGAGAGCGAGAACTACGGGCCGGATCAGTTCGTGATCATCGGCGAGATGATGAAGAGGTTCGACAACGCCACCGCCCCGCTCGATGTTGCGGCCGCCGTCGCGGTGGCGGCCGTCGCCGGCAAGGTCGGCATCACCGGCTTCTGCTTCGGTGGCCGCGTCAGCTGGCAGGCGGCGGGCCTCGGGCTCGGACTCAGCGCCGCCTCGGGATACTATGGCGGCGGAATACTGGGCTACATCGACCTCGAGCCGAAGATCCCGACCGAGATGCATTACGGCGACAAGGACACCGGCATCCCGCTCGAGCAGGTCGAGGCGCTGAAGGCCCGGCACCCGGGTGTCGGCATCCACGTCTATGACGGCGTGCACGGCTTCTGCAACAGCGACCGGCCGCAGAACTTCAACGAAGCCGCCTGCCGGAAGGCCTCGGCCCGCAGCCTCGAGTTCTTCCATAAGCACCTCGGCTGACCTCGCGAGACACCTGGCCTATCTCGAGGCCGAGTTCGTTGCCGCGCGGGCCGCGCCGCTCTCGTCCCGCAAGGCCATGCTCTGCGCGATGCTCGCCGACGCCTGCGCCGACCGGCTGTTCGCCGCCGCCCCGGCCGCCGACGACATCCTCGAGTTTCGCGCCGACCTGGCCCGTCGCCACCCCTCGCTCGGCCACCTCTTCGATCTCGCCGCCGGGCGCACCCGCCTCGTCGTCGACACGGTCGCCGTTCCGCTCGATCGCTACGGCGACCTGGGCGTCGCCGACTTCATGGTGAGCCTGTACAACGGCCACACCGTGCAGCGCGTCCGCGTCGCGCTCGCGGACGGCGGGCGGCTCGACGTCCACGCCATGCTGGGCGAGGCGATCGCGGCGTTGCACGAGGCTGCGCTGCCGCAGGCCTCGTCCGCTACAGCACGAAGCGGCTGAGGTCGGTATCGGCAGCCATCTTCCCGATGCGGTTCTCGACATAGGCGGCGTCGATCCGGATGGTCTGACCCTGCTTGTCCGGGGCTTCGAACGAGATGTCCTCGACCAGCCGCTCCATGACGGTGGAGAGCCGTCTCGCGCCGATATTCTCGACCGTGGCATTCACCTTGGCGGCCGCATCGGCGATTGCCTCGATCGCATCCTCGGTGAAGTCCAGCGTCAGTCCCTCGGTCTGCATCAGCGCCACATATTGCTTGATCAGGCTCGCGTCGGTGTCCTTGAGGATCTCGATGAGGTCCGATCGCGTCAGCGCCTTCAGCTCGACCCGGATCGGCAGCCGACCCTGCAACTCGGGTAGCAGGTCCGAGGGCTTGGAGACATGGAAGGCGCCCGAGGCGATGAACAGGATGTGGTCGGTCCTGACCGGCCCGTGCTTGGTCGACACGGTCGTCCCCTCGATCAGCGGCAAGAGGTCCCGCTGCACGCCCTCCCGCGACGGACCGCCGCCATAGCTGCCCTCGCGGTTGGCGACCTTGTCGATTTCGTCGATGAACACGATGCCATGGTTCTCGACGAGATCGACCGCTTCCTTGTTGAGCGCGTCCATGTCGAGCAGCTTGTCGGCCTCCTCGGCCATCAGCGGCGCATGTGCGTCCTTGACCTTGACCTTGCGCTTGACCGCGCGTCCGCCGAAGGCCTTGCCCAGCATGTCCTGGATGTTGATGACGCTGGCGCCCGGCATGCCGGGAATCTCGAAGCCGCCCGAGGGACCCGAGGGTGCCATCTCGACCTCGATCTCCCGATCGTCGAGTTCGTTGCCTCTCAGCTTGGAGCGGAAGCTGTCGCGGGTGGAGGGCGAGGCCGACGAGCCGACCAGTGCGTCGAGCACACGCTCCTCGGCATTGCGGTGGGCCTGCGCCGCGACATCGGCGCGCTTCCTGTCGCGCAGCACCGAGATGCCGGCCTCGACCAGGTCGCGCACGATCTGCTCGACGTCGCGGCCGACATACCCCACTTCGGTGAACTTGGTCGCCTCGACCTTGATGAACGGCGCCTGGGCCAGCTTCGCCAGACGGCGCGAGATCTCGGTCTTGCCGACGCCGGTCGGCCCGATCATCAGGATGTTCTTGGGCGTCACTTCCTGCCGGAAGCTCTCGGGCAGCTGCTGGCGCCGCCAGCGGTTGCGCAGCGCCACGGCGACGGCGCGCTTGGCATCGGCCTGCCCGACGATATAGCGGTCGAGTTCGGCGACGATCTCGCGCGGGGAGAAATTGGGGTCGGTCATTTGCTACTCATCACTTTCCGCTGCCCTCGGTGAGGCGCAGCATCATCAGGCAGTCCTGGTACAGGGTTCCGTCGACCATGAGGCCGCCCGGGTCCTGGCCGAAGACGGTAAAGCCGAAGCGTTCGTAGAACCGCTTCGCACGGTGGTTTGCGTCGTTCACGATCAGGTAGAGGAAGCGCACCTTGTGCCGCGCCGCGTCCAGCACCGCCTCCAGTAGCAATTGCGCCGCCCCGGTGCCGCGGGCGCCCGGCCTCAGGTAGACGCCGACGAGATGGCCGCGATGCGCGGTCTTGGCACCGGCCTCGACCGTGAAGGTGGCCGTTCCGACCAGCTCGGCGCCTTCGAAGACTCCGAAGGTGGAGTTGCGGGCGAGGCGGGCCTGCCACTCGGCATCGGCGATCGCAGCGTCC
>NZ_JAYRYM010000210.1:0-6541 GCF_041917035.1 Devosia sp. | reverse complement strand
TCCCTGTCGTCGCGCCAGGGCGCAGTATCCTCCGCCAGACCGCTGCCTTTGGTCACTCGCGCCATGTCAGCCTCCGCAAAAAGTGACAGGATACGCCAGTAATGTCACAAGACAAGAGCTTTTACCACCCGCCACCGCCACCGCCACCGCCGCCGCCGCCCGATCCACCGCCACCGCCGGAAAAGCCGGAGCCGGAGGAGCTCGACGGCTGGGCAGCGATCATCGCGGCGCTCATGCCGGTAGCGACGCTGGAGACGGTGCTGGAAAAGCCGCCCGAGCCGGACGACCAGTCACGACCGGAATAGAAGCCCGGGTGGTAGCCGCCCTGCGCGTCAGCGACGGCGTTGCGGGCCAGTTCGCCCTCGAAGTGCTCGGACCACGGCTTTTCGACCCCGAGCGCAATGGCATAGGGCAGGATGCGCTCGAAGCGCTCGATGGTCATGGGCGGCTCGCCGACGATGTTGAGGCGGTTCTTCTCGGCGGTATCGAGATACATCTTGAAGCCGTCGATCTGGTCCATGAGCTTCCGGCCCTGCACGGTCGGCGCGCGCATCAGCACGGCGAAGACGACATTGACGAGCACGATCGAGATGGCGCCGATCAGCGGCCCGTCGAGCCGCAGTTCGGACAGAAAGCCCAGCGCCGTCGTGCCGAAATTGGCGCTGAAGATGATCAGCCAGATGGCGAGGATGATCTTGCCGAAGCCGGGGCTGGTCCAGAAGGTCGAGAGCACGGAAGCGAAGATGCCGATGGCGATGCCGCCCACGGCGGCGACCACCAGCATGACCGGATCGAGCATGTCGAGCAGCACGAGGCCGCCGAGCAGCGCCGCCGAGAGCGCGATGCCGAGCAGCACATAGCCGGTATTGTTGCGGAAATAGGCCTGCCGGTTCTCCGTCTCGATCTGCTTGACGAACTTGCCGCGCGTCTCGTTGAGCTTGGGGCCGTTGCTGGTGTTGACCGTGACGCTGCCCTTCGAGGCGAAATAGTCGAACACCAGCCGCTCGCCCTCGGGCAGGTCGGCCGGTGCCGCCTGGCCGGTGACCTTGACGGTCAGCGTCTTGCCCGGATTGTCGATGTGGACGAGGCCCTTGACCCCGAGGTCGAAGATCGCCGCGGTGAAGGCGGTCCAGCCCATCTTGTCCCAGCCCATCTTGTGGATGTAGTGGGTCAGGGCCGGCGACAGGCCCCTGGGGGCATGAAAGAGCGGGATGATGGTGCCCTTGGCCGGATCGCGCCCGACCGCGTTCCAGGCGAACAGGTTGTAGAGCAGCACCAGCCCTACGGCGAGGGCGGGGCCGACGAGGTCGCGATGATCGCTGAGCCACCAGCCGAGGCGCTGCGATTCGTCCGGGATCGCGAGGATGCCCTTCTGGAAGGATACCGCGACGCTCAGTCCCTCACCCGCCTCGAGCCGGCGCTGGCTGCGGAAGATGGCCTCGGTATCGGAGGAGCGCGTGGGGGTGACCGCCTGCTCCTGCGAGCCGGGCGGCCCGGTATAGCCGATCAGCCCCGAGATCACGGCGCCGTCGGGCAGGGTGACGCTCGCCACCGACTTCTCGATCGGGAAGTTCCAGTAGTTGCCGGTGACGTTCCAGAACAGTTCGTCGTGGTCCTCGAAGGCCCGCGCCATCCGGCTCATGCTGTAGCGGATGGTGTAGCGGTGCGGGCCGCGCGCGAGGAACACGTCGGCATCGCCGATGCGGATGCGCCTGATGCCGTCGCCGACCGTCTCGAGGGCGTAGGGCTCGACCTCGCCGTCGCGCGTGACCGACAGCACCTCGAGGGTCGAGCGCAGCCGCGAATTGTCCGCGTTGATCAGCTGGGTGGGGATGTCGCGGTAGATGCCCCGCCGGATCTCGATGCCTTCGGCGGTGACGTCGATGGTCTCGGTGACGTCGACCGAGCCATCGACATTGAGCCGGATGGCGGAGGCGAAGGAGGTGATGGTCTCGGCTGCGGCGGCGGGGAGGGCGAGGAGGAGGAACGAGAGCAGCGCGAGCAATGCGAGAAGCGCCATCGGCGCGTGATGCACCCCCCCTCCCATCCCTGCCGTTCGAGCATAGCTCTCAAGGCCTTTGTCGCTCAGATCGCTCCACTGGAGCGATCTGGCCTCCGGCCGCTCCAAAGCCCGCCGCGAGGGGGGAGGTGCAGAGCGGTGTTTGCGGCGTGGTTGCAGCCAGCCGCCGGCGGACACCCTCCCCCTGGCGGGGAGGGTCGGGGAGGGGGGCGCCGCTTGCTCGATCATTGCTCGCGGTCGCTCAGAACTTCACCGTCGGCACGGCGCGGTCGGCCTCGTTCTCGAGCTCGAAATAGTCGGACTTCTCGAACTTGAAGGCGTTGGCGATGACGTTGGACGGAAAGCTCTCGACCGCGGTGTTGAGGTTGCGCACGGCGCCGTTGAAGTAGCGGCGGGCCAGCTGGATCTCGTCCTCGACGGTCCTCAGCGCCGCCTGGAACTCGAGGAAGGTGGTGTTGGCCTTGAGGTCGGGATAGGCCTCGGCGATGGCGAGCAGCTTGCCGAGGGCGCCCGAGAGCGCACCCTCGAGGGCGCTGCGTTCGGCCGGGCCGGCATTGGCGCCGGCGGTCGCTGCGGCGCGGGCATTGGTGACCGCCTCCAGCGTCGCGCGCTCGTGCCCCATGTAGCCCTTGACCGTCTCGAGCAGGTTGGGGATCAGGTCGGTGCGGCGCTTGAGCTGCACGTCGATCCCCGACCAGCCCTCGTCCTTGAGCTGCCGCTTGGACACCAGGTCGTTGTAGATGAAGATGACGTAGCCGACGATCGCCACGATGATCGCCAGGATGACGAGACCGGTCATGAAGCCCTCCGCTTGCCGCGCACGCGGCCAAGACAGTGTCACCGCGGCCGCGCCCCTGCAATTGAATTGCTGTGCCTGAACCGGCAATGAACGCCACCGGCGACGGCGCTGCGGATGCCCCCCGGCGCCGCATAACCGGAAAGCGGTTACGCGAACGATTGAACCGAAATGCGGTTAAGTCTCGCTGTCGCGCGGCGTGTCGTCGCCGAGCAGGGGATCAGGCTTGTGCCGGCCGCGGCGGCGATAGGCCTTGGGATCGGCTTCGACCTTTGGCTTGAACTGGCCCTGTCGCAGGGCGCGCGCCGCGGCGTTGCGCGGGCGGGACTGCTTGCGGGTGAGCGGGATCTTCATCGCCTCATGCCTTGTCGGGCGCCGGCCCCGGTTCGCCTGTGGAACCCGGCTCGGTCGACTCCGCCGGCTGGTCGCCGGGGGCGTCGGGCTTGCCGTCGGAATCGACGATCACCACCGGCTCGATCGGGTCGGGCACGAGGATCTCGGTCTCGGGCGGGGGAGGCGGGGCGGGCTGGCGCGGGGTCTGCTGACCCTCGTCGGCGCGCGGATCGAGCGCCACGGTGCCCGGCGAGATGCCCTTCTCGGCGTTCATCGCCCGGAAGCGGATGCGCCCCCTCGTATCGCGGACCGGCCGCACCTTCATCCTGAGAAAGGCGGTGACGGCGAGCGCGCCGTGGAAGGTGGCGGTGACGATGAACAGCGCCACCGGGGCGATGGCATTCATCGCCCAGCTGGCAATCACCGGCCCGATGGCGAGCCCGACACCGAGGATCAGCAGCATGCCGCCGGCGACCCGGCCGAACTCGCCATCGCGGGCGAAGTCGTTGGCGTGCGCCACGGCAATGGCATAGAGCGGATAGGCGCCGAAGCCGTAGAGCCCGAACAGGATGAACATCAGCACCCCGCCGGCCGGGTTGATCAGCACGGTCAGTAGCCCGATGAAGGCGGCAAAGCCCGAGAGCCCGACGATCACCAGGCGCCGGTCGATCTTGTCGCTGAGCCGGCCGAACGGCGTCTGCGCCACCGCACCGACCACCGCAGTGACCGCGAACAGGTAGGCGATGGTCGAGGCATCGAGCTTCTGCTCGAAGCCGTAGACCGGGGCCAGGGTGCCGAACGTGCCGTTGGACATGCCGCAGGCGAAGGCGGCGATCACGGCAAGCGGCGAGGTCCTGTAGAGCAGGACCACGTCGAGCCGCGCCGAGGACATCGGCCTCGGCTGCGGCGTCGACGTGAGCGCAGTCGGCAGCACCGCACAGATGAAGCTTATCGCACCGACGACGAACGGGACATATCCCAAGGTACCCGTAATCGACATGGCCAGCTGGCCGATGGTGGAGGCCGCCATGTTGATGGTGACATAGATCGAAAAGATGGTGCCGCGGCTCTTGTTGTCGGCCACTTCGTTGAGCCAGCTCTCGACGATCATGGCGGCGCCGGCAAAGCAGAAGCCGGAAAAGGCGCGCAGCACGATCCAGCCGACATCGTTGATCCACAGCAGGTTGAGCAGGATGGTGACGGTGCCGATGGCCGCCATGATCGAGAAGGCGCGGATATGGCCGACGCGCTTGACCAGCAGCGGCACGGTGATCGAGCCGGTGACGAAGCCCACCGACCAGCCGGTGCCGATCAGGCCCAGCGCCAGCAGCGAGAAGTGCTCCTCGGCGCCGCGCACCGACATCAGCAGCCCCTGCAGGCCGCCGCCGAACATCAGCAGGGCCGAACCGATGAACAGGGCATAGATCTTCAGGGCGGAGGACATGGGGCGCTTTCTGCGTTCGCACGAGTCCGGCGGCGCTTGCCTGTCGAGTCGGACCAAATTCGGGCGGTCGAGGGGCCCTGCACCAAAACGGCGCTGCGTCGACGACCGACGAGAGACCCTAGTCCCTCGGAAAACCCCGCTCAATCCCCGAAAAACGCAATGCCCGCACTGTGGCGGGCATTTTGTCGAGCGCTACAGGGCTCAGACGCCGTTGTCTTCTGGATTAAACATTGTGTTCTCCTACGGTCGCACCCCCGTCGCGACCAGCACAGTTCGCCCGGCGCGATGCGGTTCGTCAATATGCGGTCGACGACTCAGCCGGCGGCGTCGAGGGCCTGCCTGAGGCTCAGCATGTCGGACCAGGCCAGCGCCTTCGAGGCCGGGGTGCGCAGCAGGTAGGCCGGGTGCAGCGTGGCGAGGGCGCGGACCGCGTGGCTGCCGACGACGAGGTCGCGCCACTGGCCGCGCATGCGCGTGATGCCGTTGGTGGTCTGGAACAGCGCCTTGGTCGGCACGTTGCCGAGCGTCACGAGGAATTTCGGAGCCACCAGTTCCACCTGGCGGATGAGGAACGGGGCGCACAGCGCCAGTTCCTCGGGCGAGGGATCGCGGTTGCCGGGCGGACGCCAGGGCACCATGTTGGCGATGTAGACCCGGCTGCGGTCGAGGCCGATGGCGCCCAGCATGCGATCGAGCAATTGCCCGGCGCGGCCGACGAACGGCTTGCCCTGCAGGTCCTCCTGCTCGCCGGGGCCCTCGCCGACCAGCATGATCGACGCCTCGGGATTGCCATCGGCAAAGACCAGCTGGGTCGCCCGCTTCTTGAGCAGGCAGCCGTCATAGGCGTCCATGGCGGCGCGCAGCGCCTCGAGCGTGCCGGCGGCGGCGGCAATGGCGCGCGTCTCGCCCGGATCGGACGACAGCGAGACGGCCACCTGCGGCGGAACGGCGGGCGCGGCGCTGGCGGGGACGCTCGCGCGCCTTGCCGGCAGCGACGCGGCGAAGCGGTCGACAGGCTCCTCGCCGACGGCGATATCCACCCCGGCGGCGCGATACCAGTCGAGCAGCGCAACCAGTTCGGCGGCGTCGGGCGGGGCAGGGATGGACATGGCCGAGTTATGTCACAGGCGAGCGCCAGGCGCCACACGCGGCGGGCCGCCGCCTGTCAAGCGGCGCTGGCCTTGCCGGTGCGCCGTGATAGGCTGTCCGGCACGGCCTCGATGCCAGGCTCTATGCAAGGGATGGGACAGATGCAGCTGGGCGCCTTTTCGATCAGCCTTGCGGTCAGGGACATCGCGGCGTCGCGCGACTTCTACACAAAGCTGGGCTTTCGCGAGCTGGGCGGCAACATCGAGCAGAACTGGCTGATCCTCACCAATGGCAGCGCGACGATCGGCCTGTTCCAGGGCATGTTCGAGCACAACATCCTGACCTTCAACCCGGGCTGGAACGCCGATGCGACGCCGTTCGACCCCTTCGACGACGTGCGCGACATCCAGAAGCGCCTCGAGGCGGAGGGCATCGCGATCGTGACGCGGGCCGATCCGGCGTCCAGCGGGCCGGCGCATTTCGTCATCCGCGACCCCGACGGCAACGAGATCCTCGTCGACCAGCATCGCTGAGCTGAATTGCGATCCGGTCGCCCTTCGTGCCATAGGGCGTCAGGCAGCAGCGAGGACGGGCCGTGAGCGAGCGCGAGAGCATCGAGACCGACGTGGTGATCGTGGGAGCGGGACCGGCGGGCCTTGCGGCGGCGATCCGCATCAAGCAGGTCGCCCCGGACCTTGCGGTGACCGTGGTCGAGAAGGCGGCGGAAATCGGCGGGCACATCCTGTCCGGCGCGGTGATGAACCCGGTCGGCATGGACGAATTGCTGCCGGACTGGCGCGACAGGGGCGCGCCGGCCGGTGTGCCGGTCGGCCGCGATACCTTCCACTTTCTCACCGCC
>NZ_JAYRYM010000209.1:0-6547 GCF_041917035.1 Devosia sp. | reverse complement strand
ATTCGGCGACGCCGCTGCAGTTCCCCCGCTTCGGCGGGGCGTGCCCGCTGTGGAACGTGCATCGCGCGTTCGAGGAGCACGGCCGGATCGGCCGGCAGCTGGCCGAAACGCCGGACGGCAACCGCTATCTGTGCCTTGCCTGGTCGGAGGAGAAGCGGACCGGCGGGTTCCGCGGCCCGGTGCGGCGCTACGCCTATGCGCTGGGTTGCGAAATCGCGCATGCGGGGAAGCTGACCTACGCCGTCGACCTCGATCTCAACCGCCCCGCCGCCTACGACCCGATCGGCATCAGCTGCCGCATCTGCCCGCGCACCGACTGCCTGCAGCGCTCGGTGCCGCCGCTCGACGCGCGACTGGAGATCGATGTGGACCGACGGGACGTGGTGCCGTACCGGCTGGGGTGAGGGACGGTTGCGCGCAGCGTGTCGATCCGGCCCGCCGCCATTCGACGATCCCGCAAAGGGCGCGGAGGGCGCCGGCGCGTGACGAAGCGAGGAGAACACATGACGCAGTACCTGATCGCCATCCACCACCCCGATGACTACGACCCGGCCGTGGCGGAGGACGCCGTGATGCACCGCGACATCGACGCGCTCAACCGCGAGATGGTGGCGGCCGGCGTCAGGGTGTTCGTCGGCGGCCTCGCGCCGGCCGGCGCCGCGATGTCGGTGCGGCCTAGGGCCGGCGGCCTGCTCTGGGTCACCGACGGGCCGTACATCGAGAGCAAGGAACACGTGGGAGGCTTCTGGGTGCTGGATCTGCCGAGCCGCGAGGACGCGCTCGAATGGGGCCGCAAGGCGGCCATCGCCTGCCGCGCGCCGGTCGAGGTGCGGGCGTTCAACTGAGGGTGACCGGCCGCTTGCGTTGATCGCTTGCTCCGGCTAGACCGGCCGCAACCCATGGATCGCTCATGACAGACGACTGGATCGTGCCGCCGCCCACCCAGATCGTCGAGGAGGCGGTGCGCCGGGCGCTGGCCGAGGACCTCGGCCTTTCGGGCGACCTGACGTCGGAGGCGACGCTGCCGAGGGGGGCGACGGCAACCGCGACGCTGACGGCGCGCCAGGCGGGCGTGCTGGCCGGCCTGCCCGTCGCAATCGAGACATTCCGGCAGCTGGGCGGCGCCGTGACGCTGGACGCACAAGTGGCGGACGGCGCGCCGCTCGAGAAGGGCGACATCGTCGCGGTGGTCTCGGGCGACGCGCGGCAATTGCTGGCCGGGGAGCGCACGGCGCTCAACTACCTCAACCACCTGAGCGGTATCGCGAGCCTGACGCGACAGTTCGTCGATGCGGTGGCCGGCACGGGCGCGCGCATCTGCGACACGCGCAAGACCACGCCGGGGCTCAGGGCGCTGGAGAAATACGCGGTGCGCTGCGGCGGCGGCCACAACCACCGCTTCGCGCTGTCCGACGCCATCCTGATCAAGGACAACCACATCGCCGTGGCGGGCGGGGCCGCCCTGGCCTATCGCGCGGCGCGGGCCCGGGCCGGCCATCTGGTTGCCATCGAAATCGAGGTGACCACGCTGAGCGAGCTGGACGAGGTGCTCGAGGCCGGAGCGACCATCGTGCTGCTCGACAACATGAACAATGACCTGCTGCGACAGGCGGTGGCGCTGAACCGGGGCCGGGCGCGGCTCGAGGCCTCGGGCGGGGTGACGCTGGAGCGGGTGCGCGGCATCGCCGAGACCGGGGTCGACTACATCTCCTCGAGCCAGATCACCATGGGCGCCCGGCCGCTCGACCTCGGGCTGGACGTCGAAATCCGATGAGCGATCGCCTGCTGGACCTGATGGTCACGGCTGCCATCGGCGCCGCCGAGGTGATCAACGAGGTCTACGACGGCGCCTTCGACGCCGAGGCCAAGGCCGACGGCTCGCCGGTGACGGTGGCCGACCAGCGGGCCGAGGCGCTGATCCTCGAGGCGCTGAAGGCGCATCCGGTGCCGTTCCTCGGCGAGGAGAGCGTTGCGGCGGGACACGTGCCGCATCTCGAGGACAGTTTCTTCGTCGTCGACCCGCTCGACGGCACCAAGGAGTTCATCAAGCGCAACGGCGAGTTCACGGTGAACATCGCGCTGACCGAGCACAGGCGGCCGCGTCGCGGCGTGGTGCTGGCGCCCGCCACGGGCGAGGTGTTCTTCGGCGGCCCCGACGGAGCGTTCTCCGCCCGGCTCGACGGACGTCAGCTGGCCGACCTGCGCCCCATCCGGGTCAGCGATCCGGACCGGCCGCTGCGCATCGTCGCCAGCCGGTCGCACGGGCATGCCGCGACACGGCTGCTGTGCGAGGCGATGCGCGTGGCCGAGGACGTGTCGGTGGGCTCGTCACTCAAGTTCTGCCTGCTCGCCGCGGGCAAAGCCGAGCTTTACCCGCGGTTTACCCCAACTTCGGAATGGGACACGGCGGCCGGACAGGCCGTGCTCGAGGCGGCCGGTGGCGTGGTAGTGGACATGGACGGACAGCCGCTGCGCTGCGGACACGCCGAGCGGCGCTTCCTGAACCCTTATTTCGTGGCCGCCTCGAGCCTGGAGCTGGCGCAGCGGGCGGTCACCGAGATGCGGCGGCTCACCGCCTGAGACGGGGCCGCGGCCCGCCCGACCGGCGCTGGCCATGAATTCCGCGCATGGCTGATCCGTCACCGGGGTGGTTGCGTAATGCATCCGACCCATATATAGGGCCGTCATATGCTGGTCCGTCATATGCCGAACGGATAGGGGTTCATGAACGTCAGAACAGTCTGCCTCGCCATCCTCTACGATGGCGAAGCCACCGGATACGAGATCAGGAAACTCTCCGTCGAGGGCGAGTATTCCTATTTCATCGATGCCAGCTACGGCTCGATCTATCCGGCGCTGGCCCGGCTGGAGCAGGAAGACCTGGTCACCTCGCGCGTCGAGGTGCAGGACGGCAAGCCGGCCAAGAAGATCTACTCGATTACCCCGGCCGGCCGTTCAGCTTTCATTCAGTCTCTCTTCGAGAAACTGGGCGAGGACGAGTACCGAAGCGAATTTCTACTGTTCCTGCGCTTCGCCTCCGAACTTCCCCAATCGCTGGTCGAACAGCGGCTTGCCGAGCGAATCGTCGAAGTCGACGCAACGCTGGCCGATTTCGACCGGCTCAAGAAAGAACACACACATCCCGGCGACGCCTGGGTCATCGATTACGGCCGGACTTGTATGCAGGCCGCGCGTGACTACATCGAGGCCCACCGGGGCAAGCTCATCGCGCTGGCGCGCCCCGATACGGGCGATGCCGCGGCGGCAGAATAGAGGGTATTTCTGACAATGCGTGCACTTTACTCATATGGCGTGGCCGGACTGATCCTGGTCGCCGGCGCCGCCTGGCTCGGCACCGGTACGCTGGTGGCGGGCGGCAACGGTCCCGGCAACGGCGAGACGCCGATCATCTCGCTGATCGACAAGAACGCGGAAGTGGCCGATGCCGGCCACCACGTGGAAGGCGAGGTCGATCCGCACCAGACAATCGCCCAGCGCGTCGCCGAGTCGACCGGCGCCGCCGCTCCGCTGCAATCGGTCCGCACCGAGACCTACCAGGTCCAGGCCTACCCGATCGAGGTCCCGCTGCGCGGCCGCACCAAGGCCAAGTCGGTGGTGACGATCACGCCGGAGACCAGCGGCGTCGTGACCGCGGTGTCGGTGACCAAGGGCCAGAAGGTCGCCCCGGGCGACATGCTGTGCAGTCTCGACCAGGGCACGCGCGCTGCGGCCGTGGCGCAGGCCGAGGCCGCACTGGCGCAGGCGCAGGTGAACTTCGACACCAACAAGGCGTTGCGGGACAAGGGCCTCGCGGCCGCCAACACCGCCAACGCGCTGGAAGCAGCGCTGAAGGCGGCGCAGTCCGGCTTCGACCAGGCCAAGGCCGAGTTCGACCGGACCACCGTGACGACGCAGGTCGCCGGCGTGGTGCAGGACCCGATCGCGACGGTCGGCTCGATGCTGAGCCCGGGCATGCCGTGCGCGACCATCGTGGAACTCGACCCGATGCTGTTCGTCGCCAATGTCCCCGAGGCGCGGATCGCGCGGGCCGAACTGGGCCTTGCCGCCAAGGTGACGACCGTCACCGGGCAGCAGGTGGACGGCAAGGTCAGCTACATCTCGGCACTGGCCGACGAAGCCACCCGCTCGTTCCCGATCGAGATCGAACTGCCCAACAAGGACGGGAAGGTGCTCTCCGGCATCACCGCTTCGGCCATCGTGAGCCTGGGGACGATCCCGGCGCACCTGCTGCCGCAATCGGTGCTGACGCTGGACGATGACGGCACGCTCGGGGTGCGAACCGTCAAGGACGACGTGGTGGAGTTCCATCCGGTGACGATCGTGTCGGATTCGCGCGCCGGAGTGTGGGTGACGGGGCTGCCGCCAAAGGTGGACGTGATCACCATGGGTCAGGAATACGTCGTGCCGGGCCAGAAGGTCGAGGCGACAAACGTTACGGGGACGCAGGACGCGGTTTCGACCGGCGCCGCTGCCGAAGGGGTCAAGTCATGATGAATTTCCTCGAACGCGTCCTGCGCATGCCGCGGGTCGTGCTGACGGTGATGGGCCTGCTGCTCCTCGCCGGGTTCGGCGCGTACACCACGCTGCCCAAGGAGAGCTTCCCGGCGATCGACATCCCGTATTTCTACGTGTCGGTGAGCCAGACCGGCGTTTCGCCGCGCGATGCGGAGCGGCTGCTGGCCAAGCCAATCGAGGACCGGGTCAAGGACATTGACGGGCTCGAGAACTACACCTCGACCGCGACCACCGGCCATGCCTCGGTGTTCCTCGAGTTCAACGTCAACGCCGACAAGGACAAGGCGCTCGCCGACATCCGCGCCAAGCTCGACGGCGTTTCCGCCGAACTGCCGGAGGACGCCAACGAGCCGACGGTGACGGAGATCTCGTTCTCCTCGATGCCGTCGATCTCGGTTGCGATCTACGGCGACGTGCCCGAGCGGACGCTGGTGCAGCGCGCCAAGGACCTCAAGGAAGCGCTCGAAGACATCTCCGTCGTCCAGAGCGTGACGATCTCCGGCTCGCGTGACGAGATGCTGGCGGTGACGATCGACATGAACCGGCTCGAGGCCTACAACCTCACGGCCAGCCAGCTGTTCGACGCGCTCGCCAAGAACAACATGGTGGTGCCCGGCGGCACGCTCGACACCGGACGCGGTTCGTTCAACGTCGAGGTCCCGGGGCTGATCACCACTGCGCAGGACGTCTACACGCTGCCGATCAAGGCGGATGGCGACAACATCGTCACCTTCGGCGACGTGGCGACGATCACCCGGACCTTCAAGGACGCCACCGAGTATGCCCATGTGAACGGGCAGCCGGCGATCACGCTCGGCGTCGTCAAGGAACTGGGCTCCAACGTCATCGACCTGTCCGATCGCGTGCGCGCGCTCACCACCGAGGTCGCCAAGGACTGGCCGGCGGGCGTGCAGTATTCGTTCCTCGTCGATCAGGCCGACTCGACCAAGCACCTGTTCCGCTCGCTCGAAGCCGCAGTGCTGACAGCCGTGGCACTGGTGATGACGGTGTGCGTCGCGACCCTCGGCGTGCGCCCTGCCCTGATGATCGGCACCTCGATCCCGATCTCGTTCACGATCGCCTTCCTCGTCGTGCAGATGCTCGGCATGACCATCAACATGATGATCATGTTCGGCCTGGTGCTCGCCGTGGGCGTGCTGGTGGACGACCCGATCGTGGTGGTCGAGTACGCCGAGCGAAAGCTGCAGGAGGGCGTCTCCAAGAAGGAGGCGTTCATCCTCGCCGCCCGCAAGATGTTCGTGCCGGTGGTCTCGGCCACCTTCACGACGCTGGGCGCCTTCGTCCCGCTGCTGTTCTGGCCGGGCATCATCGGCAAGTTCATGAGCTACCTGCCGATCATCGTCATCGTGGTGATGGTGGCCTCGCTGGTCTCCGCCCTGATCTTCATGCCGGTGATCGGCGCCATCATCGCGTCGAGCCACGTGGACGCGAAGGCCAAGGAAGCGGCCGACGTGGTGATGTATGCCGACAAGTTCGACGTGAAGAAGGTGCGTGGCGCGACCGGGGTCTATGTCCGCACGCTGCAGCACCTGATCCGGCATCCGATCCTCGCGCTCGGCGTGGGCTTCGCCGTGATCGTGGGCATGTTCGCGCTCTATATCTCCAACCCGACCGGCGTGGAGGCCTTCCCGGCCTCCGAACCGGAGTTCGGCACCGTCAACGTCATCGCGCGCGGCAACTACTCGCCGGTCGAAATCCGCGACATGCTGGTCGAGGTCGAAAAGGAAATCCTGCAGGTGCAGGGTATCCAGGATTCGATCATGACCTTTGCCGGCTCGGGCGGCGGCATGATGGGCGGATCGGCCCCGCCGGACACGATCGGACAGTTCAGCCTGCAGCTGATCAACTGGAACGAGCGCGTCAAGGCGGCAGAAATCTTCCAGAACATCCGCGACCGCGTTGCCGATATCTCGGGCATCGAAGTGCAGATCGCCGCGCAGGAGAACGGTCCGCCGGCCGGCAAGGCGATCAACCTGAGCGTCGAAAGCAC
>NZ_JAYRYM010000208.1:0-6558 GCF_041917035.1 Devosia sp. | reverse complement strand
CGGCAAAGAAGCGCAGGGACGACTCCATGCCGGTTGCGGTCGACAGGGCGACGGCCGCCAGGCAGAAAGCCGCCTCCGCCTGCCGGCGGCGCCGGAACAGCACAACCACGAGACCGAGACCGACCAGCACGGCGAGGGCATGGATGCGCGGCGAGCTGTTGCCGACGACGGTTGCGAACCAGTTGGCGAACGGGTTGCCGAGTTCGCGGTACCAGGCGATCTGCACGTGGGCGAAGGCCAAACCGTCGCCCATGGCCAGCCGCAGGTGAACGGCAAACGCGATCAGGCCGAGCGGCACGAGGAGCAGTGCCAGCAGCACACGCGGCGCCAGCAGGCTGGACAGCAGCCGACCGGCCTTGCCGCCGCGGCGGAAGTGGTCGGCAGCGGCCTCGACGAGGATGGCGACCCCGAACAGTATGCCGGTGACCCGGGTCGCCGAGAGCAGGGCACCGATCGCGCCGGCGAGCGGGAAGTTCGCACGGCGCAGGGCCCCGAGACCGAGCAGTGTCAGCAGGATGTAGAGGCTCTCGGAATAGGGCAGCCAGAAGAGCAGCGAGAACGGGCCGAGCAGCAGGGAGAAGGCGAACAGGTCATAGGCGCGCCGATCGACGAACAGCGGCCGCGACAGCACCGCCGCGAGGACGCCGAAGAACTGGGACAGGAGGACGCCCGACCAGGCGAAGGACAGCCCGGTCGCGGCGCCGAACAGGCGCACCAGCTGCGGATAGAGCGGGAAGAAGGCCCAGTCCGCCTCGCCCAGCCGGTTGGTCGGCAGGGCGGTCTCGTAGCCCTCGGCGGCGAGGCGGAACCACTTGCAGTCCCAGCGGCAAAGCTCTTGCGCCAGATCGCCATCCGTGGCGAGGCCGAGAAAGATCAGGTAGCGCATGACGATACCGACCAGCGTCATGCCGCCGATGATGCCCCAATGGCGCCAGTCGATGCCGGGGGAGGCCGGCGGGCGGGTCGCTTTGCTGTCGAGATGGACCGTCAAGGCAGGCTCGCGTGGACAGGGAGGCGGGGGGCGGGGCGATTCACCCGCTCCCCATGCTAGACGGTTTGGACGCCCGGTTGAAACGGTCAACCCGGATGTCCCGGCCTTGATCGACTCTCGGCGGCGAGACTGTCGCCGCGCCCTGTCGGACCACTCCGCAGCGACGGTGCCGGCATTTCGAGCTAGAGCGGCTTCAGTCCCCGTTCGATTTCGTCGCGCCGCGGCTCAAGGAAGGGCGGAAGCGCCAGGCGCTCGCCCAGGCTCTCGAGGGGTTCGTCGGCGGTGAAGCCCGGGCCGTCGGTGGCGATCTCGAACAGGATGCCGTTGGGTTCGCGGAAGTAGAGCGAGGTGAAGTAGAATCGCTCGACTTCGCCCGAGGTCCTGAGGCCGAAGCCGGCGGTTCGCTTCACCCACTCGTCGAACTGGGACTTGTCGGGGGTGCGGAAGGCGACATGGTGCACGGCGCCGGCGCCCTGCCGCGCCTGCGGCAGGTCGGGATCGACCTCGACATGGAGTTCCGCCGCGGCACCGCCCGGCCCCATCTCGAAGACATGGATCGCGCCGTGCCGTTCGCGCGCGGCGTAGCTGCGGACCTCGCGCAGGTTCATCACCCGGGTCAGGATCGGTTCGGTGCGGCGCAGGTCGGGGACGGCCAGGGTGATCGGTCCGAGGCCGAGGATCTGGTGCTCGGCGGGAATGGGGCTCTTCTGCCACGGATGGCCGGGACCGGCCTTGGGATCGGCGACGAGGCGGAAGCGCTGGCCCTCGAAATCCTCGAAGTCGAGCGACAGGTGCCCGGCGCGTTCCTTGATGCCGCCCGATGCGACATGCTGCCCGGCGAGATGCTCCTTCCACCAGGCAAGGCTCGCCTCCGATGCGACCCTGAGGCCGGTGCGGGACACTTCGTGATTGCCGCGTCGCGCCGGCGCCGCGGGCCAGTCGAAGAAGGTGAGGTCGGCGCCGGGCGAGGCCACGGCGTCGCCATAGAACAGGTGATAGGCGCTGACATCGTCCTGGTTGACGGTCTTCTTGATCAGCCGCAGCCCCAGGATGCGGGTGTAGAAATCCACATTGCGCCGCGCCTCGGCGGTGATGGCGGTGAGGTGGTGAATGCCACCGAGTTCCAGGGTCATGACACGCTCCGCAAGTTGCCGTGGCTCTCATCTAGGCACGAACGGTGGCGAAAGGCAGTCCGTCCGGGCCGACGGGTCGTCAATGCGGAGCGAACAGTGGGGCGGGCCCCGCGTCCGGCGTCAGCCCTTCGAGCACGGCTCTCGGGGCCGTCGTCGCCCAGATCAGTAGATCAGGCCGCCGGACTGATCCGCCGACCTGCGGCCGTCGCCCCTCAGTCCTTGGCGCGTTCGACGTAGCTGCCGTCTTCGGTCATCACCACGACGCGGGTACCGACGCCGATATGGGGCGGGACCATGGTCTTGACGCCATTGTTGAGCGTGGCCGGCTTGAACGAGGACGAGGCGGTCTGGCCCTTCACCACCGGCTCGGTCTCGACGATCTCGAGCGTCACGCGCTGCGGCAGTTCGATGGCGAGTGCGGCGCCCTCGAAGGTCTTGATGAACACTTCCATGCCGTCGGCGAGGTAGGCGGCCTGATCGCCGATGACGTCCTCGGACACGGCGATCTGCTCATAGCTGGTGGGCTCCATGAAGTGGTAGCCCTCGGCGTCGTTGTAGAGGAAGTTGTAGGCCCGCTCATCGACATCGGCCTTCTCGACCATCTCGACGGTGCGCCAGCGGGCGGTCACCTTCACGCCGTCGGAGATGCGGCGCATGTCGACCTGGGTGACGGAGTTGCCCTTGCCGGGATGGATGTTCTCGGCAAACAGGATGGCGTAGAGCTTGCCGTCCTCGTGCTCCACGACATTGCCCTTGCGCAGCGAGGAGGCGATGACCTTGACCATTATTTCTTCCTTGTTCACTTGGCTGTGGCGGCCTAGAGGAGCGGCAGCAGGCCCCGAGCGGACGCACCCGATATCCGATGTGGGCCGCCCGATAGCGCAATTTGACGAAAACCGCCAGTCCCGAGCAGCAGGAGAAGGCGTTCCTTGGCCAGAGGCCCCGCATCCGTTCCCGCTTCGCCCTGGTGGACGCCCTCGGTGCATGCCGACCGACGGCCACTATTGCTGGCGCGCAACCGGATCGAGGCGGCGGTGCGTGGCTACTTCGCCGATGCGGATTTCGTCCTGGTCGATCCGCCCGGGTTGCAGCGGAGCCCGGGCAACGAGACGCACCTGCATGCTTTTTCGACGCTCGCCATCGGCAATGACGGTGCGGGAGAGACGCTGTACCTGCATACCTCGCCCGAATTCTCGATGAAGAAGCTGCTGGCCGCCGGAGAGCAGCGGATCGCCGCGATCGGGCACGTCTGGCGCAATCGCGAGCGCAGCGCATTGCACCATCCCGAGTTCACCATGCTCGAATGGTACCGGGCCGAGGAGCCCTATGATGCGGTGATCGCCGACTGCATCGCGCTGGTGCGCCGCGCAGCCCAGGTGGCGGGCACAACGGAGCTGCGGTTCCGCGACAGGGGGTGCGATCCGCTGGCAGAGCCCGAACGGCTCAGCGTGGCCGACGCGTTCGAGCGCCACGCCGGCATAAGCCTCTTCGAGACCATGGATGCCGAGGGCAACACGGATGCGGAAGCGCTCGCCGGGCAGATGCGCGGGCGCGGGCTCGACGTGCCGCGCGACCCAACGTGGTCATACCTGTTCAGCCGCGTGCTGGTGGAACGGGTGGAACCGGTGCTCGGCAACGGTCGCCTGACCGTCCTCGACCGTTATCCGGCAGCGGAGGCGGCCCTCGCCCGGCGGGTGCCGGGTGACCGGCGGGTGGCGGAGCGGTTCGAACTCTATGGCTGCGGGGTGGAACTGGCGAACGGCTTCGGCGAACTGACCGATCCGGTGGAGCAGCGCCGCCGCTTCCGACTCGAGATGGACGAGAAGCAGCGGCTCTATGGAGAGACCTATCCGCTCGACGAAGACCTCCTCGCCGCCCTGTCGCTGATGCGGCCGACCAGCGGGGTGGCGATGGGATTCGACCGGCTGGTGATGCTGGCGGTGGGGGCACGGCGCATCGAGGATGTGCTGTGGGTGCCGGTGGTCGGGGGCGCGCAGTGAAGCCGGACCGGACCCTGCGGACGGCGGCGGATCTGGTTGCCGCGGGACTGCTGCGGGAGGGGCGGCGGCCGGAGGTCGAGGCCGTGGCGGAGCGGTACGCCATCGCGGTGACGCCGACGGTCGCGGGACTGATCGAGAGGAGCGATCCGGCCGATCCGATCGCGCGGCAGTTCGTGCCGGACGCGTCGGAGCTGGTCACCACACCCGAGGAGCGCGACGATCCGATCGGGGACCTGACGCATTCGCCGCTCGAGGGGATCGTGCATCGCTATCCGGACCGGGTGCTGCTCAAGGCCGTGCACGTCTGCCCGGTCTATTGCCGCTTCTGTTTCCGCCGCGAGATGGTGGGCCCCGACGGGCTGGGCACGCTGGCGCCAGAGGCGCTCGAGCGAGCGGTGGCCTATATTGCCGACCATCCCGAGATCTGGGAGGTGATCCTCACCGGGGGCGACCCGCTGGTGCTGTCGGCGCGGCGGCTCGAGGACATCCTGGCGCGGCTCGCGCCGATCCCGCACGTGAAGATCGTGCGGTTGCATACAAGGGTGCCGGTGGTCGAGCCCGAGCGGATCGATGCGCGGCTGATCGGGGCGCTGAGGGCGAGCGGCAAGACCACGTACCTCGCCGTCCATGCCAACCATCCGCGCGAACTGACCGCGGCGGCGCGGGCGGCGGCGGCGCGCCTCGCCGAGGCCGGCGTGGCGCTGCTGGGCCAGACGGTGCTGCTCCGCGGCGTCAACGACGATGTGTCGGTGCTGGCCCAGCTGATGCGCGGCCTCGTCGAAGCGCGGATCAAGCCCTACTACCTGCATCACCCGGACCTTGCACCGGGAACCGCGCATTTCCGGCTGACGATCGCCGAGGGGCAGGCGCTGGTCGCCGCCCTGCGCGGGCGCGTGTCGGGGCTCTGCCAGCCGACCTACGTGCTCGACATCCCCGGCGGCCACGGCAAGGTGCCGATTTCGGCGGCGTCGGTGCGGATGGCGGGCGAGGGCTGCTACACGGTTTCGGACTGGCAGGGGAGAGAGCATCTCTACCCGCCGGCAAGCATGGGAGAATGACAGTGGTGAAGGCGGCATTCCTGGGGCTGGGCGTGATGGGCGCTCCGATGGCACGGCATCTCAAGGCCAGGGGCCACGAGGTGACGGTCTACAACCGCACGGCCGCCAAGGCCGAGGCGTGGGTCGCGGCACATGGCGGACGCGCGGCGCCGTCGCCGCGGGCGGCGGCCGAGGGGCAGGACCTGGTGTTCTGCTGCGTCGGCAACGATGCCGACCTCAGATCGGTGACGCTGGGCGAGACGGGCGCCTTCGCCGCGATGGGACGAGGAACGGTGTTCGTCGACCACACCACCGCCTCGGCGGAAGTGGCGCGCGAACTCAGCGCGGCGGCCAGTGCGGCAGGCTTCGCCTTTCTCGATGCGCCCGTCTCGGGCGGGCAGGCCGGAGCGGAGAACGGCCAGCTGACGGTGATGGTGGGCGGGGAGGCGGCCGCCTTCGACCGCGCCGAGCCGGTGATCATGAGCTTTGCCAAGGCCTGCCGGCTGCTGGGGCCGGCCGGCTCGGGACAGCTGGCCAAGATGATGAACCAGATCTGCATTGCCGGAGTGGTGCAGGGCCTGGCCGAGGCGATCCACTTCGGCAAGCGGGCCGGCATGGACGTCGAGGCCGTGATCGAGGTGATCTCGAAGGGCGCCGCGCAATCGTGGCAGATGGAGAACCGCTACAAGACAATGAATGCCGGCCGGTTCGACTTCGGTTTTGCGGTCGAGTGGATGCGCAAGGACCTTGGCATCGCGCTCGACGAAGCGCGCGGCAACGGCGCGCAACTGCCGGTTACCGCCCTGGTCGACCAGTTCTATGCCGAGGTCGTCGCGATGGGCGGACGGCGCTGGGATACGTCCAGCCTGATCGCCCGGCTGGAGGAGGAGACGGTCAGAGCCCGCTGATGCGGGGGCGCCAGCGCTGGATCATGGCGGCGGCCTCGGCCTCCGCGCCCTGCATGTTGGCGCTCTGGTAGACATCGACCAGGGTGCCGATGCGGGCCAGCTGATCGACGGCCTCGGCCATGATGGCGTTGAGAATGAAGACACCGGCCAGCGTCGAGGTCGGCCCCATGCGAACGTCGCGCCCGGAAATGGCGAGACCGGCATCGCCATAGACTCCGCCATTGTCGATGACGATGTCGGTGAGCTGGTAGAGCAGCTTGCCGGAGCGATGGCGCGAAGTGGTGCGGGTGGCGTGCTGCAGCGAGGTGAGCGCGATGGTGACGGCGCCGCGGGCCCGGGCAGCGATGGCCATCTCGATCGGATAGGCGTTGCGGCCCGAGTTGGAGGCGATGAAGACCACGTCGCCGGGGCAGACCGGGTAGTCGGACAGCACGATCTCGGCGCGGCCTTCCTGGCGCTCGAGATGGGTCGAGCGCTCGGCACCGAGGT
>NZ_JAYRYM010000207.1:0-6578 GCF_041917035.1 Devosia sp. | reverse complement strand
ATTGGCCACGGCGAGGCCCAGGTCGTCGTGGCAATGGGCCGAGAAGATCACCCTGTCGGCGCCCGGCACGCGCTCGATGATCGAGCGGAACATCGCCTCGTGCTCGGCGGGAACGGCATAGCCGACGGTGTCGGGCAGGTTGATGGTGGTGGCGCCGGCCTTGATGGCCAGTTCGACGCAGCGTGCGAGGAAATCGATCGGCGTGCGCGTGGCGTCCATGGCGCTCCACTCGACATTGTCGATGAGGCCGCGCGCCTGCGTCACCGTGGCGGTGATGATCTCCAGCACCTGCTCCTCGGTCTTCTTCATCTGGTGCGCCAGATGGATCGGCGAGGTGGAGACGAAGGTGTGGATACGGCCGCGCCTGGCGTGCCGCACCGCCTCGCCCGCCCGCGCGATATCGCCCGGGATGGCGCGGGCGAGGCCTGCGACGACGGCGTTCTTGACCTGCTTGGCGACGGCGACGACCGCCTCGAAGTCGCCATTGGAGGCGATCGGGAACCCGGCCTCGATGATATCGACGCCCATCTCGTCGAGCGCCTCGGCGACCTGGAGCTTCTCCTCCAGCGTCATGGTGGCGCCGGGGCTCTGCTCGCCGTCGCGCAGCGTGGTATCGAAGATATAGACGCGATCCTTGTTGGTCGCGGTGTCGGTGGCGGTCATCTCGGTCTTCCCATCAATCGGCCGGGGATGCAAATCCCACGCGGCCGGACAAAACTGGTGTTCGGCTTATTCTCGCACGCCCCTGACCACCCGCTCGCGTTCCGAGCTGCCGGTTATCAGGGGCTGATAAGAATGAGGAGCAGGGCGGCCGGCAGCAGCAGCAAGGCCGCAAGCACGAGCATCCGGCTCTCACGAGCCTTCTGTTCGGCGGCGGCAATGGCGATGGCGCGCGTGCGCTGCATGGGGCGATATCCGATTGCGGGTGGGATAATGGGGCAAATCGGCTTCCCGCACAAGTCCGGACGACAGTGCGGCCGCTACTGGAAGGCAAAGACGGCGGAAATCACGATGCCGAGGAGCGAGACGATGGCGATTGCCCGTCCGACCCGCACGCGCCGCGCCGCCGCCGTGCTGCCTTCGCGCATCGGCCGGGCCGAGACGGCGGAGAGGACTACGCCGCCCGCGAGGCAGACGATCATCGCCATCTTCAGCCAGAACCAATGGCTGAGCCCGTCATAGCTACCATAGCGGACCCATACCATCAGGGGTCCGGTGAGCAGCAGCACGATGATGCCGTAGTGGCCGAAGCGGGTCAGCAGCCGGTCCGTGCGGGGCGGTTCGTCGCCCTTGCCCAGCATGCCGACAAGCGGCAGGAAGGCCGCGGCCACCAGCATCAGCCCTAGCATATGCAGGATCAGGAGCGCGGCGAACGGCAGGTCGATGTCAGCCATCGGCAGTCCCGGTTGCGCGGTTCACGATTGCGGCGCGCGCCGGAACTGCACCTCGACGAGCAGACCCTCCGGTCCCTCGACGAAGAACTGCCCGATCTCGCTGCCGGGGATACCGGTGATCCGATACGGGTAGCCCGCCGCCTCGATCCGGGCCTTCGCCGTGGCGAAGTCGTAGACGCCGAAGGCCACGTGGTTGACCATCCCGCGCGGATAGTCCTCCCCGCGCCGGACGATGTTGAGATGGATGCAGGGCGCTCCGTCCAGATAGACCCAGTGCCCCGGAAAGGCGAAGGGCGGCCGTGCGCCGTCCTCCGCAGCGAGCACCGCCTCGAGAAAGGCGACCATGCGCGGCCCGTCGACGACATCGATGTTGATGTGGTCGAGCCTGGGCATCAGTTGAACGCGAACACGGCCGAGGCCAGCACGATGGCAAAGCTGAGCGCCGTCAGCTGCCCGAACTGCCTCGATCGCGCCGCCGCCTCGCGGTCACCGGCGCGGGCCTTCTTGCCGTTCATCTCGTTGAGGCTGATGAACACCAGCATGGCCGCGATCCCGGCCATCTTCACCCAGAACCAGGCATTGGGGATGACCCAGTTCCACTTGAGCCACAAGACCAGCACGCCGGTCACCAGCAGGGTGACCATGGCCCACTTGCCCAGACGCGCCAGGCGCTCGGCGAAATCGGCCAGTTCGGCACGTACCTCGGGCGACGCCGAGGCCATCTTGGCCCCCAGGATCGGCATCACCACGGAGTTGGCGCCGCCCACGATGAAGGCGACGATATGTATGAAGAACAGAATCAGTCCGACGATCGACATTCCGCAAGCCCTCGATTGACCTCGCAAGGCTACTCCCGGCGACAGGCCGGGCCTAGTCCCCCGCGGCTAGTCCCCGAGGTCGAGCACGCCCTCGCCGACGATCACCGCGTCGCCACCGATGCCGCCATGCACGAGCGCTTCGTTCTCCTTGCGCAACTGCAGGGAAATGAGGCTGGGCCGCCCCATCTCGTACCCCTGGCGCAGGCGATACTCATGCTGGCCGGGCTCGGCGAACCGGCCGATCAACCCGAGCAGGGCCGCGGCGGCGGCGCCGGTCGCCGGATCCTCGCCGAGGCCCATGCCGGGCGCGAACATGCGGGCTGCGAAGTCGATGCGCGTTTCCTCGGGCGTCTCGGTGAAGACATAGACCGCGCCGTGGCCGAAGGGGTAGATCTCGTCCCAGCCGCGGCGCTCGAGCTTGAGCCGCTTCAGCACGGCCGCGTTGCGGACGGGAACGAGATAGAACGGCACGCCCGCCGAAAAGAGCGCCGGCTCGTACCTGCCGCACCCCACCTCGTCCGGATCGATCCCGAGGGTCGTCGCGATGGCGAGCCGGGCGGGCGCGCTGCCGACTTCGGCCGGCAGCCTGGGCAGCGCGAAGCGCGCGTGGCCCATGTGCTTGTCCAGCCGCTCGATAACGCAGGTGATGACCCCGATCGTTTCCTCGATGCGGATGGCGCTGGCACGATTCTGCAGCCCCAGCACCACTGCGGCGCCGACGGTCGGGTGCCCGGCGAAGGGAAGCTCGACCTGCGGGGTGAAGATGCGGACGGCGGCCGAATGGCGCTCGGAACTGGCCTTCTGGATGAACACAGTCTCGGAGAGGTTGAACTCGCGGGCAATCGCCTGCATCTGGTCGTCGAGCAGCCCGTCCGCCTTGAGCACGACGGCCAGAGGATTGCCCTTCAGCCGCTGCTGGGTGAACACGTCGAGCAGGAGGTAGTTGAGTTTCATCTGGCGCTCCGCAGCCGGGGAGGAGTTGCAGCCGCAGCCCGTGCCCTGTCAAGCTCGTCCACCGCGTCGCCCGGCTAAAGCGGCGGCAGCATGAACGGAGTCTTGTCGAGCCCGAGCTCGTCGCAGATCGCTTCGACGCCGACCTGATGGTCGTCGCGCTCGTGCAGCCCCGAGACGGTGATGCAGCCGATGATGCCGCAGCCGCGGACGCGGATCGGGAAGGCCCCGCCGGCAATGGCGAACTGCGCCGGATCGAGCGCCCTGTGGGCGGGGAACACCCGCTCTTCGAACGTGCGCTCGAGCACCACGCGATAGCTGGACTTGAGCAGACGGGTCAGCGTGTTGACCTTGCGCTGCACCCAGTTGGCATTGTCGGCCGAGGTCCCGGGCATGGCCGCGTAGAACAGCGTGCGATCAAAGGTGCGGACATCGACGACCAGCCCCAGCTGCTCGCGAAGGGCCCGCTCGCGAACGCGACTGCCCAGCGAAAAGGCCGTCCCCTCGTCGAACGCCTCGAAAACGAGGCCCTGCTCCTGCGCGATGATCCGCGCCACGTCTTCCTTCGACATATCTGCTCCTCTGTGCCCGCAGGTGGCCTTCTAGCATGCGCGTGCGGAGTGCACACGGCGAACCTCGTTCCTCCGGGGACCGAGAGGTTGCCGGCCGATTCGGGCAACCGAAGCCAGTGCTCAGACCGTGGCGGCCTGCCAGGCATCAAAGAGCGGTTGCCGGTCCGATGGTTGGCCGGAGAAGTTGACCAGCTCAGGATCGATCGCCGCCCAGGGCAGCGCGCTGTCCGCCCAGATGTTGCCGATCGGGACGGCCCAGCCCGGATCGTCCAGCGAGCCGGGCTTGAGAACGAGTATCGCCGGCGAGGCGAGCGGCTCGTTCCACAGCTTGAAGCCGCAGACGGTGCAGCCGAACATGCGTACCACGCGCCCGCTGTCGGCGGGCTTGTCGTAGGCGGCAAGCCGACCTCCCAGCTGTTCGAGCGAGTCACGCCGGATCACCATCGACATCGAGTGGGTGCCGCCGCTCAACCGCTGGCAGTCGCGGCAGTGGCAATTGTAGACGGCGAGCGGCGGGGAGGTCAGCCGGTAGCGCACCGCCCCGCACTGGCAACCGCCTTCCACCGGGAAGGACGGCAAGGAGATTCGAGGCATCTGCGGCGCTCCCGTCGGGGGCATGGCAGCGTTCATGCGCCATTCACCGGAGGATGATCATAAGCCCCCCGCAACGACTGGCACCAGCCACCAAAGGAGAAGACCGATGACGAACTACCTGACGTCGCTGTTCCGCCGTGCGGAGCGCAACCGCACGCTCAGCGACCTGCTCAAGCTCGACGACCACCTGCTGAGCGATATCGGGCTGACCCGCACCGATATCTCCGCGATGCGGTCCGGTCGCCGTCACGCCTCGCGTGCTCATGAGTAGCGGGCGGCCCTCCGATAGGCCGACGACGAAATGAAGGGCTCCGTGCGATACCGCCGGAGCCCTTCGCTTCTTCAGGCGTCGCGGAAACGGATGCCGAGCACCACGCCGATGAACAGGCCCGGAGCCCCGAAGCGCAGCGCCGACAGCCAGTCGCCCCCGGTGACGTAGAGCTGCACCGCGATGAAGGCGCTCCAGAACCCCACCACGCCCCAGATGAACCAAGGGCTGTAGCGCACGACTCGTCGCGCCGTCAGATCGAGCGCCGGCGGTGGACTGGGCGGAGATTTCGGGGGGTCGATCAGCGGCATGGCCGCAATCTAGGTGCGACGACTGCAAAAGCAAAGGCCGCCCATGGGGCGGCCTCGCGTCACGTCAGTGCAGGATTGCGCCGTTCGGTACAGCGGCCCTGACACAGCGCGAAGGCGGGACAGGCCGGACCGCGGCAACCGGGCCGGACGCGATCGATCGGCACCGAGATCAGGCCGGCATTGTCGCGCCGGGCGCCCGGGATATCCATGCTCGCCTCCATCATGCCACCGCCGGCAGCGCGAAGAGCGCTTCGATGCTGTCGCGATCGGGGTGGGCGAAGCGGTCTTCCGACAGCGCGCCGAGCATGTTGCCGAGCACCCTGGGAATCATCCCGCCGGCCGTGACCGGCAGGTGGCCGGAGATGATCGCCGTCGGATCGAGCCGCGCGATATCGGATAGCAAGTGCCCCAGCCGGGTCTTGTCGACCATACCCAGCCACGGCGCGTCGATGCCGGCCCAGGTGGTCATGCCGTCCCGCAACGTCGCCTCCGGGATGGCCTCGGTTTCCTCGTAGGGGGTATCGAGCAACGCCCCGAAGGCGTCGACGCTGAACAGCACGCGGGTCTTGGTGTCGAAGAAGCCGGTCGTCTCCGGGGCGTCATAGGTCGGAGGCTTCAGCAGCACCAGTTCGCGATCGCCGAGGTCGAGGCGCTGGCCGTGATCCATCGGCACCAGCCGGCTCATGTCGAAATCGTTGCGCAGGCCGAACTTGGCGGCGCCGAGGCCCGGCACCACCACCCTTGCGTTGGGTGCCAGCTTCAGCACCGCATCGAGGTTGCCGATATGGTCGAGATCGGTGTGACTCACATAGACCCACTTGAGGTCGGCGGGATCGATGATCTGGCGCAGCGCCTCGAGGTACTGCTCCTCAAAGGCGATGCCGTTGGTATCGACGAGAATCGGCTCGCGAGCGTGGATGAAGTGCGAGTTGGCGGGCAGGATGCCGAGCGGCCCGATGGGGAAAAAGCCGGTGAAGGTCGTGACGTCGGGCGCCGTCCGGCGTGCGCCCATGAAGGTTGGGGTGTCCATGTTCAGCTCCTCTGGAACTCAATTGCATTTCGCGATACATATATGTGCAATGGATTCTGAACCGCAGATGAATGGGTGCACAGACGTGTGCATTGAAATATAGATGGCACGAAGCTACGTGAAGACCCGGCGGGCCGAGGCCGAGGCGGAGACCCGCCAGCACATCGTCGAGGCGGCGGTCGCCCTGCACTGCGAGATCGGCCCGAACGCCACGACGATCAGCATGATCGCCGAGCGCGCCGGCGTGCAGCGACACACGGTCTACGCCCACTTTCCCGACGAGCGCACGATGCTGATGGCGTGCTCGGGCCTGCACCTCGAGCGCGAGCCGCTGCCCGATCCATCGGCCTGGGAGGCGGTCAACGATCCGGAGACGCGGCTGCGCGCCGCGCTCGGAGCCCTCTATGGCTGGTTCGAGCGCAACGAAGCGGTGACGGGAAACGTGTTGCGCGACGCCGAAACCAATCCGGTGCTGCGCGAGATCTCGGGCATGCGCTTCGGCGGCGCCTTCGGTGCCATGTCCGCATCGCTCTCGCCAGGCCTGGGCGAGGCAGGCAAGGCCGCCCTGGCGCTGGCCATGAGCTTTTTCACCTGGCGCACGCTGGTGCGCGAGTCAGGACTGCCGCCCGACGCGGCAGTC
>NZ_JAYRYM010000206.1:0-6652 GCF_041917035.1 Devosia sp. | reverse complement strand
CCCAACGCCATCAAGTGGCTGCTGCGCAATCATCCGGAGATGAAGGACGCGCAGCTGATGCGGCTGGTCGGCACCACCAAGTCGACCATCGACGCGGTGCGCGACGGCACGCACTGGAACAATGCCAACATCACCCCGATGGATCCGGTGACGCTCGGGCTGTGCAGCCAGATCGACCTCGACCTCGAGGTCAAGCGCGCCAGCAAGGGCGCCGCTTCGCCGGATGAGGCCGATCAGGGCACCATGCTGCTCACCGCCGAGGAAGCGCTGGCGAGCGCCGGCGGCCGCGCCGGCATGGCCGCCGCCGATGACGATCATCACGGCCACGGCCACCACCGGCCGGAGCGCGAGGAGGAGCTTGACGCCGACTCCGTGTTTGCCAAACTCAAGTCGCTCAAGATCGATTCCGACAACGACTAGCAGCGCCGCCTCGCACGCGGGGAGGATGTCATGGAAGGCAACACCCTTCTCGCGGTCTTTGTGTTGCTGGCGGCCACGGTGCTGCTGGTGCCGCTCGCCAAGTGGGCCGGGCTCGGCACCATCCTGGGCTACCTTGCCGCCGGCGTGCTGATCGGCCCCTACGGCCTGTCGCTGGTGTCCGACAGCGAGGTCGTGCGCAACGTCTCCGAGTTCGGCATCGTCATGATGCTGTTCCTCATCGGCCTCGAGGTCGATGGCGGCGAGTTGTGGCGGATGCGGCACAAGGTGCTCGGTCTGGGCCTGACCCAGATGGTGGCGACCAGTGCCGCCATCGCCGGGGTGTTCTGGCTGATCGGCTTTGCCTGGCCCGCCGCGATCGTCGTCGGCCTCGCGCTGGCCATGAGTTCGACTGCCATCGCCATGCAGTCGGTGGCGCAGCGCTCGATCACGAGGACCGATACCGGGCGGGCCTCGCTGGCCATCCTCCTGGTGCAGGACGTGGCGGTCATCCCCATCCTCGCTTCGATCCCCATCCTCGCCTCGATGGCCATCACCCCGGTCGGCGTACTGGGCGAGGACGTGCTCGAGGCGGTGGAGAACCCGGTCGACTGGTGGCTGGCGCTCGTGCTGGTCGGCGCCTTCGTCGCGGCACTCGTCGGCAGCCGCTACATCATCCGGCCGCTGATGCGCTGGGTGGCGATGACCAAGGTCCCCGAGGCCTTCACCGCCTTCGCCCTGGCCCTCGTCATCGGTGCCGCCCTCGTCACCGAGTCGTTCGGCCTGTCGCCCGCCCTCGGCGCCTTCCTCGGCGGCGTGCTGCTCGCCGACAGCGAGTACCGCCACGAGCTCGAGAGCAACATCGAGCCGTTCAAGGGGTTGCTGCTCGGGCTGTTCTTCATCTCGGTCGGCATGTCGATCGCTTTCGGCGTGGTGCTGCAGAACCCGCTGCTGGTGCTCGCCCTGCTGCTGGCGCTAATCGGCGTCAAGATGGCCGTGCTGTTCGTGCTGGCCACCTTCTTCCGCATGCACGTGGCCGAGCGCCTGCTGCTCGCCGTGCTGCTCAGCCAGGCCGGCGAGTTCGCCTTCGTGGTGCTGCAGTTCGCCCGCACCGCCGGCAATCTGTCCGGCCCCGAGGTGGAACTGCTGACCGTTGTCGTCGCCCTGTCGATGACGGTGACGCCGCTGCTGATCTTCCTGTTCGATCGGCTGTGGGCGCCGCGCCTGCACACCAGCGGGCACGACGGCCCCGCAATCGCCGGGGTCGACTCGCGCGGCAAGGTGGTCGTGCTCGGCTATGGCCGCTTCGGCCAGATCGTCACCCGCCTGCTGCGGGCCCAGGGCTACGAGATGACCCTGATCGACGACGACGCGGCGCAGATCGAGCTGGTCCGGCGCTTCGGCGTCAAGGTCTTCTACGGCGACGGGGCGCGGCTCGACATTCTGCGCGCCGCCGGCGTTGCCGAGGCGCGAATGATCGTCATCGCCGTTGCCGGCGGCGATCGCATCCTCGAGATCGCCGGCCTCGTGCGGCGCCACTTCCCCCACATCATCATCGCCGCGCGCGCCGTCGACCGCAGCCATGCCCACGACCTGATGGCGCTCGGCGTCGAGGTGTTCGAACGCGAGACCTTCCGCTCGGCGATCCGGCTGGGCGAGCGCGCCCTCGTCGCCCTGGGCGAGACCGAGGAGTATGCCGCCCGTGTCGCCGACGCGTTCAAGCGGCACGACGAGAAGATGCTGTTCGACAGCTTTGCCGTCCGCCACGACCAGGCCGCCTATATCGGCTTTGTCCGCCGCTCGACCGAAATGCTCGACGCCGTCATGAAGGCCGACCGGCTCGGCACCTCGTCGGCGGCGGGGGATGAGCCGGCCGCCGATATTGACAAGCCACCCAAGTCGGCCTCCAAGTCGGCCTCCGAGTAGGCCTCCCTTTCCGACGGTCCATCCCCTCCATGCCCGAACTCACCTTCTGGATCGTCGCGGTCCTCGCGGTCTTCATCGTCGCCTTGAGCAAGTCGGGGCTGGTGGGCAGCCTCGGCCTCGTCGCGGTGCCCATGCTGTCGCTGGTCATGCCGGCGCGCGACGCCGCGGGCATGATGCTGCCGCTGCTGCTCGTCATGGATGCCATCGCCATCTGGACCTACCGCAAGGAGGCGGACTGGCGCATCCTGCGGATCATGCTGCCCGGCGCCATGGTCGGCACGCTGGTCGGCTGGGCCCTGTGGACCGTGGTGTCTGACGCCATGGTGCTGCTCTTTGTCGGCATCATCACCCTGGTCTTCATCCTCGATGCGCTGCTGCCGCTGAGAAAAAAGCTCGAGGGCCTGCCGCCATCGCGCGGCTGGGGCACCTTCTGGGGTGGCTTTGCCGGCTTCACCAGCTTCATCAGCCACACCGGCGGCCCGCCCTTCCAGATCTACGTGCTGCCGCAGCGGCTGTCGCCGGTGGTCTATTCCGGCACGACGGCGTTCTTCTTCGCCATCGTCAACACGGCCAAGCTCGTCCCCTACCTCTTCCTCGGGCAGCTCAACGTCTCGAACCTGACCCACGCCGCCATCCTCGCGCCGCTGGCCGTCGTCGGCGTGCTGGTGGGCGTATGGCTGGTGCGCCGCATCTCGGTGAAGCGCTTCTACCAGCTCACCTACTGGCTGGTCTTCCTGCTCGCCCTCAAGCTGATCTACGATGGCGTGCTGGGGGTCTTCTTCGCCGGCCCCGCTGCCTGAGGATGCTCCGATGACCGACTACCGCCTCGATCACATCGCCCTGCTCGTGCGCGATCTCGATGAGACCGCCGATTTCCTCACCCGCGTGCTCGGCATCCGGGCCATCGCCAACCCGATGGGCGGCACCGCCATCCGCTGGTTCGAGATCGGCAGCGGCCAGCGCTTCCACGTCCAGGCCGGCGACATTTCGCGCACCCATGTGGAGAAGCGCACGCACTTTGCCCTCAGTTCACCCGACCTCGACGCCACGCTGCGGCACTTCGAGGCTCTCGGCATTGCCTATTCCGACATGGCCGGCACGCCGGGCGCGGTGAACGTGCGCCCCGACGGCATGCGCGCCGTCTTCCTCCAGGATCCCAACGGCTACTGGTTCGAGATCAACGACTTCCGCCCCGACGCCTGAGAACAAAAAAGGCCGCGGCGGCTTGCCGTGGCCTTGCACTCGCGCAACAGGACGCCGTGAGGTCAGGCGTCGCTCAACTGCAGCTTGCTCAGTTCGTCCTTGATCTCCAGTTTCTTGCGCTTCAGCGCAGCGATGTAGAGGTCGTCGTGGCTGGGATGGCTGAGCTCGTCTTCGATCTTGCGATCCAGATCGCGATGGCGCCGCTCCAGCGCCTCGATGTGGCCTTCAGTCGTCATTGCAACTCCTCTCCAGCGTTTCGAGCGACTCAATCGTCACAAAAAATTCACGCGTTGTCGACTTGCAAGCATGCCACACCCGGGCCGCGGCAGAGAAACCGATGGAATTCTTGCCCTGATCGGTTAACCCTTGGTCACTGGCGCCGGGCGCCACATGGGGACAACGCGTAGGCCGACATGCTGCCGCTCACCAAGGAACAGGAGGCTGCCCTGGGGCTGGAGCTGGCCGCCAAGCGGCAGGAGCACGCCGACCTCGATGCCGCCATCCACACCCTGTCGAACTCCGAGTATCACGACCGCATGCTGATCCAGCGCATGAAGAAGCGGAAGCTGGCGCTCAAGGACCGCATCGTCCAGCTCGAGAACATCCTGCTGCCCGATATCATCGCCTGACGCACTCTCCCCGATTTGACATCCCGTCGCCAAGGGTCCAAACCGACCGCCGCTCGGTGGAACGTGGAGGGAACGACGTGCCATTTCCGCGAATCGTCAGGCCGCGGGTGACGACGCGCGAGGCGTTGCTCGACGCTGCGCAGCGGCTGTTCGCCGCCGTCGGATACGACGCCACCTCGGTCAACCGGATCATCGCCGAGGTCGGCGTCTCGAAGGGCGCCTTCTACCACCACTTCGACTCCAAGGAGGCGCTGCTCGAGGCGCTGGCCGGCCGCTTCGCCGCGCAGACTGCCCGGGCGGCGCGGGGCATCCTCGAGGATCCCACGCTCGATGCCTTTGCCCGTCTCACCAGCTTTCTCGCCAGCATGCGGCGCCACAAGCTGGAGACGGCGGCGGAGATGCGTGCCGCGTTCGAACCGCTGTTCCGCGCCGAGAACCTGCAGCTGCATGCCCGCACCCAGCGCGCCGTCGCCGAAGTCGTCCGCCCGGTCCTCACCCGCATCATCGCCGAGGGCGTCGCCGAACGCGCCTTCGATACCCCGGATCCGGAGAGCGCCGCGGAGATCATCCTGCACCTGATGACCTCCAACCGCGATCTCGTCATCGCCCTCTACCGCACCCGTGACCGCATCGAGTTCGAGCGCCTGGGCCGCCACCTGATGCGCAAGCTGGATTATCTGGGCACCGTCGTCGACAGGCTGCTCGGCCTGCCGGAAGGCAGCATCGAGCTCGCCGATGACGCCGCCCTGCGCCACTTCGCCCGGGCGCTCGACGGGCCCCCGACCGCGGCCTGACGCCGTGCGGCTTGCGCATCACGCTTCCGCGACCTAAGGGTGGTCGCGTCCAGGCCGCCTCCGGGGGACCACAGCCGTGCCGACCTCGCCACCCGTCGCCATCATCATGGGCAGCCAGTCCGACTGGCCCAACCTGCGCCACGCCGCCGAGACCCTGGACGCGCTGAAGATCGAGTACGAGGCCCGCATCGTCTCGGCCCACCGCACCCCCGATCGCATGGTGGCCTTTGCCAGGGGTGCGCGCACCGAGGGGTTCAAGGTCATCATCGCCTCGGCGGGCGGGGCCGCGCATCTGCCCGGCATGGTTGCGGCCTTCACCACGCTGCCCGTGCTCGGCGTCCCGGCCGAGACCAAGGCGCTCGGCGGGCAGGACAGCCTCTATTCCATCGTGCAGATGCCGCCCGGCATCCCGGTCGGCACGCTGGCCATCGGCCGGGCCGGCGCCATCAACGCCGCCCTGCTCGCCGCCGCGATCCTGGCCCTGTCCGACAGCGACGTCGAGGATGCGCTGACCGAGTTCCGGGCCAGCCAGACCGCCGCGGTCGCCGAGTTCCCGAGCGACGATGTCTGATCCCCGACCGCTGCCGATGGGCAGCACCATCGGCATCCTCGGCGGCGGCCAGCTCGGCCGCATGCTCGCCCTTGCCGCCGCGCGCCTTGGCTTCAGGACCCATATCTACTGCCCCGATCCGGACAGCCCCGCCTTCGACGTGACCCCCAGCCGGACCGTCGCCGCCTATGATGACGAGCAGGCCCTCGCGGTCTTTGCCGCGCGCGTCGATGTCGTCACCTACGAGTTCGAGAACGTCCCGGCGCGCACCGCCGCCTTTCTCGGCGAGCTGAAGCCGCTCCGCCCCGGCGCCAGCGCCCTCGCCGTGGCCCAGGATCGCCTGGCAGAGAAGGCCTTCCTCACCGTCAACCGCGTGCCGGTCGCGCCGTTCGCCGCGATCACCGATCTCGATCGGCTGGAGGCGGCGATCGATGAACTGGGCACTCCGGCGGTGCTCAAGACAACCCGCCTCGGCTATGACGGCAAGGGGCAGCGCATCGTGCGCAACATGGAGGAGGCGGCGCATGCCTGGGAGGTCCTCTCCCCGCGTCCCCTCGTCCTCGAGCAGTTCGTGCCGTTCGAAAAGGAGATCTCCGTCGTCGCCGCGCGCGGCCTCGACGGCGACATCGCGACCTTCGAGGCCGCCGAGAACGTCCACCGCGACCACATCCTCAAGACCAGCACCGTGCCGGCGACCGTGAGCCGCAGGACAGCGGCACGGGCCGGGCAGATTGCGGCCGGTATCGCCGAGGCCCTCGGCTATGTCGGCGTCCTCGGCGTCGAGTTCTTCGTCCTCCCCGGCGGTCGCCTCCTGGTCAACGAGATCGCTCCCCGCGTCCACAATTCCGGCCACTGGACCGAGGCGGTCTGCGTCACCGATCAGTTCGAGCAGCACATCCGCGCCATCGCCGGCTGGCCGCTCGGCGACCCCACGCGACTCGCCGACGTGGTGATGGAGAACCTCATCGGCGACGAGATCGCCGCCATCCCGCTCGGCCTCGGGGTTGCCGTCCGGCCGCATGCCTATGGCAAGGCCGAGTCGCGCAAGGGCAGGAAGATGGGGCATATCAACCGGCTCGTGCTGAAAAAGCGTGCCGGGTGAGCCTTTTCCGGCACAACCCGGTGTGGACAAG
>NZ_JAYRYM010000205.1:0-6686 GCF_041917035.1 Devosia sp. | reverse complement strand
GTCGCCAATGATGGCAGGCCGGTGCCGCCGGAAACGCTCGCCCGGCTGGCCCAACCCTTCGCGCGCGGCGACACCACGGCGCGCGGCACCGGGCTCGGCCTGTCGATCGTGCAGACCATCATGGATCAGACCGGTGGCAAGCTGGAACTGTTCTCACCCGCCCCGGGCAGCACGGCGGGTTTCCTCGCCGTCCTCCGGCTCGCCTGAACCTAACTGCGGCCTAACTGACGCTTCGGCCTTTACGCGGCCTCCGATCCGCGGTTCGATCGGTTCGGGAACGGCTGCTGCCGATGGAGGACCCAGATGAAGTACCGCTACCTCGGCCGCTCGGGATTGCTGGTCTCGCGGCTCTGCCTCGGCACGATGACCTTCGGCAACACCCAGTGGGGCTGCGATCAGCAGACCTCGAGTGCCATCGTCGATCGCTTCATCGCCGGTGGCGGCAATTTCATCGATACCGCCGACGGCTACTCGGGCGGCGAATCGGAGCGCATGCTCGGCGTGGCGCTGCGCAGCCACAGGCGGGATGGCCTGGTGGTCGCGACCAAGTGCTGGTTTCCGTCCGACCAGGCGGTGACCGCCCGCGGCCTCAGCCGCAAGCACATCGTCGAGTCCTGCGAGAACAGTCTCAGGCGCCTGGGGCTCGACTACATCGACCTCTACCAGTTCCACGGCCCCGACCCCTATACCCCGATCGAGGAAAGCCTGCGCGCCGCCGACGACCTGATCAGGGCGGGCAAGATCCGCTACCTCGGGTGCTCGAACTTCTACGGGTTCCAGATTGCCAAGGCCAATGGCGTCGCCGCGCTGCGCAACCTCGAGCCCCTCGTCTCGGCACAGCATCTGTACAACCTCGTCCGTCGCGACATCGAGCGCGAGATCCTGCCCGCCTGCGACGACCAGGGCCTGGGGATGATCTGCTGGAGCCCGCTGGCCGCCGGCATGCTGTCGGGCAAGTACCGCAACCAGGCGACACCCGACGCGCAGTCGCGCATCGGCCTGCAATCGGCGATCACGCTGCCGCGCTACTGGTTCGAGGATTCGCTTCGGATGATCGACACGCTGGTCGAGGTCGCCGCCCGCCTCGGCCACACCCCGAGCCAGGTGGCGCTGAGCTGGCTGTTCGGTGATGCGCGCGTCACCGCGGCGATCATCGGGGCCCGCCGCGTCGAGCAGATCGAGGAGAACCTCATCGCCGGCGATCTCGATCTGGCCCCCGATGTCCGCCTCGAACTCACCGAGGCCATGCCGCTCAAGCTCGGCTATCCGTACGAGTGGATGGCCATCAACCTGCCCGGCACGTTCGGCAGGGCCGAATTCGCGCCGCCGCACGCCGCGCGCCTGCCGCAATAGGCGGCCGACGCTATTTCTGGAAGGGGACCGAGGCGGTCAGGACCTGTCCGGAATTGTTGAACTCGACCTCGAAATCGACGGTGATGCCGCCGCCCCTGAGCTTGATCTTCGAGCCGATGCGTACGTCGTTGCCGCCCCGGTCGACCTGCTTCTCGTCGAGGTCGAAGCTGATCTGCTCGCCGTCCCGGCGGCCGACCGCCATGCCGGTGAAGCCGGCATTGGAACTCATCGCCGCCTGGTAGCGCTGCGACTTGTCGTCGTAGGCGATGGTGCCGCTGACGCTGAGGTTCATGTTCACCAGCGTGCAGCGGCCCGAGTAGTTGATCTTGGCCTGGTTGCCCTTGGCGATCGTCAGCCGGCAGCGGAACGATTCCGGCGCCTCGCCGCCAACCAGCACGCCCTTGCCGCTCCAGTTGCCCACGTAGGAGGTCAGCAGGTCCAGTTCGACCTGCCCGGCCTGTGTCGGCGCGGCGCCGATGGCCATCATCGCTGCGGCCAGCGCAGATACGACGCGCAAACGGATTCTCGTCATTTCAACCGTTCTCCCGGTGGCTTGCCGCTTTCCAAACGACTTCGAAATCGTTCATTGTCGCGCCAGTGGACTCAGTTGCATCCTGGCCCGCCGCTCACGCATGAGCCAGTGCCGTCGGCTGACTCGAAGGGTAATCGTGACCAGCATGTCGGACGACAATAAAGCAGAGGGTACGACGCCACACTCCTTCGGTTCGACGTCTCCGGCAAGTCAAAAAGTCGCGCACGCCGCTTCCGACGCCGTTGACAGCTCGACATTTGCCTCCGCAGCCCCGATCATTGCCGTGACCGGGGTGAACTACACGCTGGATGTGGCCGGCCGACCGCTGCACATCCTGCGCAATGTGGGGCTCTCGGTGCAACCGGCCGAGGTGGTGGCCATCGTCGGTCCGTCGGGCAGCGGCAAGACGTCCCTGTTGATGCTGCTGGCCGGTCTCGAGCGGGCGAGTTCGGGCCGCGTGCTCGTCGACGGGCAGGACCTGACCACGCTCAGCGACGACGAGTTGACGCTGTTCCGCCGCCGCACGCTCGGCATCGTGTTCCAGAGCTTCCACCTCATTCCCTCGCTCACCGCCCTCGACAATGTCGGCCTGGCGCTGGAGATCGCGCAGCCCGAGCTGCCGCTCGCAAGCACACGCGCCGCGGCGACCGAGGCCCTCGCCGCGGTGGGCCTGGCGGATCGCCTGCATCACCGGCCGGCCGCCCTGTCGGGGGGCGAGCAGCAGCGGGTCGGGCTCGCCCGCGCCATGATCGCCAAACCGCGCCTGCTGCTGGCCGACGAGCCGACCGGCAACCTCGACCAGAAGACCGGCGCCCGGGTCATCGAGCTGATGTTCGATCTGGCCCGCCGGCAACACACCGCGGTGGTGCTGATCACGCACGATCCGGGACTGGCCGCGCGCGCCGACCGCGTCTTCACCATGACCCTGGGCGAACTCACCGAAACCACCTCCACGGGCCGGGGCTGATGCGTGCCGTTCTTGCCGCGCTGCGCATCGGGCTGCTCGACATGCGCGGCGATTTCCGCCGCTTCGTGCTGCTCATCGCCTGTCTCGCGGTGGGGACGGCGCTGATCGCTGGGGTCAGTTCGGTCGGCGAGAGCATCCGCCAGGCGGTGGATCGCGATGCCGCCGTGCTGATGGGGGGCGATCTCGAGCTGTCGCGCACCGATCGTGGCGCCACCCCGGCGGAACTCGCATTGCTGTCGTCCTTCGGGGAGATTTCCGTCGTCGTCGACACCAATGTGCGGGCGGAAGTGGATGAGCGCGACGCCTTTGTCGACCTCGTCTCGGTCGGCGAGACCTATCCGCTGCTCGGCGCCGTGCAGAGCCCGCAATTGCCCGCCGGGGTGCGTCCGTTCGCGTTCCTTGCCGAGCGGGACGGCGTGCGCGGCGCCCTTGTCGATCCGCTCATGCTCGATCAGCTCGGGGTCGCGGTGGGCGCCGTCATCCAGATCGGCGGCACCCCGTTCGAGGTGCGCGGCGCCCTGCAGGGCCTGCCCGACGCCGCCGTGCGCGGCTTCCGGCTCGGCCTGCCGGTGGTCATCACCACCGATGGCCTCGCCACCCTGGGCGATTTCACCTCGCCGCTGCCGGGCCTCGGGACCTGGTTCCGCTACAAGCTCCTGCTCGCCGATCTCGAGCCGGAGGCCGGACGGGCCGCCGTCGAGGCGGCGCTGGGCGATGCGGGCTGGACCATCCGGTCGCCGCGCGACGGCCTCGGACCGATGGTGCGCTACTACGATCTGTTCATGCGCTTCCTCGTCATCGTCGGCCTTGCCTCGCTGCTGATCGGCGGCGTCAGCGTCTGGACCGGCATTTCCGCCTATGTCACCGAGCGCGCCGACGTGATTGCGGTGCTGCGCAGCATGGGCGCCGGCCGGGCCCGGGTGTTCCTGCACTTCTTCACCCAGGTCGCCGCGCTCGCCGCCATCGGCGTCGGCATCGGGCTGGCCATCGGGGCCAGCGTTGCGCTGCTGGCGCTGCCGATCGTCGGCGCCGCCGTCGGCGTGAACCTGCCGCCGACCCTGCATGTGCAGCCGCTGCTGGTCGCCGCGGCCGTCGGCCTGCTCACCGCCTTCGCCTTCTCCTACCTGCCGCTGCAGCAGGCCCAGGCGATCAGCCCGGTGACGCTGTTCCGTTCCAAGGGGTTGGCCGCGCCGCCCACCGACTGGCGGCGGCTGCTCGGCTCGCTGCAGGTCCTGCCGCTCGTCGCCGCGGCGGCGGCCTTTGCCTGGCTCGCGGTGGTGATGACCCGCGACCCGATGCTGGTCGCCGCCTTTGCGGCGGTCAGCATCCTGTCCGTGCTGCTGTTCCAGCTGGCCCTCCTCGGCGCGACATGGGCAGTGCGGCGGATGCCCGAGCCCGGCAACCGCATCCTGCGCCACGCCCTGCGCGACATCGTCAGCCCGGGGTCGCATGCCGGCTCCGTGGTGGTTTCGGTGGGCCTGGCGCTCGCCATGCTGGTGGTTGTGCTGGCGCTCGAGGTCAACCTGCGCAACGAGTATCTGGGCGCCTCGGTGTTCGATGCGCCCACGCTGGTTGCCTCCGACCTGTTCGACGACGAGGTGGCGGCATTGCGCGCCATGGAGGCTTCGGGCGGTGACATCACCCGCTTCACCTTCACCCCGATGCTGCGGGCGGCGCTCACTGCCGTCAACGGCAACCCGGTCGATCCGGCCCGCAGCCGGGGACCCGAGGCGCTGTTCCTGCTTTCGGGCGAGGTGCCCGTGACCTATCGGTCCGAGCTGCCGGCGGCCTCCAAGGTGGTCGACGGCGCCTGGTGGCCGGCCGACTACAGCGGTCCGCCGCAGCTCTCGCTGCACCAGAGCCTTCGCGCGGGGCTCGGGCTGAAGCTCGGCGACCGCCTGACCTTCGCGCTGTTCGGCGAGGAGGTGACGGCCGAGGTCGCCAGCTTCCGCGATTATTCCTGGCAGGGCGGGATCGATTTCCTGGCGACGTTCTCGCCCGGCGTGCTCGAGGGTTATCCCGCCACCTTGTTGGGCGCGGTCACGGCGGCCTCCGGACGCGAGGAGGCGCTCGAGCGCGATCTTGCCGCCGCCTTCCCGGACGTGCGCTTCATCGCCATCGGCGAGACGCTCGAGGCGATCACCGCGGCGCTGAGCCAGCTGTCGCTCGCCGCGTCGCTGGTCGGCGGGCTGGCCGTCGGCAATGGTCTTCTGGTGCTGCTCGGCAGCCTGGCCGCCGGGCGCCGGCAACGCCAGGCCGACGCCGTGATCGGCAAGGTGCTTGGCGCGCGGCGCGGCGAGATTCTGGGGGTTGCGGCACTGCACTATGTGCTGCTCGCCGCCTTCGCGGCCCTGCTCGCCACTCCGCTCGGCATAGGTCTGGCCATGATCCTGACCATGGTGCTGCTCGATGTCGAGTTCGCGCTCGGGGTCACCAGCCTCGTTGCCGTCGATCTGGGTGCCATCGCGATCACCGGCCTGCTGGGCGCGATGACGATCCTGCGGGGGGTGGCGCCGCGGCCGGCCCTGTTCCTGCGCGAACTGGCTGCCGACTGATCCGGCTCTGCGCCCCGCCCGAGGGGCCCCGCTTGCCGGAGCGGCCGCCGGCGGACTAGCCTTGCTGCCGAACCCTGCCCGCCCGAGGAGCCAGTTCCGCCATGCGCAAGTCCGCCGTTTCCGTCGCCGCCGCGCTGCTGTCACTGCTGCCGGGCGTCGCCGCCCTCGCCGAAGGGCCGGTGCTGCCCGCCTTCGTCGAGGACACCGCCGATTCCGGCGTGGACATGCGCTTCATGGGCGACTGGCAGTACATGGTGGGCGGCGGGGTGGCGACCTTCGACTGCAACGCCGACGGCTTCGACGATCTCTATCTGGCGGGCGGCGAGGCCAGGGCCGGCTTCTTCGTCAACCGCAGCGCGCGCGGCGGCCCGCTCCGCTTTTCCCCCGGCGAGAGCGGGCTCGAACTGAGCGGGGTCCTCGGTGCCTACCCCCTCGATATCGACAGCGACGGCATGGTCGACCTGATGATCCTGCGGCAGGGCGAGAACGTGGTGATGCGCGGTCGCGGAGAGTGCCGGTTCGAGCGCGCCAACGAGACCTGGGGGATCGACGGCGGGGATGCCTGGTGGACCGCCTTCGCGGCCACCTGGGAACGCGGCAATGCCTGGCCGACCCTGGCGGTCGGGGCCTATGTCGATCGCGAGCAGGAAATCTCGCCTTGGGGCAGCTGCACCGACAACTGGCTGCTGCGGCCCGAGGGGGAGCGCTACGGCGCGCCCATGCCGCTCGTCCCCAGCTACTGCGCGCTGTCGATGCTGTTCACCGACTGGAATCGGTCGGGTACGCCGGCGCTCCGCATCGCCAACGACCGGGAGTACTACGAGGGCGGGCAGGAACAGCTGTGGAAGCTGCCGGCCGGTGCACCACCCAGCCTCTACACTGCCGCAGAGGGCTGGAAGGTGCTCCGCATCTGGGGAATGGGCATCGCCTCGGCCGACCTGACGGGGGACGGCTATCCCGACTATTTCATCACCAGCATGGCCGACAACAAGCTGCAGACCCTGGCCGAACCGCCCGCCGGCGGCGCCGCGCGCCCGACCTATGCCGATATCGCCTATCGCCGCGGCGTCACCGCCCATCGGCCGAGCTTCGGCGATGACCTCAGGCCCAGCACCGCCTGGCACACCCAGTTCGAGGACGTGAACAACGATGGCCGGCTCGACCTGTTCATCGCCAAGGGCAATGTCGATCGCATGGAGGATTTCGCCAATGCCGACCCCAACAACCTGATGCTGCAGCAGGCGGACGGGGGGTTCGTCGATGTGGCGCAGCAGGCGGG
>NZ_JAYRYM010000204.1:0-6693 GCF_041917035.1 Devosia sp. | reverse complement strand
GCAGCACACCGGCCTCGAGACGGTAGCGCAAGCGCTTCAGCCATCCGGGCCGTCGCGGGCCGGGTGCCGCCATGGCCTAGCGGCTCGTCAGGCCGTAGCGCCGAAACGCCTCGTGGGCGGCGTCCGCGGTGGCATAGGCCTCCTGCCGGTCGACGTTCCAGTAGGTCAGCTCGTCCAGCGGAATGGCCGCGCCGGTGATCGCACAGCGGACAAAACTGCCAGGCCTTACAACCACATAATCGGCATCGAGGTAGCGAAGCTCGGCCTCGGATGGCGAAAAGGTCTTGTCGAAGATGTTCATCCGGGGCGCCTTGCTGGTCCAATCTGGATATAGGCCCAGATGGCTGGCTTTGCCAAGGCTGACGCCAATCTGAACGCCGCCATCCGCCCCGGTTCAGACTGGCGGCGCCATGGTGGCCCGAACGCGGCGAGATCATGACGCCGCGCCGACAGCAAGCCGAGGGGCAACATGAACAGATCCATCGTTTTCGCCGCCGCCTTCACCGGGGCAATGACCGCGGCCGTCGCCGGCGCCGGCGCCATCGAGACCTACGACCTCGGCGGCTCGGCGCTCGGGACACCCAGCGTCGTCTGGTACAAGCCCGGCGGAAGCGACGCGGTGGCGGTGTTCGTGCGCGGCACCGACGGCCACATGTACGCCCAGGTCGGCGACGGCCAGGGGGCCGGCTGGTCCGGCTGGGCGCCGATCGGCGACCTGCTGCTCAAATCCGACCCGGCCTGTGTCGCCACCACCGGCGCCTTGATCGACTGCGTCGCGGTGGGCCCCGACAACAACGTCTTCCACATCCGCCACAACGCCAAGTCGTTCACCTGGAGCGAATGGGAAAATCTCGGCGGCTTCGCCACGGCCGCCCCGGGCATCGCGCGCAACACGGACGAGGACGGCGCCGTGATGCTCAACGTGTTTGTCTCGGGACCGCAAAACCTGCTGTTCCTCAACGCCTTCGACGGAGACGACTGGACGGACTGGCAGAACCTCGAGGTCAAGGTCGGCGGTACCCTCACCTGCACCGACATCCTCGTGGTCGGCGCGCACTGCTACGACACCTCGAGCGGCAGCCCGGTGCAGTATTCCGACCTGACGCGCACATCAGGCAGCGACATCCTCATCGCCGACTGGCAGGGCCAGGTCATCGGCACGGTTTCGCCGGTGGTCACCGGCGAGGCGGGGGACACGCTCTACCTGTTTGCCAACGGCCCGGGCAAGCGCCTGTGGGTGAAGAGCTGGCACGGTGCCTTCAGCGAATGGAAGAACCTGCCGGTCGCCATCGCCAATGCCAGCCCCGGCTGCGCCCTGCGCCCCGTCGGCGGCAATGTCTGGTGCGGCATCGTCGAGGACAATGCCGTGAAGATGATCATGGTCGAGGCCAACGACCTCTAGGGCCGGCACAAGGCCAGGTCGGTCGGCCGGATCAGAACAGGCTCTCCTGCTCGTCGGCGGGGCGGGGCCGCGGCCGCCGGCGCGGCGCCGGGCCGTCGCCGATCAGGGCCGGAAGGGTGCCATCGCTGAGCATCAGCGCCACCTGGTCGCCGGGCCGCACCTGGCCGGTCTGGCGGACAATGTGTCCCTCGGCAACGGTGACGACGGCAAAGCCGCGGGCGAGGACGTTCCGGTAACTCACCGATTCGAGCAGCTTTGCCGCCGAGACCAGCCGCTGCGCGCGCTGCTCGAGGAGACGCCGCAGGGCCGGATCGAGCCGTGCCAGCAGCGGGGTCAGTCTGGTGCGGGCATGCCGGATGTCGCTGCGCAGCGCCGTGGGCGCCAGCCGGATGGCGGCAAGGCGGGCCCGCTTGCGTTCGGCAACGCGCGAAGCGGCCGTATCGGCCCGCCGCGACAGGTCGTCGAGGCGCGTGCGAAGCACCCGCGCGCGCTGGACGAGCAGCATCGGCGCGAGCTTGCCGGCGTGGCGACCGAACTCGATGCGCTTTTTCTGCCCGGCATGGCTGAGGGCGGCGGAGAGCTTGAGGGAGGCCAGGTCGAGCCGCTGCCGCGCCGAGGCGACGAGATCGAGCGGGCGTGGCAGCCCGGCCGCGGCGGCGCGCAGCCGATCCCGTGCGTTGCCCGCCATGCGCCGCGCCGCCTGGCGCTGGCGCAACCCCAGATCATCGACATAGCCGACGAGTTCGAGGCGCACCGGCACCGCCGCCTCGGCGGCCGCGGTCGGTGTCGGGGCACGATGGTCCGAGGCGTGGTCGACGAGCGTCGTGTCCGTCTCGTGCCCGACGGCGGTGATCACCGGGATGCGGCTCGCAGCCACCGCCCGGACGACGATCTCCTCGTTGAAGCCCCACAAATCCTCGATCGAGCCGCCACCGCGCGCGACGATCAGCAGGTCCGGCCGCGGGATCGCCCCACCGGGGACAAGGGCGTTGAAACCGTTGATCGCCGCCGTCACCTCGGCGGCGGCGGTCTCGCCCTGCACGCGCACCGGCCAGACGAGGACGTGGCTCGGAAAGCGGTCGGCGATGCGGTGCAGGATGTCGCGAATCACCGCACCGGTCGGCGAGGTGACGACACCGATGACGCGCGGCAGGTACGGCAGCCGGCGCTTGCGCTCGCTGGCAAACAGGCCCTCCGCGGCGAGCTTCCTGCGCCGCTCCTCGAGCAGCGCCATCAGGGCGCCGGCGCCGGCCGGCTCGATCTGCTCGATGACGATCTGGTATTTCGAGGAGCGCGGGAAGGTGGTCAGCCGACCGGTGGCGATGACTTCGAGGCCCTCTTCCGGCTTGAAGATCAGCCGTGGCCAGGTCCCCTTCCACACCACTGCGTCGATCGCCGCGTTCTCGTCCTTGAGCGTGAAATAGGCGTGGCCGGAGGAGTGCTGGCCCCGAAAGCCGGAAATCTCGCCGCGCACGCGGACATGGCCGAACTCCTCCTCGACGGTGCGCTTCACCGCCTGGGCGATCTCGGAGACGGTGAACTCGGCGGCGTTGGTCAGGGGAGCGGGCATGGCCAACAGGTGCGGGAGAAGGGCCGAGTCCGTCAAGCCTCGCCGGACTGCATGCGGAAATCGAGATGCGGAGGGAGCGGGTGGGCGCGGAGGTGCGCCGCGAGTTCGGCGGGGGTCGGCTCGCGCCCGAGGGTCTCGCCGAGGCGACCGCGCTGCAGCGCGCGCCAGAGTTCGCCGAGCAGCCGCTCGCCCTCGCGGATGGTGGCGAAGCGCCGCCGCAGCAGGCGTTCGAGCGTCGCAAGGTCGCCGGTGGCCGCGGCCACGCGGGCCCGCGCGAGGTGCACGCGCTCGTTGTCGAGGGCCGAGGCCGGCAGGGCGGAGACGAAGGCCTCGAGCGTCGCGGACCGCTCCTGCGCAACGAGGAAATCGGCGATCTCGGCCGCCAGCGCCGGGGGCGCCCCGGCCATCGACCAGGCCCTCAGGTAGTCGGCTTCCGCCTCGGCCGGACCGGTGGCGAGCAGGGCCCGCTGCCGCAGTCCCAGCCAGGTTGGCCGCAGCGCGAGGCTGCGCTCCACCAGCGCGCGGGCCGTCTCGCGCTCGTCGCGATCGAGTGCCGCGATGGAGAGCAGCAGGGCGTGCAGCCAGGTCTCGCCGTGCCGCTCGGAACTGTGCTCGAGCGCCGCGACCCACTGGCGGGAGACCGCGATGTCCGCAGGGACCTCCTCGAGGCTCCCGAGCGAGAACGTCCCCAGACGCAGCAGGTCGTCCCAGCAATCGTCGGCGCCCCGGACGGTGAAATCGAGCCCGGCGGCGACCGGCCGACCGGTGAGGCGTTCGTGACGACCTCCCCAGGGCGCGCCGGCCGACAGGCGTCGCGTCAGCGGCCGCGTCGCCGCCTCGGCCAGAAAGCGGTCGATCGCGGCGAGTTCGGCGCCGGGAAACCGCCCGTCGATGGCCGTTGCCGCCGCCGCGGCGGCGGTCCTGTAGTCCGGGTCGTGGGCGGATGACGGGCCGAGCTCCAGCGCGCCATAGACCTCGGTCCACTGCACCTCGCCACGGGCGGGCAGCTCGAAGCGCTGGTTCTGGGTCGGGCTGATGCCGCTCTGGATCTCGATATAGTCGCCCTCGCCCGGCCGGGCGAGATAGTCCATCCACTGCCGGCCGCCCGGCGCGGTGCCGAAGTAGAAAAACTTGCGGCCGACCAGTTCCGCCGTCGCGGCCTGGGCAAGGCCGATTCCGTCGGCGTCGAGCGCGGCGATGAAGCGGCGCGGCGCCTCCGGGGCGCGGAAGAAGACCGAGGTCGCATCGCGCCAGCGATCGGGGTAGGAGCCGTCGAAGCGGTCGGGATCGGGGAACGGGAAGCGGCCGAGTTCGTTACCGGGCGGCACGTGCTCGATGGCGTAGTCGGCCGGGCTGAGCACCCGCATGCCCGGCTGCATCGGGGCCGCGACATTGGTCCACCAATAGGCGAGGCGGGCCGTGTCACCGGCATTGGCGATGCGGCCATGGACGAACAGCCGATCGTCGCCGGCCGGCAGGAACAGGTCGATCTGCCAGCTCGCCTCTACGACCCGGTCGAACTCGTAGAGCCGCAGGATCGGCCCGCGCTCGGTCTCGACGATACCGCCGAACACCGGCGCCACGGTGAACGGGGTGTGCCCTGGCACGAGCCCGTTCCACTCGATGCCACCGGAGAACCAGGCATTGAGCGAGGCGAGGTTGGCCGGCTGGAACACCGGATTGGCGAACACCAGATCGCGCCCGAGCCGCAGGTCGCGCAGCGACAGCAGGCGCCCGCCGAACTGCGGCGCCACGCTGGCCTCGAGGCGGCCGTTGGAGACGAGGATCACCTCCATGTCCTTTTCGACCGGGTTCCGGTCGTAATCGTCATAGACGCGGTAGGGCAGGATCGAATCGCGGCCCCAGTTGAAGCCGTGCCGGCTCTCCTCGGAGGTCAGGCCGCGATTGGGCGGCGGGTCGGTATCGGCGATGGGCTGCTGCCAGCGGAAGCGCGGCAGGGTGCTGGGCGGGCCGAGCCGCGACATCGGCCGGCGTCGCGTCGTCCGCTCGATCCTCGTCTCGTTCATGCCGATCTCCCCTGCCGGCTGCATATGCGCCAGCAGCCGGCGCCCTGGCAAGCGGCCAGACTGGCCTTGGGTGGAGGGCCCGTGCTAGAGGGCGGCCGTGTCTCCTCCGCGACGGAGAGGAGGCGGATATCGGGAGGGCGCATGCGCATTCTGGTGATCGGATCGGGTGGCCGCGAGCACGCGCTGGCCTGGGCCATCGCCAGATCGGAGCGCTGCGACAAGCTGTTCGTGATGCCCGGCAATGGCGGCACGGCGAGCTTTGCCGAGAACGTCATCTGCGACATTACCGACCACGCGGCAGTGATCGAGTTCGCGAGGCGCAACCAGGTCGACTTCGTGGTCATCGGACCGGACGCGCCGGCGGTGGCCGGGCTCGGCGACGACGTGCGCGCGGCGGGACTGCTGTGCTTCGGCCCGTCGCGGGCAGCGGCACAGCTCGAGGGGTCGAAGGCGTTCACCAAGGCGCTGTGCGACGAGGCGGGGGTGCCGACGGCGGCCTATGGCCGCTTCGAGGCCGAGGCCCCTGCCCTCGACCATGTCCGGCAGAGGGGGGCCCCGATCGTCATCAAGGCCGACGGGCTGGCCGCCGGCAAGGGCGTCACCGTGGCGATGACGCTCGCCGAGGCCGAGGACGCGGTGCGCGACTGCTTTTCGGGGGCGTTCGGCGCCTCCGGCTCGCGCGTCGTGATCGAGGAGTATCTCGAGGGCGAGGAAGCCTCGATCTTCGCCCTCAGCGACGGCGAGAACGTGGTGATGCTGCCCAGCGCGCAGGACCACAAGCGCGTCTGGGACGGCGACCGCGGACCCAATACCGGCGGCATGGGCGCCTATTCGCCGGCCCCGGTGATGACACCCGAGATGACCGCCCGGGTCGAACGCGAGATCATCGGCCCTTCGATCCGGCGCATGGCGGAGCGCGGCACCCCGTTCACCGGCGTGCTCTACGCCGGAATCATGGTGACCAGCACCGGTCCCAAGCTGATCGAGTACAATGTGCGCTTCGGCGATCCCGAGTGCCAGGTGCTGATGCTGCGGCTCAGGTCCGATGCGATCGAGATGCTCGAGCGCACGGCGCGGGGCCAGCTCGCCGGCTATCGGCCCGAGTTCACCGACGCGGCGGCGCTGACGGTGGTCATGGCGACCCGAGGCTACCCGGTCGATCCCGGCCGGGGCAGCGAGATCACCGGCGCCGACGGGCTCGACGGGCCGGACCTCGTGGTCTTTCATGCCGGCACGATGCGGGTCGGCGGCCGGCTGCTCGCCAATGGCGGCCGGGTGCTGAACGTCACCGCTCTCGGCGCGACCGTGACCGAGGCGCAGGCCCGCGCCTATGCGGCGGTGGACAGGATCGACTGGCCCGAGGGCTTCTGCCGGCGCGACATCGGCTGGCGCGCGGTGACACGCGAGAAAGGCTGAACCTCTTATAAACCGGGCGGGCGTAGCCTAGATGGTCAGCATGACCCAGGACCCGACAGCGCCGGCCGCACCGACGCCGCTGCAGCGGCGAGGGCAGGAGATTGTCCAGCGGCTGCGCGGCGAGTTCGTCGAGCGCCCGCCGTCCCGGGTGTCGGAGCCGCGCATCGGGGTGGCGCTGGGCGGCGGATCGGCGCGCGGGCTCACCCACATCCCCTATATCGAGGCGATGGACGAAATCGGCCTCAGGCCCAGTGTCATCGCCGGCACCTCGATCGGGG